>NZ_JBEOVB010000007.1:126087-393641 GCF_040295245.1 Streptomyces sp. NPDC002884 | reverse complement strand
CGGCGGGCCCCGTGGGCCGCCCCCGGGCGCGGCCCCGGGGCGCCAACTCCCGCCCACCGCTGTTCTGTCGGACGTCAGACGGTGGTGACGACCTCGTCGTACGCCAGGCGCGGGGAGCGCGGGTAGGAGGCGCCCTCGCCCGGCTTGCCGATGTTGACGACCATCAGCGGGGTGTGGTCGTCGTCCAGGAACTCCTTGCGGACGCCCTCGAGGTCCACGCCGGTCATCGGGCCGGCGGCCAGGCCGGCGGCGCGGACGCCGATGATGAAGTACGCGGCCTGGAGGGCGGCGTTCAGCGCGGCGGCACCCTCACGGGCCGGACGCGTGCTGAAGAACAGGTCCTTGGCCTGCGGGAAGGCCGGGAACAGGGTCGGCAGCTCCTCGTGGAACTCGTTGTCCGCGGAGAGGATCGCGACCAGCGGGGCGGTGGCGGTCTTGGCCTGGTTGCCCTCGGCCATGTGCTGCACCAGGCGCTCGCGGGCCTCGGCGGAGCGGACCAGGGTGATGCGGAGCGGGGTCTGGTTGAACGCCGTCGGCCCGTACTTGACCAGGTCGTAGATCGCCTGGACCTGCTCGTCGGTCACCGGCTCGTCGGTGAAGGTGTTCGCGGTGTGGGCCTCGCGGAACAGCAGGTCCTGGGCGGTGGCGTCAAGGGCGAGAGACATGCGGGAACTTCCTCGGGGGGTGGCGTCCGGATCCAGTACCGGACCGCGGTCCGGATAGGCTGACGGGACCGACAGTACGCGGGGAAGGTTCAAAGTTCAACAAAGGGTCGGAGTGGCGTGATCCGCTTCACAGTCCCGGTGCACGGCCACCCCCGGCCGGGGGCACTCGGCTCACTCCCCCTCTTCCGCGTCCTCCCCCTCGGCCAGCGCCGCGTCCAGCCGCGCGCGGGCCCCCTCCAGCCAGCGCCGGCACACCTTGGCCAGCTCCTCGCCGCGCTCCCAGAGGGCGAGGGACTCCTCCAGCGTCGTCCCCCCCGCCTCCAGCCGCCGTACGACCTCGATCAGCTCGTCGCGGGCCTGCTCGTACCCGAGCGCCTCGTCCGTCTTGCTCGTCATGCACCCATTCCCGGTGGTCGTCGTGGTCGTTGCGGTCGTTGCTTCCTAGCGGTCGACGTCGTCGACCCGGACGGTGAACTCGCCCTCGGCGACCCGCGCGCGCAGCGTCTCGGCGGCCGTCACCCCGGCCGGATCCCGGACCACGTGTCCGTCCGCCTTCTGCAGCACCGCGTACCCCCGCTTCAGCGTCGCGGCCGGAGAGAGCGCCACCACGCGCGCGTGTGTGTGGCCCAGCTCGGAGTCGGCGCGGTCCAGGAGGTGCCCGAGCGTGCGCCGTGAACGGTCGACGAGCGAGGAGACGTGATCGGCCCGCTCGTCGACCATCCGGTGCGGATCCTGTATCGCGGGCCGCGCGAGGGCGTGGGCGAGCCCGCGTTCCTCCCGCTCCAGGAACCCCTGCACGCATCGCCGCGCCCGCCCGCGCAGCATCCGCACCCGCTCCAGTTCCTCGCCGACGTCCGGCACGACCTTCTTCGCGGCGTCGGTCGGCGTCGAGGCGCGCAGGTCGGCCACATGGTCGAGCAGCGGACTGTCCGGCTCGTGCCCGATCGCCGAGACGACCGGCGTGCGGCAGGCCGCGACCGCCCTGACCAGCTGCTCGTCGGAGAACGGCAGCAGATCCTCCACGCTTCCACCGCCCCGCGCGACGATGATCACGTCCACGTCGTCCCTGCCGTCCAGCTCCTTCACCGCCTGGACGACCTGCGTCACCGCGTGCACGCCCTGGACGGCGACGTTGCGCACCTCGAAGCGGACGGCGGGCCAGCGGTGCCGGGCGTTCTCGAGGACGTCCCGCTCGGCCGCGGAGGCCCGCCCGCACACCAGCCCGATGAGCTGCGGCAGGAAGGGCAGCGGCTTCTTGCGGGCGGGCGCGAAGAGCCCCTCCGCGGCCAGGGACTTCTTCAGCTGCTCCAGCCGTGCCAGCAGCTCACCGACCCCCACCGGCTTTATCTCGACAGCCCGCAGCGACAACTGGCCGCGCGGCGCGTACCACTCCGGTTTCGCGTGGACGACGACCCGCGCGCCCTCGCCGACGACGTCCGCGACCGCGTCGAAGACCTGCCGGTAGCAGGTCACGCTCACCGAGATGTCGTGCGACGGATCCCGCAGCGTCAGGAACACCACCCCGGCACCTGGGCGGCGCGACAACTGGGTGATCTGCCCCTCGACCCACACCGCGCCGAGACGGTCGATCCAGCTTCCGATGAGCCGCGAGATCTCGCCGACGGGCAGCGGGGCGTCCGCGGACGTGTTCACAGCCATGCGCCCGAGCGTATCGGCCACGACCGACAACCCCGCTCCGCGTTCACCCACGTACGCCGACGGCGGCCGCCGGACGCGGCCTTACGATGGGACGCATGACTGCTTCGCCTGGCCGCCGCCGTGTCCTGCTCGCCGCTCCCCGGGGCTACTGCGCGGGCGTCGACCGTGCCGTGATCGCCGTCGAGAAGGCCCTGGAGCAGTACGGGGCGCCGGTCTACGTCCGGCACGAGATCGTCCACAACAAGTACGTCGTGCAGACCCTGGAGCGTAAGGGCGCCGTCTTCGTCGAGCGGACCGAGGAGGTCCCGCCGGGCAACATCGTCATGTTCTCCGCGCACGGTGTCGCCCCCGTCGTCCACGAGGAGGCCGCGCGCGGGCGGCTCGCCACCATCGACGCGACCTGCCCCCTGGTCACCAAGGTCCACAAGGAAGCCGTCCGCTTCGCCAACGACGACTACGACATCCTCCTGATCGGCCACGAGGGCCACGAGGAGGTCATCGGCACCTCCGGCGAGGCCCCCGACCACATCCAGCTCGTCGACGGCCCCGAGGACGTCGCCAAGGTCGAGGTCCGCGACCCGTCGAAGATCGTGTGGCTCTCCCAGACGACCCTCTCGGTCGACGAGACCATGGAGACGGTCGACGCCCTCAAGGAGAAGTTCCCGCTGCTCATCTCCCCGCCCAGCGACGACATCTGCTACGCCACGCAGAACCGTCAGCTCGCGGTGAAGCAGATGGGCGCGGAGGCGGAGCTGGTGATCGTGGTCGGCTCCCGCAACTCCTCGAACTCCGTGCGGCTGGTCGAGGTCGCCAAGCTCGCCGGCTCCCGCGAGGCGTACCTGGTGGACTTCGCGAGCGAGATCGACGAGGCGTGGCTGGAGGGCGTCACCACGGTGGGCGTCACCTCCGGCGCCTCCGTCCCGGAGGTCCTCGTCGAGGAGGTCCTGGCCTGGCTCACCGAGCGCGGCTACGGGGACGTCGAACTCGTCAAGGCGGCCGAGGAGCACATCACCTTCTCGCTGCCCAAGGAGCTCCGCCGTGACCTGCGCGAGGAGGCGGCGGCGCTGGCGGCCGAGCGCGGCGGCAGCGGTACGGCGTCCGACGCCGTGTCCGACGCCGTGCCCGGGGGCGCTTCCGACGCGCAGTCCGGTCCGGCGGACAGCTGACGACCGGCACCTCGGACGAGTGACGGTCAGTCGGCCGTCGTAACGTAGGGCCATGCAGATCTTCGGCGTGGACATCGGCGGCTCCGGGATCAAGGGCGCCCCGGTGGATTTGGACAGGGGCGACCTGGCTCAGGAGCGCCACAAAGTGCTCACCCCGCACCCGGCCACGCCCGAGGGCGTGGCCGACGGCGTGCGGGAGGTCGTCGAGCACTTCGAGTGGACGGGACCGGTGGGCCTGACCTTCCCGGGCGTGGTCACCGGCGGTTCCACGATTCGTACGGCGGCCAACGTCGACAAGAGCTGGATCGACACGGACGCGCGTGCCCTCTTCAGCGAGCGGCTGGGCGGTCTGCCGGTGACGGTGGTCAACGACGCGGACGCGGCGGGCGTCGCGGAGGTGTCCTTCGGAGCCGGCCGCGACCGCAGCGGCACGGTGATCCTGCTGACGTTCGGCACGGGCATCGGCAGCGCCCTCTTCGTCGACGGCGTCCTCGTCCCCAACACCGAGCTCGGCCACCTGGAGCTGCACGGACACGACGCCGAGAAGCGCGCGTCCAGCAAGGCCAAGGAGGACGGCGAGCTGACCTGGGAGCACTGGGCCCGCCGCGTCACGAAGTACCTCGCCCACGTCGAGATGCTCTTCTCGCCTGAGCTGTTCATCATCGGCGGCGGCGTCAGCCGCAAGGCCGACAAGTTCCTGCACCTCATCGAGGGCATCCGGGCGGACATCGTGCCGGCCGAGTTGCAGAACAACGCGGGCATCGTGGGAGCGGCGATGCGGGCCGCGAAGGGCGACTAGCCCCTTCCCGCGCGCCCGCCTGCTAGTCCCGGTCGGCGCGCCCGCCTGCTAGCCCCGCGTCCGCGCGCCCACCCGCTACCCCGGCCCGCCTGCCCGCCCGGCTGCCGACGACGGCCTGGCACTGCTCAGCGGCGTGCCTGGCGACGTGCCGACGTCGGCTGGCGGCTGGTGGCGGCTGGTGGCGGCTGGTGGCGGCTGGGTCGGCCCGGTTGCCTGGTCGCCCGGCTGCCCGCTGCCCGGCTGCCGACGGCGGCGGT
Source organism: Streptomyces sp. NPDC002884 (assembly GCF_040295245.1). Taxonomy (NCBI): domain Bacteria; kingdom Bacillati; phylum Actinomycetota; class Actinomycetes; order Kitasatosporales; family Streptomycetaceae; genus Streptomyces; species Streptomyces sp. NPDC002884. The sequence continues at coordinate 389,095 of NZ_JBEOVB010000007.1, read as the reverse complement.
GCTCGGCGGCGGTGCCTGGGAGTGGTGCCTGGCAGTGGTCCCCGGCAGTGGTGCCTGGCGGTGGTGCCTTGTGGTGGTGCTCGTCGGTGATGCCCGGCGGTGATGCCCGGCGGGGCGGCCTGTCGTCGGTGGCGGCGGGGCGCGGCTGGTGGCGGGCCGCGGTCTGCCGACGAGCCGCGGCTAGTGGCGGTTCGTGGTCTGCCGGCGGGCCGCCGCCCGGCGCAGTCCGCGCCCGAGGACGGCCGCTCCCGCCACCAGCGTCCCGGCGTACAGCCAGCCGACCTGCGTCGCCAGCGCCGTCACCAGACCCATCAGCCGCGCCCCGACGCCGTTCCCGCCCTCGGACACGGGCAGCAGGCCCACGGCGAAGGCGATCGGCACGACCACCGGCGCCGACAGCAGGTCGCCCCCGCGCACCCACAGGGCGGTCAGCAGGCACACCGGCAGGAACAGCACGCTGTACACCGTCAGCGAGGCGCCGAACAGCAGCTGGTCCAGGCACCCGATCACGAACATCAGCACCCCGCTGAACAGCCCGCCGCCGAGCCCGGTGAGCCGGGGGTTCGGCATCCGGCGCACCGACCGCACCGCCCCCGCGGTCCGCGCCAGGGGAGGCGCGGGCCGACGCCCGGCGGGGGAGGGACGAGGACCGCCGGAGCGCGCGGCGCCGGCGCGGGCGGGCCCGCCCGCCGGGCGTGTCCGCCCGCGGTCCGGCTCCCGGCTCGCTTCCCGGCCCGCCTGGGGTGGCAGGGGCGGCAGGGGTGGCGTGTCGCGGCGGGTGCCTGGGGCCGGGGGGCGCGTCCTGTGTTGCTCCACTGGACCAACTTAGGTCGGTTTATGTGCCGAATCGGGTGTCGGACACGCCGTGGGGCGGAGCTTGGCCATGCGTTCGACAGGTCCGCCGGTGCGGCGCCGGGCACGCCGTAAACTGGTGGACCGGTCAGCTCTCTGGCCCCTGGCCCTTTCACTTCGGGACTGGCCCTCCGGCCCTCACACCACGGGAAGTCGCAACGTGTCGCTCACGATCGGAATCGTCGGTCTGCCGAATGTCGGCAAGTCGACCCTGTTCAACGCCCTGACCAAGAACGACGTGCTGGCGGCCAACTACCCGTTCGCCACGATCGAGCCGAACGTCGGCGTGGTCGGCGTCCCGGACGCGCGCCTGACGAAACTGGCCGAGATCTTCTCCTCCCAGAAGATCCTTCCGGCGACCGTCGACTTCGTCGACATCGCGGGCATCGTGAAGGGCGCCTCGGAGGGTGAGGGCCTGGGCAACAAGTTCCTCGCGAACATCCGCGAGTCCGACGCGATCTGCCAGGTCATCCGCGCCTTCCAGGACGAGAACGTCGTGCACGTCGACGGCAAGGTCTCGCCGAAGGACGACATCGAGACGATCAACACCGAGCTGATCCTCGCGGACCTCCAGACGATCGAGAAGGTCCTGCCGCGCCTCCAGCGGGAGTCGCGCATCAAGAAGGACATCGGGCCGAAGGTCGCTGCGGTCGAGGCGGCGAAGGAGATCCTGGAGAAGGGCGACACCCTGTTCTCCGCGGGCATCGTCCAGGGCTCCGGCAACGAGGAACTCCTCCACGATCTGCACCTCCTCACCACCAAGCCCTTCCTCTACGTTTTCAACGTCGACGAGGACGAACTGGTCGACGAGGACTTCAAGACCGAGCAGCGCGCCCTGGTCGCCCCCGCCGAGGCGATCTTCCTCAACGCCAAGCTCGAGGCGGACCTCGCCGAGCTCGACGAGGAGGAAGCGATGGAGCTCCTGGAGTCGGTGGGCGTCGAGGAGCCCGGCATGGCGACCCTGGCCCGAGTCGGCTTCGACACCCTGGGTCTGCAGACCTACCTGACGGCCGGCCCCAAGGAGTCCCGCGCCTGGACCATCCAGAAGGGCGCCACCGCGCCCGAGGCCGCCGGTGTCATTCACACCGACTTCCAGAAGGGCTTCATCAAGGCGGAGGTCATCTCCTTCGCCGACCTGGTGGAGACCGGCTCGGTCGCCGAGGCCCGAGCCAAGGGCAAGGCCCGCATGGAGGGCAAGGACTACGTCATGCAGGACGGCGACGTGGTGGAGTTCCGCTTCAACGTGTAGCGGCTGACCCATCACCGCGTCGCTGATCTGGCAAATATGCAGGTCAGAGAGGGTCCGACTCTTCGGGGTCGGGCCCTTTGTGTTTTCCCGTGCTGGGATAGTTGACTCCTCGTCACCTGTCGTCATCCCTGGTCATCCGTACCGTGCTGGGATGCAGCCCAGGCTTCGCACGGTGGTGCCGTGTCAGCAGCCTCCGCGCGCTCTGGCCGGGCGCCCCCGGGCGGTTGGCCGCCCAGGATGGGGATGGTCTCGTGCCCGCGCGTGTGTTCCAAGGTCTGCCTTGGTCAGGCACACTCTTGCGTGCCGGTGCCGGTGCCGGTGCCGGTGCCGGTGCCGGTGCCGGTGGGGGCGCGCCTGGACGGCCCAAGGAGCTGGTCGCGCTGGCCGAGGGCCTGCGCGAGTCGAGCGAGTCGTGGGCGGATGTGCTGTGGCACTTGCCCGCTCCCGTGCCACGTCCCGGCGGTAGGTGGCAGAGCACAGCGCCTGCCTCAGGCACCGTCAGCGGCCTCAGACCTGCTTGGCCACCCCGGCGATCTGCGGCGGCCCCCATTGGCGACGGACTGCGCCGAGCAGCAGAGGGCGGGGAAGCATGAGTGTTCCGCCAAAGGCAGTGGCTTGTTCTTCTTCGTCGGGGCGGCAGGTCCTGAAGGGCATGCCCTTGACTTCGCGGATCTCGGTGAGGTTGATCGACCGCGTGAAATGGCAGCAGCATCACCAGCCCTGTTACTGCTGTGTCCCGCCGTGATGTGGGCAGATGTCAGACGTCCTTGATCTGTACGCGATCACCGCACAGTTTCGACCAGTCGTCGCGATCCGAGGTCAATACGAGGACAGGTGCCGGGGAGCGAAGCGCCATCGCGGCGACGAGGGCATCAATGGCGTACTTGTGGCCGTGTAGGCCCCCGGCGTCGCTCAGCAGCTGCACAGCGGTGAGGCTGTCTGCCTGGGTGACGTCTTGGACCTGAAGGCGGGAGAGCAGCCAGCGCAGCCGGGCGGTATCCGTCTTCCCGTAAACGGCCTCCACCACCGTCAGGGCCGACACGAGGACGGGCACGCCTACGCGCCGAGCGGCCTCGATCCGGGTGATCATCTGGCGGTCGTTACGCAGCAGCAGCGACAGCGCCTGGGAGTCGAGCACCAGGGACCTGGCCGCGGGCTCCTTCACGCGGCGCTGTCGTTCGACGCGTAGGGTGCCGGTGCATCACCGAACAATTCGCTCTGCGCGGCCTGGACTTCGGCCTCGCTCAGCGGCTCGTGCTCGGCTTCGTAGGCGGCCACGATCTCGGCGAGGCCGTCCATGGCGAGCTGATGCCGGACCGCCGCCGTCACGTACGCGGACACCCCGCGCTTGCCGGTACGTGTGCGCAGAGCGCCGAGGAGTTCCGAGGGCATCGAGACGGAGATGTTCTCCGTCCCGCCGGGGCGGGGTGACTTCACAGGGGTAGTCTAGTACAGGAACTATTACAGTGCCGAGGTCCTGTGCGGCCTACATTCTTGGCGCATCGTCTTGGCGTCCTGGATCTTCTTGTACTTTGTCGAGAAATCCGTGCTGGTGCTGGGATGCGCCTACATTTACGCAGGCCAGGGCGGTTGCGGTGGAGTTCCGCTTCAACGTGTGAGCGGATGGAACAACGCCACCTGGGTGACCTGGTGACGACGCAGGTCAGATGGGGTCGGCTCTTTCGGGGGTCGGCCCCTTGCGGTTTCCCGCGGGGGGACGGCGCTGGGAGGATGCGGGGAGGCGATCGAGGGGCGGGGAGCGTGGGGCGTGGGGAGCGGGAGACGGTCGCGAGGGGAGCGCGACTGTTCGAGGCGGCGCAGGCGCTGGTCGCCGACCACGGGAGGGCGGTGGAGGCGGTACGCGCGGTGCTGAAGCCGATCCACGACGCGGCGGTGAAGCGGGAGCTCGACGCCATCCCCGTCGCCCGGCTCCAGGACGTCACCGAGGGGAGGCTGCGGCTCGGGAACGTCGAGAAGAGCGGGCTGCGCACCGTGGGCGGTGTTCTCGAAGCGGGCCCCTACCGGTTGCGGCAGATCTCCGGTGTCGGACAGCGCACCGTGGACCAGATGCTCGCCGCCGCCCGCAGGCTCTCGGAGGCCGTCCACGAGACCGTGGCCGTCCACATCGACGTGGACCGGCCGGAGCCGAGCACCACCGCGCTCGTCATCGCCCTGCACGTACTGGTGGAGGCCGGCCCGGACGCTCGTCGTGCGGTCGACCGGGCCGCCGTCCTGGCAGAACGGCTCGGTCCGCTGCTCGCCGACGCCGGGCCCGCATCCCGGCGCGTCCGGATGCTCCTGACGGGCCGGGAGAAGAGGGCCCGCGCGCTGGCGGCTGTCACCGGCATACGGTCGCTGGTCGACGAGACGGAACGGGCGGGCCTGCCCGGGCTGCTTTCGCAGGCATCGGTGGACCTGCTGCGGGGGCCTTCGACCGACATCGCGGCCTGGGTGGACTTCGAGCTCCGTTCCGCCGAGTACTACAGCCTGCTCGCCGAGATCTCCGGGCGGCTGTCGGACGTGGCCGCCGCCGAGGGTTTCCTGCCGGACGAGATTGCCGAGCGGGTACGGACCCAACGCCTCGACGACGCGCACCGGCGGGTGTCCCTGCGCGGTTACCAGGCGTTCGGCGCACGGTTCGCGCTGGCGCAGCGCAAGGTGATACTCGGCGACGAGATGGGTCTCGGGAAGACCATCCAGGCGATCGCCGTGCTGGCACACCTGGCCGCCGAGGGACAGAGCCACTTCATGGTCGTCTGCCCGGCGAGCGTCCTCGTCAACTGGACACGGGAGATCGAGGCCCGCAGCTCTCTGCGCGTCATGGTGTGCCACGGCCCCGATCGGCAGCACGCGTTCGCCGACTGGAAGGCGAGGGGCGGGGTCGGGGTGACCACGTTCGACGGGCTGCGCGGCCTCTGCGCCCCGGGCGACGGCGAGGTCGCACTGCTGGTGGTCGACGAGGCGCACTCCGTGAAGAACCCGAAGGCCAAGCGGTCCCAGGCGGTCGCTCTGTGGGCGGAACGCTGCGGGCGCGCCCTGTTCATGACCGGCACCCCGATGGAGAACAGGGTCGTGGAGTTCCGCAACCTGGTTCGGATGCTGGACGGTGACGTCGCGGACTCCCTCGGGGAACGGGACGCGTTGGCCGGATCGGTCGCCTTCCGCAAGGCCGTGGCCCCGGTCTATCTGCGGCGCAACCAGGAGGACGTGCTGACGGAACTCCCGAGTCTCCAGTGGACCGACGAGTGGGAGGAACTGAGCGCATCGGACGAGGAGGCGTACCGGGAAGCCGTGAGCGCGGGCAACTTCATGGCGATGCGCAGGGCCGCGTACCTGCGCCCCGAGAAGTCGGCCAAGCTGGAGCGGCTCCGGGAGATCGTTCAGGAGGCCGGCGAGAACGGGCAGAAGACGGTGGTCTTCTCCCATTTCAAGGACGTACTGGGCGTGGTGCACGAAACCCTCGCGGCCGCCGACGGCGCTCCGCTGTTCGGGCCGCTCACCGGAGGCGTCCCGGCCGGGCGGCGCCAGCAGATCGTCGACGACTTCGCCGGCGCCCCGGGACCCGCGGTGCTCCTGGCGCAGATCCAGGCGGCGGGCGTCGGCCTCAACATGCAGGCCGCCTCCGTCGTCGTCATCTGTGAACCTCAGATCAAGCCGACCGTCGAGCACCAGGCGGTGGCCCGGGCCCACCGGATGGGCCAGGTCAGGCCGGTTCGCGTGCATCGTCTTCTCGCCACCGGAGGCGTGGACGAACGACTGGTCAGGATGCTGGAGGCCAAGACGCGCCTCTTCGATGCCTACGCCCGGCGCAGTGCCGTGGCCGAGGCCACCCCGGACGCGGTCGACGTGTCGGACATGGAACTGGCACGCCGGATCGTCGAGGAGGAGCAGGCCCGCCTGGGCATGACGGACGAGACGCTCACGGCAGCCGAGTGAACGTCTCGTCCAGAGGGTGTGCCCTGGTCAGCCGGTTCGGGGCGGGGTGAGCCGGTCGAGGTCCAGGCTGATCTCGAAGGGCACGGGGCGCTTCAAGGTGCCCCGGAAGATGCCCGCGGGCGCGTACGCGCCGGTCGGTTCGTCGAGTTCGTAGACGTGCACGACGGGGGCGCCGTCCTCGTCCTCGATGCACCAGTAGTGCGGGATGCCGGCCTGCGCGTACTTGCGGAGTTTCACGGTGTGGTCGCGGTGGGCGGACTCGGGGGAGACGACTTCGATCACAAGCTGCACCTCTTGCGGTGTGAACCAGGTGCGGTCTCCTTCATAGTCGGCCGTCGTCAGCAGCAGGTCCGGTTCGGGCCGGTTGCGCTGATCGAGTTTTATGGTCATCTCGCGGCCGACCCTGACGGTGGCGGGCGCCTGCTCCATGAGGGCGACGGTGAGCATGGTGACGAGGTGGCCGTGCCACCACCGCTGGGGCGACATCATGAAAACGAGGGCTCCGTCGATGAGCTCGGTGTGGCGGGGTGCCTCGGGGAGGCGGTCGAGGTCCTCCGCGAACCAGCCCTCCGCGCGTGGCGGGCGCATCCAGTCGGGCAGTGCGGTCATGGGGCAACCGTAGCGATTCACCATGGTCCGGGCCACAAGGTCGTCGACGGTGCGACCGCACTTTCCGGCCGTCCCGGGGCTCGACAGGGCAGCGACAGCCGCGTCGGTTCGGGCGGACAGCGGGTGGCGCAAGAGTGTTTCTCGTCAGCCACCCCCCACCGGATCGTGAGGACCTGAAGATGACCGAAACCCAACTCCGCCCGGCGTCGGGGGAGGTGACGTCTACCGCTCTGCCTCGACGTGCTGCCGCGCGCCGACGCCGTGACGCTGTTCCGGCGGATCGTCGGGGAGCCCCGGGCGCGGCGCGAACCGGCGCGGCTCGCGCAGGCCGTCGAGCTGTGCGGCCGGCTGCCGCCGGCCCTGCGCATCGCCGCGACCCGGCTGCGCGACCGTCCGGCGTGGACCGTCGCCGACCTCGTCGAGCGCCTCGCGCACCCGGTGCGGCGGGCCCGCTGTCTGCGGACCGCCGACCGCGACCTCATGGCGGTGCTGCGGGTGTCCTACGACCATCTGAGCTCGCCCGAAAGGCAGTTCAGCCGGCTCATCAGCCTCCAGCCGTCCGCCTCCTACGACATCGCGCACGCGGCCCGCGTCACGGGTCTGCCGGCCGGGGACGTGGAGCACCACTTCGACGCGCTGATCGAGAACAACCTGATCCGGGAGGACACTCCGGCCCGGTTCTCCTTCCACGGCCTGATCCGGGACTGCACCAGGGAGCTGCTCGTCGAGGAGGCGGGCGCGGCCGCCTGAACGGAATCTCCGTTCCGTCCTCGCTGGTGGGGCGCTTACGATGCGCGCAGTCGTACAACTGCCTGAACCGTCTGAACCAGGAGCACGGTACTCGTGTCCATACCCCCGCCTCCCGGGCCGCACCAGCCCCAGGACCCGTACCAGCCTCCGCAGCCGCAGGCCCCGTACCCGCAGGACCCGTTCGCCGCGCCTCCGCAGGACCCGTACGCCCAGGGGCCGTACGGCCCGCAGGGTCCGCAGGGTCCGGGCCCGACGGGGCCCTACCCGCAGGCCCCGTACCCGCAGGCGCCCTATCCGCAGGCTCCGTACCCGCAGGCGCCGTACGGCGCGGTGCCCTACCCCGTCTGGGGGCAGGGGTACAGCCCCTACGGCCGGCCCTCGCCGGTCAACGGCGTGGCCATCGCCGCGCTCGTCCTCGGCCTCCTCTGCTTCCTGCCGGGCGTCGGGCTGCTCCTCGGGATCATCGCGCTGGTGCAGATCAGGAAGCGGGGGGAGCGCGGCAAGGCGATGGCGATCGTGGGCACGGTCCTGTCCTCGGTCGGCCTCGCGGTGTGGGTCCTCGCGCTGTCCACGGGCGGCGCCTCCGACTTCTGGGACGGCTTCAAGGAGGGCGCGACCGGCAACTCCAGTTTCGCGCTCGCCAAGGGCGACTGCTTCGACGTGCCGGGGGAGACCTTCGACGAGGACGTCTACGACGTCGACGAGGTGGACTGCTCCGGTGAGCACGACGCCGAGGTGTTCGCCTCGGTCCCGCTCTCCGGCGACAGCTTCCCGGGCGACGACCACGTCACGGACGTGGCCGACGACAAGTGCTACACGCTCCAGGACGCCTACGCGATGGACCCCTGGGTGCTGACCGACGAGGTCGACATCTACTACCTCACGCCCACCGCCGACAGCTGGAGCTGGGGCGACCGCGAGATCACCTGCGTCTTCGCCAACGTGGACGAGAAGGGCACCCTGACCGGTTCGCTGCGCGCCGACGCGTCGACGCTCGACGCCGACCAGTTCGCCTTCCTCAAGGCGATGGCCGCCGTCGACGAGGTGCTCTTCGAGGAGCCGGAGGAGTACGCCGAGGACGACCTCGCGAACAACCGCACCTGGGCCGGTGACACCGGCGACGTGACCGGCAATCAGGCGGACCAGCTGGGCTCGCACCTCTGGGAGATGGATACCCGGGAAGCGCCGCTGGCCGCCCTGGTGAAGGACATGCGGGACGCGGCGAAGGAGTGGGCGGCGGCGGAGAAGGCCACCGACGCCGACGGCTTCTACGAGCACTACGACAAGGCCTACGCGTACGTCGACGGCGCCACCACCGTCACCGCCCGCAGGGCTCTGGGCCTGGCCACCACCCCGCCGACCTACGACGAGGACTCCGACAGCGGGAGCGCGGGCACGGGCGGGGGCGACAGCGACAGCGGTCTGGATGTGTGATCACGTCCGCAGCGGGGAGAAAGTGCCTGGGTAAAGCGTTTCCCGGGAACTTGTCATCACATCGAGTGATTCTCTGGCCTTTACTTGCACGGTACAACCCACGGTTGCCAGGCTGTAGCTGTCTGTACAACCTGATGGGAGTGGCCAGTGACATTCGGTGAGCAGCCGGCGTATCTGCGTGTCGCGGGTGATCTCCGCAAGAAGATCTCCGACGGGTCGCTGCCACCGCACACCCGGCTCCCCTCCCAGGCGAGAATCCGGGAGGAGTACGGGGTCTCCGACACCGTCGCCCTCGAGGCGCGCAAGGTGCTGATGGCCGAGGGGCTGGTCGAGGGCCGCTCCGGGTCGGGCACGTATGTGCGCGAGCGGCCCGTGCCGCGCCGGATCGCCCGCTCCGGCTACCGCCCCGTCAGCGGTGCCACGCCGTTCCGGCAGGAGCAGGCCGAGGCGCACACGCGGGGGACGTGGGAGTCCAGCAGCGAGCAGGTCGAGGCGGGCGTCTCCGTCGCCGAGCGGCTCGGCATCGCGTCCGGCGACCGCGTGATGTGCACCAGGTACGTCTTCCGGGAGGCCGGCGAGGCGATGATGCTCTCCACCTCCTGGGAGCCCCTCGCCGTCACGGGCCGCACCCCCGTCATGCTGCCCGAGGAGGGCCCGCTCGGCGGTATGGGCGTCGTCGAGCGGATGCGCGCCATCGATGTGATCGTCGACAACGTCACGGAGGAGGTCGGCGCCCGTCCCGGGCTCGCCGAGGAACTCCTCGCCCTCGGTGGCGTGCCGGGGCATGTCGTCCTGGTCGTCCAGCGCACCTACTACGCCTCGGGCCGCCCGGTCGAGACGGCCGACGTGGTGATCCCGGCCGACCGCTACCGGGTCGCCTACCACCTGCCGGTGAAGTAGCCGCCGGAGTGCGCCGGGAGCGTCTCCCGGCGCACGGGGCGGGGGACACCCTCCGGTGGTCCGGGTGATGGGGTGGGGCGTGGCGCCGTCCGGGGCGCTAGCGCATTCGCCCGGGCGGCGCACACCCTTCCGGCAGTTGCCCCCGGTATCCGCCCGCTGTGGAGCCGTCCGCGCGCCGTCGGAATCCGGTCGTTTCCGGTTGTTCCCGCAGGTCGTCCCGTAGGTGCCCGGAACCCCGCCGACCGGAGGCATCGCGGCGCGCGCACGGCGCGTTCGGTCTCGTGCGCCCCCTGCGTCTTGGCTGGTTGCGTACCTCTTTGTGCAAAGTCGTGTTCGGTGCGTAAAGGTAAGGCGTACGCTCGGGCATATGCGGATTGCGGTTTCCTTAGAGGGCGGGGCGCGAGGCGTGTCGCGGACGGGATCCGAGCGGGCCGGTGCGAGAAGGGGGAGTGGGGGGCGATGAACGACAGCACCATCTCTCTGCCCTGGCTCGTCATACGGCAGGACGACAACGGCAATCGCTACCGCGTGGGCAGGTACGCGACCCGGGCCGAGGCTCAGAAGATCGCGGACAGCCTCGACAGTCGCGGCCACAAGCAGCTCTACTGGGTCGAGCTCATCGGCCAGGCGCAGACACAGGCGCAGGGGCAGAGCCAGGGCCAGGCGCAGAACGGGGACGGCACCCGGAACTGACGTTCCGTGCGGTCCCGTAGGCTCCGGCCCATGACGGAACGGACCGTGGTGGTGGGAGCCGCCCTGCTCGACGCCGGCCGCCTGCTGGCCGCGCGCCGCAGCGCACCCCCGGAACTCGCCGGGCGCTGGGAACTGCCCGGCGGCAAGGTCGAGGTGGGGGAGGCGCCCGAGACGGCCCTCGTGCGCGAACTGCGCGAGGAACTCGGCGTCGACGCCGAGACCGTCGAACGCGTCCCCGGTGAGTGGCCGCTCGCGGCGCCCTACGTCCTCCAGGTGTGGACCGCCCGCCTGCGCCCCGGCTCCGCCGCTCCCGAGCCCCTCCAGGACCATGACGCCCTGCGCTGGCTCGCCCCGGCCGAGATCTGGGACGTCGACTGGCTGGACCAGGACGTGCCGGCGGTCCGCGAAGCACTCCCGAAACTCGGCACCGGCACCCGCTGATCCGGCGCCCGCCGGCGAGGGTCCTGTCGCCGAGCCGCCGAGCCGCCGAGCCGCCGAGCCGCCGAGCCGCTGAACCGCCGAGCCGCCGAGTCGCCGAGCCCGGGGCGCGTCGAGTGTCGTCGGGTCGATGCGGGGGCGCTCCGGTCAGGGGCGGGCCGTCGCGTACGCCGTTTGTGCCACAGTGCGCCCTGCTGTGCGGTACTGCCTCCCGAATATCGGGTATGTGGCCATTAACCCCACGAAACCGGACATGGGTGTACTCGCTGGCCCGGGAAGTGATCGGCGTGATCGACACCGACGGAGACTGCGCCGAGTGGACGTTCCCCGCGGACCCCGGTGCGGTGCGCACCGCCCGTGGCGCGGTCCGCGGCCAGCTGCACGGCTGGGGCCTCGACAGCCTGAGCGACATCGCTGCGCTGCTGGTCAGCGAGCTGGTCACCAACGCCCTGCGGCACGCGACCGGCCCCATCGGCCTCCGTCTGGTCCGCCCCGCCGGACTGGCGGGCGTCCTGCTGGTCGAGGTCTCCGACCCGCTGCCGGACCCGCCCCGCGAACGGATCGCCCGGCCCGAGGACGAGAGCGGGCGCGGACTGCAGCTGGTGGCCTCCTCCTCGCGCCGCTGGGGTACCCGGCCCGGGGGTACCGGCAAGACGGTGTGGTTCGAACTGGCGGTGCCGGGTTGACGGGGCTTCTCGCGGGGATGAGCCGGTGTACAGCGGGCCTTGCGGTGTCGCCCGTTCGGTTCCGGTCTCGGACCGGTCCCGGAAGAGGCGATTCGACGACGTGTCCGCTGGTTAGAAGACTGGAAGTGTTGTCGCGGGACGGTCCAAAAAACGCCTGGACCGTGCTGTGATCGTGAACACCGTGTCGTGCGGACCCGTAGTGCTGGATACTGCGGGCAGCCGCCGCCGGTGACCGGTGCCGGACGCGGTGAGCTGGAGGGGACGGTTCGCGTGAGCGAGATACCAGCGAAGGCCACGGAGTCCGAGGACCCGTCGGGCGGCGCGAGGGCGAGGGCCGCGAGTGCGCTCGCCGCCGATGCCGCGCACGGCCTCGCCGACGGCCCGGGCGAGGCGGCGACGCCCGGTGACGCCATGTGGCAGAGCAGTCCGCCCGGCTCGATCTACGACTACATCAAGGTCGCCTCGTTCTCGATCGGCCCCGACGGCCTCGTCGACCAGTGGAGCCTGCGCGCCGAGCAGATCTTCGGCATCCCGGCCGACCGGGCCGTCGGCATGGACCCCATCGACGCGTTCATCGACCCCGAACTGCGCGAACGCGGCCAGCGCAAGATGGCCGAGATCCTCGACGGGCGGGAGTGGACCGGCGTGGTCCCCTTCCGGACGCCGGACCCGGTGCCCGGCGGCGGACGCGGCGAGAAGGGCCTCGCCGAGGTCTACGTCATGCCGACGCGCAGCGTGGACGGCGAGAAGGCCGCCGTGTGCATCGTCGTCGACGTCCGCACGCTCCGCAGCATCGAGACCGACCTCGCCGCCTCGCAGGCCATTTTCGGCCAATCCCCGTTCGGCTTTCTGCTGATCGATCCCGACCTGCGGGTCCGCCGCGCCAACCACCGGTTCGCCTCGATCTTCGGCGGCACCCCCGACGACCACCGCGGCAAGGGAGTCCACGACTACCTGCCCCGGCCCGAGGCCGACCGGGTCAGCGCGACCCTGCGCAGGGTTCTCGAGACCGGCGACTCCATCACCGACATGCACGTCACCGGATACGTGCCGGGTTCCGACGAGCGCCGGCACTGGTCGATCAACCTCTACCGCGTGCACAGCGGCACCGGCCGGCCCATCGGCATCGCCTGGCTCGGCACCGACATCACCGCCCGCCGCGCCGCCGCCCGCGAGGCCGCCGCGGCCCGGCGCAATCTCGCCCTGCTGAACGAGGCGGGCGCCCGCATAGGGAACTCCCTCGACCTGGAGACGACCGCGCGCGAACTCCTCGACGTCGTCGTGCCCGGCTTCTGCGATCTCGCCACCGTGGACCTCTACCAGGGCCTCCTGGCCGGCGACGAGACCCCGCCCGGCCTCGCCGACGGCAGCGCCGAACTGCGCCGGGTCGCCTTCTCCTCCGCCGTCTCCGACGCCCCCTTCCCCGGCGCCGGCGCGCCCGTCGCGGTCGGCGCGGTCCACCACTTCCCGTTCAACTCGCCCTGCGCGGACGCCCTGCGCACCGCCCGCCCGCAGGCCATCCCCGGCGAGGAGGGCGGCCTCGTGCAGTCCACCCTCGCCGTCCCGATGGTCGCCCACGACACCGTCGTCGGCCTCGCGCAGTTCTCCCGGACGAAGGGCAGCGAGCCGTTCGGCGACCGGGACCGCGATCTGGCCGTGGAGCTGGCGGCGCGGGCCGCGGTCTGTATCGACAACGCGCGCCTGTACCGGCGGGAGCACGAACGGGCGCTGATACTGCAACGGTCGCTGCTGCCGCCAGGGGACCCGGTCGCCTCGGGCCTGGACATCGCCTGCCGCTACCTTCCCGGCAACGTGTCCATGGGCCGCCCCAGCGAGGTCGGCGGCGACTGGTTCGACGTCATCGAACTGCCCGGCCACCGCACGGCGCTGGTGGTGGGCGACGTGATGGGCCGCGGGCTGCGGGCGGCGGTCGCGATGGGCGAACTGCGCACGGCCGTCCGGACGCTGGCGCTGCTGGACCTGGAACCGGCCGAGGTCCTCTCCGCGCTGGACGAGATCGCGCGCGGCCTCGGCACCCCGGGAGGCGTCCAGCAGGCCACCCGGGCCGCCCGCCGCCCTCGTGAGGCCGACCTGTCCGAGGTGTACCTCGCGACCTGTGTGTACGCGGTCTACGACTCGGTGACCCGGCGCTGCACGTTCGCCAACGCGGGCCATCTGCCCCCGGTGCTCGTCGAACCCGGGGAACCGGCGCTGATGCTCGACGTGCCGCCCGGCATGCCGCTCGGCGTGGGCGGTGAGCCCTTCGAGGAGGTGGAGGTCGAACTTCCCGAAGGCGCTCTGCTGGCGCTCTACACGGATGGACTGGTCGAATCGCGCGACCACCCGCTGGACGAGGGTCTCAACGCGTTCGTGGGGGCTCTCACCGACCCCTCCGCGCCTCTGGAGGACGTCTGTGACCACGTCCTCAACACCCTCGACTCGCACCACGGCGAGGACGACATCGCGCTGCTGATGGCACGCGTGCAGGGCCTGCCCGTCGACTCGGTCGGCGACTGGACCCTGCCGCGCGAACCGCGCAGTGTCGGCCGGGCCCGGGAGCACGCCCGCGTCCAGCTGCTGTCCTGGGGCCTCGACCCCCTGGTCGACACGACGGAACTGCTGGTCAGTGAGCTGGTCACCAACGCGCTGCGGTACGGCGAGGGCGAGATCAGACTCCGGCTGCTCCTCGACCGCACGCTGGTGTGCGAGGTCTGGGACGCGGGCCTCGTCCAGCCGCGCCGCCGCCGCGCCCGGGACACCGACGAGGGCGGCCGGGGCCTCCAGCTCGTGGGCCTGCTGTCGGCGGCCTGGGGCTCGCGCCGTACTCCGCGCGGCAAGACGGTGTGGTTCGAACTCCCGCTGCCGGACGGCGAGACGGGTCTGGCGGACCCGGCGGAGGCGTTGCTGAGCCTGTTCTGAACCCGTTCCGACCCGGTCCCGGTCCCGACTCCGACTCCGACCCCTGTCCCGGCCCCTGCCCCGAGGGCCCTCTGTCCCGACCGCCTGCCGACCGCTTTCCGGCCCTCTCCGGCGAAGGGCCGACGGTCACTCGGGGATCCGCGCCGCCCGGGCGGGCCGCGCCGGGCCGGCGAAGCCCGCGGGCGTCCCGTCCTCGGGGTCCTCGGCCGGGACGATGCCGCCGAGCACGGCCCCGCCGGTGCCGGCCGTCACTTCGGCGCCCGCGGCACCCACGTACGGGTTCCCGTGCGCCCGCACGTCGCGCTCGGCCAGCTCCCGGGCCTCCAGGGCGAGGACGTCGGCGGGCGGGCGGTCCGCCGGGTCCCCCGTGGCGAGGAGCCGTTCCGCCTCCGCCAGCCGGGTGCGCGCGATGGCGCCGACCGCGCCCCGGTGCGTCGCGACGAAGTCGGCCGCGGCGGCGGTGGCGGTGCGGGCGGTGATGAGAGCGGCGGCCGGCAGCACCCCGGCCCGCCCCGAGGCGACCGGCGCGACAGCCCGTACGACCCGGCGCAGCACCCCGACGGGATCCCCGGGCTGCCCGCCCGTCAACTCCTGCCGCACGGAGCCGAGCACGGCGTCGGCGTGCACCAACCGGACCTGGAACCCGCCCGGGGCCGTCCCGGTGGCACCGGGGGGCGCGCTCGGCTCGGGGCGTCCGGCCGGCTCCGCCTGTCGTCTGACCCAGGCCAGTTCCGCCTCCGCGCCCGTGAGAGCGGCCGGCACGGTCCGTTCGGCCGACCGCAGCTCCGCGGCCAGCCGGTCGACGCCCTCGACGAAGACGGCCGCCTGGGCGACGGCGCCCTCGGCGGCCCGCAGTTGCCGGGCCGCCCGTTCCGGCCGTCCCGAATCGGCCGACTGCCGGGTCTGGTTCAGCCGGACGGTGGCGAACAGGAGGCGGTCCTTGGCCTGTTCGACGCTCCCGGTGACGGCGGCGGTGGCGATCGGCGCGTACCGGCCATGGAGCCCGGCGAGGACCGCCTCCGAGGCCGCGGCGCGCCCCGCCAGCTCCCGGAACCGGCCCTCGGCGACCCCCAACGCCTCACCCAGCCCCTGTTCCAGTCCCCGCAGCCGCCCGAACTCCCCGGCCACGGAGTCCAGCCGCCGCCCGGCCTCCGCACACCGTCCGACGATTCCGGCGAGCGCGTGCCCCCGGGCCGCCTCCTCCGCCGGCACCCCCTCGTCGTACCGCTGCCGCATCCGGAACGCGGCGGCGAGTTCGGTCTCCGCCTCGCGGACGGCCCGGCGGAAGGTCTCCAGGTCCTCGGCGGCGCACAGGGCATCGGCGAAGCCGAGCTCGGCGCGCGCCGCCCGGATCCGGTTGTCGGCCTCGACCAGCGCCGCGCAGGCCTGTTCGTCGAGGGCGGCGAGGGGCGGCGACGACCCCGGCGGCGGTGGGCTGCCGACCCCGCCGGGGGTCGTCCGGGCGCGGGTGCGCCGGACGCGCCGTACGTACCCGTACCCGGCGATCGCCCCGGCCGCGCCGACCGCCACGAGCGGCAGCACCAGATCGACGGTGGACCTTTCGTCGGCCTCGGCCGCGGCGGCGCTCGCGCCGGGCGCCGGGTTCTTGATCGCAACCGGAGTGTCGCCACCCGACGTCATCCCTGGCAACACCAGCCACACGACCCCGACCGCCCCGCCCAGCACGGCATGCGCCACCCGCACGGATATGTGCGACTTGGCACGCCGCGGCCGGCCTCGGAGCAAGGAAGAGGTCACATTTGGGAGCGTATGGCCGCGATTACGGCGACGCGACCGGGATGCACCCGAGTCGGGGGCGGTGGGACGGAACGGCACGCGAGGGGGGAACCGCGATGGAACGGCCACCGGGTCGGACGGACACGAAATCGGGGACGGGGACCGGCACGGAGACGGAGACCGGCACGGAGACGGCGACGGAGCCGGAGGCGGAGCCCGAGAAGGAGAGGGCGACCGGCACAGCGGCGGAGGTGAAGGGGGAGCCGACGCCCGAGTCCGAGTCCAAGTCCAAGCCCGAGTCCGAGCCCAAGTCCGAGTCCGAGCCCGAGCCCGAGTCCGAGTCCGAGTCCGAGCCCGAGTCCGAGCCCGAGTCCGAGCCCGAGCCCGAGTCCGAGCCCGAGTCCGAGCCGGAGCCGGAGCCGGAGCCGGAGCCGGAGACGGGCCCGGCTGAGGTGTCGGGAGAGCCTGTTGCGGCGGACGGCGTGAGCGTTGCGGGAGGTGCCGGAGGCACGGGTGGCGCGGGTGACACCGGCGGCGCCGAGGGGAGCGGGACCGGCGACGATCCCGCGGCCGGGACGGTTCGCCGGCGCGGGCGTCGCGGACGCCTGGTGCGTCGTACCGTCCTCGCCCTGGTCCTGCTCCTCCTGGTCCCGGTCCTCGCCGCCGAGACCGCCCTCCGGGTGAACTACCTGGGCGACCCGGCCGACGGCACGTACACCCGGGGCAAGGACGCCATCTGGCTGGGCCACGCCTGGGTCGACGGCCGTAAGACCGACGCCGACGTCAAGGCCCTGGCCGACCGCCTCGGGAAGACCGGCATCCGCGACCTGTACGTCCACGCGGGCCCCCTGGAGCACAACGGCGCCCTCCCCGCCTCCGCTTACGCGGGCGCGGGCCGGTTCATAGCCACCGTCCACCGGGAAGCGCCGAAGCTCCGCGTCCAGGCCTGGCTCGGCGACGTCCTCGCCAGCGAGAGCCCTAACGGTATGCGGCTGGAGCGGGCCGAGACCCGCGCCGCGGTCGTGCGGTCCACCCGCGAGATCCTCGCCGCCGGCTTCCAGGGCGCCCACTTCGACCTCGAGCCGCTCCACTCCGACGACGGCGACTACCTCGGCCTCCTGGACGACCTGCGTGCCGTCACCCGGGCACAGAACGCCCAACTCTCCGTCGCGGCCCACCAGATCGACCCGGTCCCCGGCTTCCACTCCTTCTGGGGCACGACCACAGGACACCCCAAGTGGTGGTCGCAGAAGTTCTTCGGCCAGGTCGCCCGCCGCGTCGACCAGATCGCCGTGATGTCGTACGACACCATGCAGCCGCTCCAGAGCACGTACGGCGGTTACGTCGCCCAGCAGACCTCGCTGGCCCTGGAGGTCACGCCGGCCTCCACCGACCTCCTGATGGGCCTGCCCTTCTACCACGAGAACCGGTTCGGCCACTGGAATCACGCCGAGACCGTCGCCGCCGCCGTCCGGGGCGTCCGGCTGGGGCTGTCCCGTACCGACGCCGACCGTAAGAACTTCGGCGTCGCCGCGTACGTGGACTTCGCGGCCACCGAGCAGGACTGGACGTCGTACGAGGAGGGCTGGGTCCGGTAGATCCGGCAGTCCCGTCGGAGCCCTCCCCTCGTCCCGGTCCGGGTGGGATCATGGGCGCATGCTGCACTGGAGTCTGGTGGTCACGGCCGTCGTCTGTGTGACGGTCATGGCGGTGGTCGGTATCGCGGCCGTCACACGGGAGTGGGTGCCGCCGTTCGGCCGCAGGCGGGTGCTGCGGCCGCGGCTGTGGGGTGTCGGAGCCCTGATGAGCGCCCTGGGCCTGGGCCTCTTCATGTTCCTGGGCCCGATGGCCTCCCACGACCTGGCGGTCAACTTGTACGTTCCGCCCGCCGGGATGGCCGTCAACCTCGCCGGGCTCGGCGTCCAGACGCTCGCCCAGCGTCCCGGACGCACCCCCCGGCTGCCCCCGGCCTCTACGACGAGCGCCTCCTGATCTTCGATCCCAGCCACACCAGCGGGTCGTACTTGCGGTCGACCGCGCGTTCCTTCAAGGGGATCAGCGCGTTGTCCGTGATCTTGATGCCCTCGGGGCAGACCTCCGTGCAGCACTTGGTGATGTTGCAGTAGCCGAGGCCGTGTTCGTCCTGGGCCGTGCGCCCGCGGTCCAGGCCGCTCTCCTCGGCCGCGTCCAGCGGGTGCATGTCCAGTTCGGCGACCCGCATGAGGAAGCGGGGCCCCGCGAACGCCGTCTTGTTCTCCTCGTGGTCGCGGACGACATGGCAGGTGTCCTGGCACAGGAAGCACTCGATGCACTTGCGGAACTCCTGCGAACGGTCCACGTCCTCCTGGAACATCCGGTACTCGCCGGGGCCGACCCCCTCGGGCGGCACGAACGCCGGAACCTCCCTCGCCTTGCGGTAGTTGAAGCCGACGTCGGTGACGAGATCGCGGATCACCGGAAAGGCGCGCAGCGGTGTGACGGTGATCGTCTCCTCGCGGTCGAACACCGACATGCGGGTCATGCAGAGCAGCCGGGGCCGCCCGTTGATCTCCGCGGAGCACGAACCGCACTTGCCCGCCTTGCAGTTCCAGCGGACGGCGAGATCGGGCGCCTGGGTGGACTGGAGGCGGTGGACGATGTCCAGGACCACCTCACCGTCGTTGACCTCGACCTCGAAGTCCTTCAGGCCGCCGCCCTCGATGTCGCCCCGCCACACCCGGAAGCGGGCCTCGTAGCTGCTCACTCGTACAGCTCCTCTTCGGTGAGGTACTTGACCAGCTCCTCTTTCTCGAAGAGGGCGAGCAGGTCGGGGCGGATGGGTTCGGTGTTCTCGCGGGTGAGGGCGATCCGGCTGCGGACGGGATCCGTCGCCGCCAGGACTCCGGTGGGGTCGGCCGGCGCGCACAGCAGGTTGACGTTGCGCCATGGGCGTTCCATCGTCGGGTGGTCCTCCCGGGTGTGCCCGCCGCGCGACTCGGTGCGCTCCAGCGCCGCCCGGGCCACGCACTCGCTGACCAGCAGCATGTTGCGCAGGTCGAGTGCCAGGTGCCAGCCGGGGTTGAACTGCCGGTGCCCCTCGACGCCGGCCCGCTGGGCCCGTACCCGCAGCTCGGCCAGCTTCTCCAGGGCGTGTGCCATCTCGCCCTCGCGGCGGATGATGCCGACCAGGTCGTTCATGGTCTGCTGGAGTTCCTGGTGGAGGGTGTACGGGTTCTCCGGCGCGTGGTCCGCCCGGTCCCCGGGGCCCTCCGCGGAGAACGGCCGGAGCGCCTCCGCGGCCGCCGCGTCGATCTGTTCGTCGTCCACCGCCGGGCGTCCCCGGACGAGGTCCGACGAGTACCGCGCCGCGTGCAGTCCCGCCCGGCGGCCGAACACCAGCAGGTCGGAGAGGGAGTTGCCGCCGAGCCGGTTGGAGCCGTGCATGCCGCCGGCCACCTCGCCGGCCGCGAACAGCCCCGGCACCCCGCGGGCGGCCGCCGTCTCGGAGTCGACGGCGATACCGCCCATCACGTAGTGACAGGTCGGTCCGACCTCCATGGCCTCCGCCGTGATGTCGACGTCGGCCAGCTCCTTGAACTGGTGGTACATGGAGGGCAGCCGGCGTTTGATGACCTCGGCGGGCATCCGTGTCGACACGTCCAGGAAGACCCCGCCGTGCGGGGAGCCGCGGCCGGCCTTCACCTCCGAGTTGATGGCGCGGGCCACCTCGTCACGCGGGAGCAGCTCGGGCGGTCGCCGGTTGTGGTCCGGATCCTCGTACCAGCGGTCGCCCTCCTCCTCCGACTCGGCGTACTTCTCCTTGAAGACGTCCGGGACGTAGTCGAACATGAACCGCTTGCCCTCGGAGTTCCTGAGCACCCCGCCGTCGCCGCGCACCGACTCGGTGACGAGGATGCCCTTCACCGACGGCGGCCAGACCATGCCCGTCGGGTGGAACTGCACGAACTCCATGTTGAGCAGCGGAGCACCGGCGAGCAGGGCCAGCGCGTGGCCGTCGCCCGTGTACTCCCACGAGTTCGACGTCACCTTGAAGGACTTGCCGATGCCGCCCGTCGCGATCACCACGGAGGGCGCCTGGAGGACGAAGAACCGGCCGGTCTCGCGCTCGTAGGCGAACACCCCGCTCACGCGTGAACCGTCCTTGAGGACCCGGGTGACCGTGCACTCCTGGAAGACCTTCAGCCGGGACTCGTAGTCGCCGGTCTCGCGATGGTCCTCCTGCTGGAGCGAGACGATCTTCTGCTGGAGCGTGCGGATCAGCTCCAGGCCCGTACGGTCGCCGACGTGCGCGAGGCGCGGGTACTCGTGGCCGCCGAAGTTGCGCTGGGAGATCCGGCCGTCCTTGGTGCGGTCGAAGAGGGCGCCCCAGGTCTCCAGCTCCCACACCCGGTCCGGGGCCTCCTGAGCGTGCAGCTCGGCCATCCGCCACTGGTTGAGGAACTTGCCGCCGCGCAGGGTGTCGCGGAAGTGGACCTGCCAGCTGTCGTGCTCGTTGGCGTTGGCCATGGCCGCCGCGATGCCCCCCTCGGCCATCACCGTGTGCGCCTTGCCGAACAGCGACTTGCAGATGACGGCGGTGCGGGCGCCGCGTTCGCGCGCCTCGATGGCGGCACGCAGTCCGGCGCCTCCCGCGCCGACCACGACGACGTCCCACTCCTGGCGGTCGACCACGGACATCAGCAGGCCCCACTCATCTAGAAAAACCTCGGATCGTCGAAGGCACCGGACGCGACGAGATACACGTAGAAGTCGGCGAGCGACACGCTCACCAGCGACACCCATGCCAGCAGCATGTGATGGGCGTTCAGCTTCCCCACGAACCGCCAGGCCCGGTAGCGCACGGGGTGCCGGGAGAAGTGCTTCAGCTGGCCGCCGACGATGTGCCGACAGGAGTGGCAGGAGATCGTGTACGCCCAGATCAGCGTGATGTTGACCAGGAAGACCAGGGTCCCGAGGCCCATGTGGCCCCACGCGTAGTGCTCGTCTCGGAAGGCGAGCACGGTGTCGTACGTCAGGATCCCGGCGACGAGGATCGCCGCGTAGAAGAAGTACCGGTGGATGTTCTGCAGGATCAGCGGGAAGCGGGTCTCGCCGGTGTACTTCTTGTGCGGTTCGGCCACCGCGCAGGCGGGCGGGGACGCCCAGAAGCCGCGGTAGTAGGCCTTGCGGTAGTAGTAGCAGGTCAGGCGGAAGCCGAGCGGGAAGATCAGGATGAGGATCGCCGGGGAGAGGCTCCACCAGCTGCCGAACAGGTCCCAGTTGGGGCCGGACCGCATGCTCTGGCAGTTCTCCGCCAGACACGGGGAGAAGAACGGCGAGACGTACGGCGCCGCGTAGTAGTCCGCGTTCGCGAAGGCCCGCCAGGTCGAGTAGACGATGAACGCCAGCAGACCGGCGGCGGTGGCGGCGGGAGCCAGCCACCAGCGGTCGGTCCGCAGATGGGGAGCGGCGATGGCGGCGCGTCCGGCGCCGCGTACGCCGCTCGGGGGACGATGGTCCGTGGGTGAGGGTTCCGTACCAGTGGCCAAGTCAGGACTCCGGTCGGGTCAGGGGGCGTGCCGGCCCCGGGCGCCGAGTCCCTCGTCGTCCGTGTCGATCCACAGGGAGTCGTCGTACGGGGTGTCGGGGATGGTGACGAGCTCGGGCCTGCGTGACGACCCGGGCTGGGAGGCGGCCTCGCGCAGCAGCGCGACGCTCTCCCTCAGATGGTCGGCGTCGGTACGCACCCGGCGCATTTCCAGGCCGGTGCTGCCGAGCTGCTGCTCCAGGCGGCCGACGGACCGGGAGAGGTCGTCGAGACAGCGCTGGGCCGTTGTGAGGTCGTCGTGCACGGACATGAGCAGTCCTCGCTTCCGTGGGGGCTGGGCCCTGGACGGCAACGTTCATGCGCCTGCGAGTGTTGCGCGTCACACCGGTCGATGTGAAGGCGTGTGCAGCGATTGGCGGGTGCGTTGCTCCGCACGAGTGGCCTTGGAAGGCCCTGCCGCCGTGTCGCCCACGGCAGGCGAACCCTTTCCTCTTCAGTGAGCCATAGATCTGATCAACTCCAAAATACCGCCAAACGTGATCAAAACGCACCCGCGTCGACGTATTCGCGTCCAGGTTTCCGGGGTGTTCGGGTCACCGGCGGCAGCGGCTCACCGGAGGTACCAGAGATGTCCCACGACGGCGTCGGCCCGCGCGCGGTGATGCGCTCGGTCGCCTTCCTCACCGCGGGCGCGCTCGCGGTGCCCCTGCTGTCCGGCTGCGGCTCCGCGGACGAGGCAGGCAAGCCCCTGGCCCGCCAGGACATCGCCCCGGCCGGCCGCGCCCGGATCGCCGAGGGCGGCACGCTGCGCTGGGCCGTGGACGCGGTGCCGGAGACCTTCAACACCTTCCAGTCGGACGCCGACGCCACGACCACCCGGGTCGCCCAGGCCGTCCTGCCCTCGATGTACCGGCTCGACGCGACCGGGCGGCCGCAGCGCGACGCCGACTACCTGGAGTCCGCGAAGGTCGTCGACACCGAGCCCAAGCAGGTCGTCCTGTACAAGCTGAACCAGCAGGCCGTCTGGAGCGACGGCCGGGAGATCGGCGCCGCCGACTTCGCCGCCCAGTGGCGTGCCCTGGCGGGCAAGGACAGCGCCTACTGGACCGCCCGCAACGCCGGCTACGAGCGCATCGAGAAGGTCGAGCGCGGGGCCAACGACCTGGAGGTCCGGGTCACCTTCAAGCGGACCTACGCCGACTGGCGGTCGCTGTTCTCCCCGCTGTACCCGAAGGACGTCATGGGCACGCCCGACGCCTTCAACGACGGGGCGCGCCGCAAGCTGAAGGTGACCGCCGGGCCGTTCGTGGTGAAGAAGGTCGACCGCAAGAAGGAGCAGGTCCGCCTCACCCGCAACACCCGCTGGTGGGGCCGGCCGGCCAAGCTCTCCGAGATCGTGCTGACGGCCGTCCCGAGGGACGAGCGGGCGACCGAGCTGGCCGCCGGGAAGATCGATCTGGCCGAGATCGACCCGGCCGCCGCGCAGCGCGTCGACGGCGCCGCGAACGGCACGGCCGGACCGCTCGCCGGTCCCGGCTCCGAGCGCACCGCCGCGAAGGCGCTGCGCTCCTGGGCGCTCGCCCACGGTTCGGACGAGGAGGAGGCCGAGGACGAGGCCGACGCCCGCACCGAGCTGCGCAAGGCGGTCGCGAAGTGGGAAGGGCAGCAGAAGGCGCTGCGCGACTTCGAGGTGCGCAGATCGCTGGAGCCGGCGTACACGCAGCTGGCGCTGAACGGCGCGGACGGACCGCTGGCGGACGAGCGGGTGCGGCGGGCCGTCGCCCGCGCGCTGGACCGCAAGGCACTGGCCAAGGTCGTGCTGAAGCCGCTGGGGCTGCCCGCGGAGCCCGTCGGCAGCCATCTGGCACTGGCCGGGCAGGACGCGTACGCCGACAACAGCGGGGCGCTCGGCGGCCAGGACACCACCGAGGCGCAGGCGCTGCTCGCGGACGCCGGGTGGGTGCCCGGAGGCCCGGTCAAGAAGCAGGAGAAGGGCGAGAAGGCGGCCGGGTCGGAGGGGAAGAAGGCGGACTCCGACGACGACTCCGCGGACGGCGACGGCACGTACATCGTCGGTGCGGACGACAAGGGGGCGAGCGCGCGCAGGAGCGACGGCGGCGGACGGCAGCTCGCCCAGGACGGCAAGCAGTACAAGCAGGTGCCCCAGGGCGGCGCTCCCGGCGCCTACGCCCCGAAGGGCACGGCCGCGCCGGCCGGCGCCCGGGCCAAGGCGCTGGCCAAGGACGGCAAGGCGCTCAGCCTGCGGTTCGTGCTGCCGTCCGGCCCGGGGTCGGAGCCGCTCGCGGCGGTCGCCGAGCGGATCACGCGGATGCTGGCGAAGGTCGGCATCGGCACGGACATCACCAAGGTCTCGGACGAGAGCTACTTCAAGGACCACATCGCCTCCGGTCAGTACGACCTCGCGCTGTACTCCTGGCCCGGATCCGCCTTCCCCGCCACCGACGCCCGGCCGATCTACGCCAAGCCGGTGCCGGCCGCCGACGGCTCGCTGAGCGTCGAGCAGAACTACACCCGGGTGGGCACCGACCAGGTCGATCATCTGTTCGAGCAGGCGGTCTCGACGCTGGACGAGGACGAGAAACGGTCCCTGATCCGCAAGGCCGACTCCCGTATCTGGGCAGCTGCCGGATCGATTCCTCTCTATCAGCGCCCGCAGCTCACCGCGGTACGGAAGAACGTGGTCAACGCGGGTGCCTTCGGCTTCCAGACCCCCGTCTACCAGGACATCGGCTTCCTGAAGAAGGGCGTCACGAAGGGGGCGAAGGCCTCCGCGAGCCCCTCCGGGAAGTGAGCGCGCGCCGCGCGTGAACCGAGCCGAGTGGCCCTGCGGGGGCCGTCCCCCGCCGGGCCACGTACCATGGGGTGAGGCCGTGGCGTGAGCCCGGCAGGGCCCGCGTAACACAGATGTACGCAGCAGGGTCGCCCTCACACTCCGGGAGAACGCCGCTTTATGGCCACGCGCCACGACATTCGCAACGTAGCCATCGTCGCCCACGTCGACCACGGCAAGACGACTCTGGTCGATGCCATGCTCAAGCAGGCCGGTGCCTTCGCCGCGCACGCTGCCGAGTCGCTCGACGACCGCATGATGGACTCGAACGACCTGGAGCGTGAGAAGGGCATCACGATCCTCGCCAAGAACACGGCGGTGAAGTACCACCCCAAGGACGGGGGGGACGTCATCACCATCAACATCATCGACACCCCCGGTCACGCCGACTTCGGCGGCGAGGTGGAGCGCGGCCTGTCGATGGTCGACGCCGTCGTGCTGCTGGTGGACGCCTCCGAGGGACCGCTGCCGCAGACCCGCTTCGTGCTGCGCAAGGCGCTCCAGCAGCGTCTGCCCGTCATCCTGTGCATCAACAAGACCGACCGGGCGGACTCCCGGATCGACGAGGTCGTCAACGAGACCTACGACCTCTTCCTGGACCTGGACGCCGACGAGGACCAGATCGAGTTCCCGATCGTCTACGCGTGTGCGCGTGACGGTGTCGCCTCGCTGACCAAGCCGGAGGACGGCACGGTCCCGCAGGACAGCGACAGCCTGGAGCCGTTCTTCTCCACGATCCTCTCGCACGTCCCGGCCCCGCAGTTCGACACCGAGGCCCCGCTCCAGGCGCACGTCACCAACCTGGACGCCGACAACTTCCTCGGCCGTATCGCGCTGCTGCGCGTCGAGCAGGGCGAGCTGCGCAAGGGCCAGACGGTCACCTGGATCAAGCGCGACGGCACCCTGTCCAACGTGCGCATCACCGAGCTGCTGATGACCGAGGCGCTCACCCGCAAGCCGGCCGAGATGGCGGGCCCCGGTGACATCTGTGCCGTGGCCGGTATCCCGGACATCATGATCGGTGAGACCCTCGCCGACCCCGAGAACCCGATCGCGCTGCCGCTGATCACGGTCGACGAGCCGGCGATCTCCATGACCATCGGCACGAACACCTCGCCGCTGGTCGGCCGCGGCGGCACGGGCAAGGGTGCCTCGGCCAAGGCCGCGGTCAAGGACCGCAAGGTCACCGCCCGTCAGGTCAAGGACCGCCTGGACCGCGAGCTGGTCGGCAACGTCTCGCTCCGCGTCCTGGACACCGAGCGTCCCGACGCCTGGGAGGTGCAGGGCCGCGGCGAGCTGGCGCTGGCCATCCTGGTCGAGCAGATGCGCCGTGAGGGCTTCGAGCTGACCATCGGCAAGCCCCAGGTGGTCACCCAGGAGATCGACGGCAAGGTCCACGAGCCGGTCGAGCGCATGACGATCGACGTCCCCGAGGAGCACATGGGCGCGGTCACGCAGCTCATGGGCGTCCGCAAGGGCCGGATGGACAACATGTCCAACCACGGTTCGGGCTGGGTCCGTCTGGAGTTCGTCGTTCCGTCCCGCGGCCTCATCGGCTTCCGGACCGAGTTCCTGACCGGCACGCGCGGCACGGGCATCGCCCACTCCATCCACGAGGGCCACGAGCCGTGGTTCGGCGTCCTGACGACCCGTAACAACGGTTCGCTGGTCGCCGACCGCGCGGGCGCCGTCACCGCCTTTGCGATGACGAACCTCCAGGAGCGCGGCGTGCTGTTCACCGACCCCGGCACCGAGGTGTACGAGGGCATGATCGTCGGCGAGAACTCCCGCGCCGACGACATGGACGTGAACATCACCAAGGAGAAGAAGCTCACCAACATGCGCTCCGCCGCGGCCGACTCGTTCGAGGCGATCGTGCCGCCGCGCAAGCTGTCGCTCGAGCAGTCGCTGGAGTTCTGCCGTGACGACGAGTGCGTCGAGGTGACCCCGGAGGCGGTTCGCATCCGCAAGGTCGTGCTCGACCAGCGCGACCGCGCCCGCTCCGCCAGCCGCGCCAAGCACGGCTGATCCGCGGGTAGTTCGGCACCACAGCACACTCTGAAGCCCGGGTGTCCCCAGCATGGGGACACCCGGGCTTTCTGCAACCCGTTTTTCGGGGCTCTCGCGGTGACCTCTGTCCGAAATGCGGTGATCCTCGCCCGATACCCATGTAACAAGTCCGTTTCGCGGCCTTCTCGCGCCAGAGACTTTGTCCGGATTTTGGAAGATCTAGGCGTCAGCTGTGACTGAATTGAGATTTAAAGACGGTGGTCGGCACATGGCGCATGCCAGATAGTTAGCCGCGTAACGCTCGGGTCAATGGGTCTCGCGCTGTGGGGACAGCGCCGACTCGCGAGCACCAGGGGGTGTCTGACCCTCCGTCAGGGGTGTCGGAGGTCGGACGAGCGCCCCCTCCTGTCGGTGAACACGTGGAGTCACAAGGAGGATCCCCATGCCAGTCAAGCTGCCCATGCGGTCCAGCACCGGTCTGTCCGCCCACGCCCGCGGCGACTGTCACTGACCTGACGTCCGGCCGCCGACTGCGGCCGTTCGGCTACGCGCGTCCGGCTGCGGCTTCTTCCGTGCCGTCCGTCCGGCGCGCGCCGGCGTCCCTTCATGCACCGATCGGCGATCACGCGGCAGCCCGCGTCCGTCGCCGGCTCGGCACACCCACACCCGTGAAGTGAAATGGGCGAACTGTGACAAGTCCTACCGACATCGACGGCGGCGGTACGTCGGTCGTGGTCGACGGCGACCAGGACCCGGCGTCGGCACCCGAGGCCAGGGTGCCCGTGGGCCGGTCTCCCGGTCAGCTCATGTGGCTCCGCTTCAAGCGGGACCGTACGGGCGTGATCTCGGCCTACGTCGTGCTGTTCTTCTTCCTGGTCGGCCTGCTCGCCCCGCTGATCTCGAAGCTCTACGGCAAGAACCCGTACACCGTGTTCGCGGACGAGCGGCCGGAGTTGTTCGACAGCGCGGGTGTGCCGGTGCAGCCCAACGGCGGGATCAGCGGCGAGTTCTGGTTCGGCCTCGAACCGGGCAACGGCTACGACGTGTTCACCAAGTTGCTCTACGGCATCCGCAACTCCCTGGGCATCTCCCTCGCGGTCACCGTCGCCACCGTGCTGACCGGCATCGTCCTCGGGGTCGCGGCCGGCTATCTCGGCGGCAGGACGGACTTCCTGATCAGCCGGGTGATCGACTTCCTGCTCGCCATTCCGGCCCAGCTGTTCTTCATCGCGAGCATGCCGGTCGTGGTCTCCCTGTTCGTCAGCCCGCGCGACGAGACGCCCGTCTACGTCCGGGTCGTCGCCCTGATCTCGGTGCAGTGGGTCCTCGGCTGGATGAGCCTCGGCCGCATCCTGCGCGGCACCAGCCTCGCCCTGCGGGAACGGGAGTTCATCGAGGCCGCCAAGGTGAGCGGGGCGCCGCCGGGGCGGATCATCCGCAAGGAGATCCTGCCCAACGTGGTCACGCCGATCCTGGTGCAGGCCACCTACATGCTGCCGAACTTCGTGACCGCCGAGGCCGGTCTGTCCTTCCTCGGGGTGGGACTGGTCGAACCGACGCCGGACTGGGGCCAGATGTTCTCCAAGGCGGCGACCGAACTCGTGATGCAGAACGACATCACCTACATGTTCTTCCCCGGCGTCTCGATGATCATCTTCATCGTGGCGTTCAACCTGCTCGGGGACTCGGTCAGGGACGCCTTCGACCCCAAGACGGCGCGCTGATCCGCACATCACGTTCTTTGGACTCACAGACTGCTGGACTCACAGAGATGGGTGGGAAACGAGTGATGGGTAAGGGTGGACGCCGCGCGTACGCCGCGCTCTCGCTGGTCGCTGCGGGAGCGCTCGTGCTCTCCGGTTGCAGCGAGGGCGGCAGCAAGGAAGGCAGCAACAAGGACGACAAGGAGAACGCCCAACGCCAGCAGTCCTCCATCGACTTCGGCGACGTGAAGGCCTCGACGGGCCCGGCCGCCGAGGTCCCCGGCGCCAAACCCGGAGGCGCGGTCACCGTTCTCCAGAGAGACAGCTACGCGCACCTCGACCCCGGGCAGATCTACGTCTCCGACGAGATGGCGCTGTCGCAGCTCATCCACCGCGGTCTGACCGGCTACAAGGCGACCGGTGACGACGGCAAGAAGCACGAGGTCGTCGGCGACCTGGCCACCGACAGCGGGACCACCACCGACGGCGGCAAGACCTGGAAGTACACGCTGAAGGACGGGGTCAAGTGGGCCGACGGCTCCGCGATCACCGCCACCGACGTGCGTCACACCTTCGAGCGGCTGTTCGCGCCGTTCGTCGCCAACGGCCCGACCTTCATCCAGCAGTGGCTCGCCGACACGCCGGGCACCGCGTACCGCGACCTGCTCAAGGACGGCCCGTACAACGGCAAGCACCTGCCGGACACCATCCTGGAGACGCCGGACGCGAAGACGATCGTCTTCAAGTTCAAGAAGGCCAAGCCCGACCTGCCGTACGCCCTGGCCATGGCCGGCTACTCGCTCGTCTCGAAGGCCAAGGACACCAAGGAGAAGTACGACAAGGCCCCGATGACCGCGGGCCCGTACAAGATCCAGGACTTCAAGTCCGGCAAGTCGATGGTCCTGGTGAAGAACGCCAACTGGGACGCGAAGACCGACCCGATCCGGCACCAGTACATCGACCAGTTCAACTTCGCGTTCAACAAGCAGTTCGAGGACTCCACCAAGGCCATCCTCGACGACTCCGGGGCCAACGCCACCGCGGTCAGCTTCAACAACGAGGTCGACGCGGGCAACCTGTCCAAGGTCCTCGCCGACGCGACGCTGAAGTCCCGTACGGTCTCCGGCTATCAGCCGTACGTGGGCCAGATCGACATCAACCTGTCCCACAAGGAGATGCAGGACAAGACGGTCCGCGAGGCCATCGCCTACGCCCTGCCGATCACCCCGTTCGTGCGTGCCTACGGCGGTACCGCGGCCCGCGAGGTCGCCGGCGGTCTGATCAGCCCGACCGTCTCCGGCTACAACCCGAACTTCGACCCCTTCGGCAAGAAGAAGAAGCCGGCCGGTGACCCGGTCAAGGCCAAGGAACTGCTGGAGAAGGCCGGCAAGACGGGTCTGAAGCTGACCTTCGGCTACATCAACACCCCTGAGGGCCAGCAGTACTCCACCGCCATGGCCGCGGGTCTGGAGAAGGCCGGCTTCGACGTCCAGCGCCAGGAGATCCCGGCCGAGACGTACTACGACCAGGTCGGCAAGGTCGAGAACAACTTCGACATCTACCACACCGCGTGGGGCGCCGACTGGCCGAGCTCCTCGACCGTCATCCCGCCGCTGTACGACGGACGCCAGATCCAGGACGGCGCCGCGAACTACTCGCACATCAACGACCCGAAGGTCAACGCCGACATCGACAAGGCGAGCACCATCACGGATCCGATCAAGGCCGCCGAGGCCTGGAACAAGATCAACGAGTACATCGTGAAGGACGTCGTCTCCAACATCCCGACGGCGTACTACAAGCAGACCCAGGTGGCCGGTTCGAAGATCGGTGGCCTCGTGTACGACGACGTCATCGGCGGCATCGACCCGCGCAGGCTGTTTGTGAAGTAACCCCTTCCCGAGCGCGGCGCCCGGTGCGCCCCGTCCCGCTTCCGCGACGGGGCGCACCGGCCCGCACGGCCCTTTGAGCCGGCTCCACGAGCCGGCCTCACGAGCCCGAAAGCTGCCACTGAGATGCTGCGCTTCCTTCTTCGCCGGACCCTCGGCTCGCTGGTGATCCTGGTCCTGCTGACCGTCGTCGCCTTCCTGCTGTTCTTCGGCATGCCCCGTGACCCGGCGCTGCTGATGTGCGGCAAGACGTGCACGCCCGACGCGCTGGCGAACATCCACCGCACGCTCGGCATCGACAAGTCGATCCCCGAGCAGTTCTGGATCTTCCTGCAAGGGCTGATCGCGGGCCGGGACGACTTCGCCCAGGGGCCCTGCCCCGCCCCCTGTTTCGGCTACTCGTACCACACCAACGAGCAGGTCTGGTCGACCCTCATGGACCGGCTGCCGCTCACCGTCTCGCTCGCGCTCGGCGCCACCGTCGTCTTCCTGTTCGTCGGACTCGGCACCGGGATGCTGGCCGCCTGGCGGCGCGGCACGCTCATCGACAAGTCGTTCACCGCAGGTTCCATGGTGCTCAGCTCGATGCAGATCTACTTCCTGGGCCCGCTCGCCCTCGCCGTGCTGGTCTACCAGACCCATATCTTCGACGAGCCCCGGTACACCGAGCTCACCCGGGATCCCGTCGCCTGGTTCACCGGGCTGATGATCCCCTGGGTCGTGCTGTCCACGATCTTCGCCGCGCAGTACACCCGTATGGCGCGCTCGTCGATGATCGAGCAGCTCCAGGAGGAACACATCCGCACCGCCCGCGCCAAGGGGATGAGCCGGCGGTACGTCTTCTTCCGGTACGCCTGGCGCGGTTCCCTCATCCCGATCGTCACCATCCTCGGCATCGACCTCTCCTCGATGCTCGGCGGCGCGATCATCACCGAGTACACCTTCGGACTGCCCGGCCTCGGGCATCTCGCGGTGGAATCCGTGCAGTTCAGCGATCTTCCGCTGCTGCTGGGCGTGATGCTCTTCGCCGCCGCCGTCATCCTGCTGTGCAACATCGTCGTCGACGCCTGCTACGCCTTCATCGACCCGCGCGTACGGCTGTCCTAGCCGTTTCCGGACTGTCGTCAGGAGCTTTGTCGTGACCACTGTGACCAAGGAGGCCGGGGCGCCCGTCCCGGCCGGCGCGGGCGCGTTCCTCTCGGTGCGGGACCTGCACGTCAGTTTCACCACCGAGGACGGCGCCGTCCGGGCCGTCGACGGGCTCTCCTTCGACCTCGAACGCGGCCGCACCCTCGGCATCGTCGGCGAGTCCGGATCCGGGAAGTCCGTCACCAACCTGACCGTCCTCGGGCTGCACAACCCCATGTTCACCACCGTCGAGGGCGAGATCCTGCTGGAGGGTCAGGAGCTGACCACGGCCCGGGAGTCGGAACTGGAGAAGCTGCGCGGCAACAAGGTCGCGATGATCTTCCAGGACCCGCTCACCGCGCTCTCCCCGTACTACACCGTCGGCCGGCAGATCGCCGAGCCGTACATGAAGCACCGGGGCGCCTCGAAGAAGGCCGCCTGGGAGCGGACGGTGGAGATGCTCGGCAAGGTCGGCATCCCCAACCCCCGCGAACGGGCGAAGGACTACCCCCACCAGTTCTCCGGCGGGATGCGCCAGCGCGCGATGATCGCGATGGCGCTGATCTGCGACCCCGACCTGCTCATCGCCGACGAGCCGACCACCGCGCTCGACGTCACCGTCCAGGCGCAGATCCTCGACCTGCTCAAGGACCTCCAGCGGGAGTTCGGCACCGCGATCATCTTCATCACGCACGACCTCGGTGTCATCGCCGACATGGCCGACGACATCATGGTGATGTACGCGGGCGGCGCGGTCGAGCGCGGGACGACCGAGCAGGTGCTGCGCTCACCACAACACCCGTACACCTGGGGTCTGTTGAACTCCATGCCCCGGCTGGACTCGGACCTGGGCACTCCGCTCGCCCCCATCCCCGGCGCCCCGCCGTCGCTGCTGAACCCGCCCTCCGGCTGCCGCTTCCACCCCCGCTGCACCTTCCGGGACCGGGTCGGCGGCAACCGCTGTGTCACCGAACGTCCCCTGCTGGCCCCGGACCGCGCCTCCGCCTGCCATCTCACGGCGGAGCAGAAGCGGACCATCTTCGTGGACGAGATCAAGCCCCGACTGGGGTAGGGGCAGGACCTTGAGGAGCAAGCACGTGAAGAAGGCCAGGAGGAGCACGTGAAGAAAGAGGAACTCGTACTCCCCGCCCCGCGTGAGGCGGGCGCCGACGGAGAGGGGGAGCAACTCCTCGTCGTGGAGGGGCTCACCAAGCACTTCCCGGTCAAGGGCGGCTTCCCGATCCGGCGTACGGTCGGCCAGGTGCAGGCCGTGGACGGCATCGACCTGAGTGTGCGGGCCGGCGAGAGCTTCGGCCTGGTGGGGGAGTCGGGGTGCGGCAAGTCGACGACGGGCCGGCTGATCACCCGGCTCCTGGAGCCCACGGCCGGGACGATCACCTACCGCGGGCAGGACATCTCGCACGCCTCGCGCCGGCAGCTGGCGCCGATCCGGTCCGAGATCCAGATGATCTTCCAGGACCCCTACTCCTCCCTCAATCCCCGGCAGACGGTCGGCAAGATCATCTCCGGGCCGATGGAGGTCAACGGGATCGAGCCCGAGGGCGGCCGGGAGAAGCGGGTACGTGAGCTGCTGGAGATCGTGGGTCTCAACCCCGAGCACTACAACCGCTTCCCGCACGAGTTCTCCGGCGGCCAGCGCCAGCGCATCGGTGTCGCCCGTGCGCTGGCGCTGGAGCCGAAGCTGATCGTGGCCGACGAGCCGGTCTCCGCGCTCGACGTGTCCATCCAGGCGCAGGTCGTCAACCTGCTCCAGCAGGTCCGGCAGGAGCTCGGCATCGCGTTCCTGTTCATCGCCCACGACTTGGCCGTCGTACGGCACTTCTCCCAGCGCGTGGCGGTCATGTACCTCGGGAAGATCATCGAGGTCGGCGACCGCGACTCCATCTACACCCGGCCCCGGCACCCGTACACCCACGCGCTGCTCTCCGCGGTCCCCGAGGTGAACGTCGCCGGCGGGGAGACGGCCGCACGGGAGCGGATCCGGCTCGCCGGGGACGTGCCCTCGCCCATCGCCCCGCCCTCGGGGTGCCGGTTCCGGACCCGGTGCTGGAAGGCGCAGGACAAGTGCGCGGTCGAGGAGCCGCCGCTGGTCCGTATCTCCGGCAACCACGACGGCCATCTGACGGCCTGCCATTTCCCGGAGGAGCCGACGATCGAGGCGCGTGCGGAGGACATCGTGCTGGACCCGGCGCTGGCGGCGCTGGAGGAGGGGCGCGAGTAGCTCCGGCGGGCCGGCGGCTGATTTCCGGTGGCGCCCCGGCGGGTGCCTGTTTTTCGGTGGCGTCCGGCGGGTGCGGGTCTGTTGTGGCTGGTCGCGCAGTTCCCCGCGCCCCCTGAGGGGTGGTGGTTCCGGGCGTGTTGTGTCGGGTGCCGGTTCGTGGTGGCTGGTCGCGCAGTTCCCCGCGCCCCTGGGGCCCTGCGGGGCCCGCAGGAGCCTACGGGCCGCAGGGGCCGCCGGGTCGTCGGGGTCGTCGTGCCGCAGGGGTCGCCGGGCCGTCGGAGCCGTCGGGTCGGCGGGCCGCAGGGGTCGCCGAGGCCGCCGAGGCCGTCGGGACCGGGAGGTCCGTTCGGGGTCATCCGGCCGGGGTTGCCACCGTGATGATCTCCGGGCTCGTCCGGGTCAGCGGACGCCGGTCCCAGTCCCCGTACTGCTCCTCCACCCGCAGCCCCGCCTCCGCCAGGAAACCGGTCAGGCTCCCCGGGTCCAGGAAGCGGAGGGTGGCGCGGCCGGTGTGGCGCTGGGGCCAGCCGGGGGAGTCGAAGGTCTCCGTGAACGTGACCCGGTCGCCGTACGGTTCGTCCTCCACCTCGTGCCAGACCCGTACGACCCGGCCGTCGGCGTCGGTGACCTCGCGGACGTGGTCCGGGGTCCAGGTCTCCCAGGCCCGCGCGGCCGGGTTGCGGGTCTCGAACACGAACCGTCCGCCGTCGCCCAGGGCCGATCGTACGGCGCGCAGCGCGCCGCGCAGTTCCTCGTCGCCGAGAAGTACCTGGAAGGCATGACCCGTCATGACCACCAGGTCGAAGTCGGCCTGCCACAGACGGATGTTGAGGTCCCCCAGCAGCCACTCCACGTCGGGCGCCCGGCGCCTGGCCTGGACGAGCATCGCGGCCGCCGGGTCGAGGCCCATGAGCCGCCCCGGGTGGCCGTCCGACGCGGCCCGCGCGAGGAGCCGGCCCGTACCGCAGCCGACGTCGAGCACCGAGTCGGCGGATCTCACCAGGTTCAGGTAGAAGTCGTCGTCCGGCCCCCACGGATTGATGCTGTCGTACAGCGCGGCGAGTGTCAGATCCGCGAACGAATGATCGACCACCGCGGCAGTGTGCCACACCTCGGTGCGGCACAGGACAAGATCCAGAACATCCGAATCCCCTCGACAAGCGGTCCGGCGGCCGGACATGCTCTGCGCGATGAAGAGAACGGACGACATGCCCCCCGCGTGGGACGAGCGCACCCAGCTCACCACGTTCCTCGACTACGCCCGGGACACCGCGCGCGCCAAGTGCGAGGACCTCTCCGACGCGGACGCCGGCAGGGCGCCCCTGCCGGGTTCGCCGCTGATGACCCCGAGCGGCCTGGTCAACCATCTGCGCTGGGTCGAGTACTACTGGTTCCGGGTCGTGTTCCTCGGCGAGGAGGACGAGGGACCGTGGACCGACGAGGACCCCGACCGCGAGATGCGCATCGCCGTCGACCTCCCGCTCGCGCAGGTGCTCGACGAGTACGCCGAGCTCGCCGGGCGGCACCGCGAACTGGTCGCCGGGCACGACCTGGGCACCAAGGCACAGCGGGCGGCGAGCGACGGCCGCCATGTGGACCTGCGCTGGATCCTCCTGCACCTGATCGAGGAGACGGCCCGGCACAACGGCCACCTCGACATCCTGCGCGAACTGATCGACGGCCGCACCGGCGTGTAGGGCCCCGCGCGTCCCCCGTGGTGGAGGGGGTCGCCGCCGGCCGGGCCGGGGCGCAAGGCGGATGAAAGATCGCCGAAAGGCTCCGGAAAGGCGGCTCGGCGAGACTCTCGTACGGGGCGGGCGACCGACGGGGGACACGCGGCGCCCGCCCCGATCCGGCTCCGGCCGCCCCGCCTCGTACGGCACCCGGCCACCGCCGTGGCCGCGGCCCGGGGGATTGGCCGGATCCCGACGCCGGGGGAGCCGTCGGTTCCTCTTGGGGGAGGTCGGCGTTGCCCGGCAGTCGCCCCTGGACTACGTTCTGTGAATGCTCACCCCACGGCCCCGGTTCCGCCTGCTCGGACCGCTGGACGTCGAGATCGACGGACGGGTCGTCGTACTCACCGGCCGGCAACGCGCGCTGTGTGCCGTGCTCCTGCTGCACGCCAACCATGTCGTCTCCGTCGACCGGCTGATCCAGTGCCTGTGGGACGACCGGCCGCCCGGCGCGGGCGCGGCCCGGGTACGGGCCCTCGTCGCGGAGGTGCGGCGCGCCCTCGGCCCGGCGGGGACGGAGCTGCTGACCACCCGGCGGCCCGGCTACGTCATGCACGCGGGCCCGGACGAACTCGACCTGCTGGCCTTCGAGAACCTCATCAGGGACGCCTCGCGGGCCGCGGCCGACGGCGACTGGCGAACGGCCCGGCGCAGCGGCGAACAGGCCCTCGCGCTGTGGCGGGACGAGCCGCTGCCCGACCTGCCGGAGGTCGCGGTGCGCGAGGCCGAGCGCCAACGCCTCGCCGAACTGCACCTCGTCGCCCGCGAAGGCGTGGCCGAGGCGGGGATCGAGACCGGCCGGCACCGGGAGGCCATCGCCGAACTCCTGCGGCTGACCGCCGCCCACCCGCTGCGCGAACGCCCGCACGGCCTGCTGATGCGCGCCCTGCAGCAGGACGGCCGCAGTGCCGAGGCCCTGGAGCTGTACACCGCGCTGCGCCGACGCATGGTCGACGAACTCGGCATGGAACCCTCGGCCGAGCTCAGGGACCTGCACCAGCGGCTGCTACGGGGCGGCGGACTCCCCACCGGCGCCCCGCCCGAGCGGTCCGCCCCGGCGTCCGAGCGGCCCGTGCCGCGCCAACTCCCGCCCACCCCACGCCGTTTCGTGGGCCGGGACGGTGAACTCGGCCGCCTCGACTCCTGTCTGCGCACCGCGGAACCGCTCGCCCTGATCGTGGGACCTGCGGGCGTCGGCAAGAGCGCCCTGGCGCTGAACTGGGCCCACCGGGTCGCCGACCGCTTCCCCGACGGCCAGCTCTTCCTCGACATGCGGGGCTTCGACAACGCCGAGCCGATGACCCCCGGAGAGGCTCTGCCGCTGCTCCTCCAGGGCCTGGGCTGCGCCCCGCGCGACATCCCGCTGGGCGCCGAGGCACAGACCGCGCTGTACCGGACGCTGCTCGCCGAACGCAGGGTGCTGGTCGTCCTGGACGACGTGGCCGACGCGTCGTACGTACGCCGGCTGCTGCCTGCCTCGGCGGGCTCGCTGACCCTGGTGACGAGCCGCGACAAGCTGAGCGGCCTGGTCACCCTGGACGGCGCCTACCGGGTGTCCTGCGACGTCCTCGACAGCGCCGCCGCACTGGAGCTGATCAGCGGCGCGGTCGGCGCGGAGGCCGTCGCCGCCGATCCGGAGGCCGCGGCGCGGCTCGTCGAACTCTGCGACCACCTGCCGCTCGCGCTGTGTGTCGCGGGCTCCTGGATCGGTGACCGGCCGGGCAGCATCCGGGCGTACGTCCGTGACCTCGCGGACCGGGGGCGACTGGCCCGGCTGCATGTCGAGGGCGAGGAGTCCGTCGCCGTACGGGCCGCGCTCGACCTGTCGTACGGGGTGCTGCCGGAGGAGGCCCGGCGGGCCTTCCGCTCGCTGGGCGTGCTGCCGGGCACCGGCCGGTCGGTACCCGCGGCCGCCGCGGCCGCCGGTACCGACGAGCATCGCCTGGCCGACCTGCTGCGGCTGGCCCAGCGGGTCCATCTGCTGCGCGACGTCGAGCACGGCCGCCCGGCCTGGCACGACCTCGTGCACGAGTACGCCCGTGACCGCACGGCCGCCGAGGACGCCCCCGACGAGCGCGCCGCCGCCGTCACCCGCGTCCTCGACCACTACCTCCAGAGCGTCGTCAACGCGGCCGCCACGGCCGGCCTGTACGTCATGCGCACCCGCCCGCCCGCCGTCGAGGGCTCCCTGCCACGGGAGTTCGCCGGCACCGAGGAGGCGTACGCCTGGTTCGACGGCGAGTGGGACGACATCGCGGCCGCGATCGGACACGCCGCCGAGCACGGCCCCGCGCCGTATGTGTGGTGGCTGGTGGACGCGCTCCAGGACCTCTTCCACCACCGCAGGCCGCTCTCCGACTGGATGCGGCTGGCCACCCTCGCCCGCGAGGTGGCCGCGCGCGGCGGCGACGAGGTCGGCCAGGCCTCCATGTGCCTGTCCCTGGGCAGCGCCCGCTGGCGCAACGGGGACCTGCGGGGCGCCCTCGCGGAGTACGAGGAGGCGGAGGAGCTGGCCCGCCGGGCCGGCTGGGCGTACGGCGAGGCCGGCAGCCTCCAGGGCAAGGGCGTCACCCTCAAGCTGCTGGGCGAGCTGCGCCGCGCACTGCCCTGCTACGACCGTGCCCTCGCGCTCTACCGCACCCTGGACAACCTCAGGAACGTGGAGATCATGCTGATCAACACGGCGTCCCTGAACCTCGCCCTGGGCCGCCTGGACGCGGCCGAGGAGGCGGCGTGCGCGGCCCTCGACCTGATCGGCGACACGGTCCACCACAACCGTGCGATGGCCCTCGTCAACCTCGCCCTGGTCCGGCAGAAGCAGGCCCGGTTCGACGAGGCGGCGGCGGCGCTGCGCACCTGCTTCCTGGTCTCCCGCGACTCCGGGTCCACCTATACGGAGGCCGTGGCCCTGGAGGCGCTGGGCCGGGTCCGCGCCGACGCCGGCCAGGACGACCGCGCGCTCCTCGCCTACGAGGACGCCCTCGCCGTCTCCCGGCGGGTGGAGAACCGCAACTGCCAGGTCGACAGCCTGGTCGGGGTCGCCTCGGTGAAGCTGCGCGCGGGGCGCGCCGAGGAGACGGCCCAACACCTCGACGCCGCCTTCGAGATCGCCGAGCGCACCGGCCACCGGGCGGGCCTCGTCGAGGTCCTGCTGGCCCGCGCCGACCTGGCCCGCGCCCAGGGCCGCCCGGCCGACGCCCTGGACCAGCTGGAGCGCGCCGAACGCCTCGCGGCCGACGGCAACCCCCTCACCCTCCCGCGCGTCCACCTCACCACCGCCCTGACGCTCCTCGACCCGGACCCGGACACCGGCACCGGTACCGCCCCGGACCGGGCCCGGGACGCGGCGGCCCTGGCGGCCGACCTCGCCCGGAGTTCCGGCCAGCGCCTCCTGCACGCCCGCGCCATGGCGGCCCTGGCCTCTGCCCACGAGGCCCACGGCGAGGCCGGGCCGGCGCAGGAGGCGAGGACGGAGGCGACCGCCCTGTGCACGGCGCTGGGCGTCCGGCACCCTCCCGGGACGCGCCCCCCGCACCGCCCGCCGCCCCACCACCGTCACCGCGAGCTCCCCGCGGACGCCGAGTCCCGCCTCACCCTGTACCTGACCGAGCACTTCGACGGCTGAGCCGCTTCAGACGGAGTGGGCGTACGCGCTGCCGAGGCGCAGCCGCGGGTCGTGGGCGAGGATCCGTTCGTGCAGGGACCGCACGTCCGGGCCCGGTTCGCAGCCCAGCAGGTCGATCATCCGCAGGCGCAGCAGCTGGAAGCAGTCCAGCGCGTCCGCCTGGCGTCCCCCGCGGTGCAGGGCGAGCATCAGCAGGCCTGTGACCTTCTCGTCGAAGGGGTGCATCTCGGCCAGCCAGTGCAGCTGCGGCAGGCACTCCTCGTGCCGCCCCACGCGCAGGTACAGCTCGGTGCTGCCGACCAGGGCCTCCCGGTGCTCGCGCCGCAGCGTCACCCGCGTGGTCTCCGCCCAGGTCGTGCGCACGTCGGACAGCGGCTCGCCCCGCCACAGCTCCAGGGCCCGCGCGTAGAGGCCGAGGGCCGCCTCGGTGTCGCCGGCGCGGGCGTCCTGCTGGGCCTGCCGGACCAGGGCGCGGAACCGTGCGGTGTCGACGCAGCGCTCGTCGATCGCGAGGACGTATCCGCCCCGCTTCCGGATCAGTTCGAAGCCCTCGGTCAGCTGCCCGTCGGCCCGCAGCGCCTTCCGCAGCCGGGTGGCCTGGATGTACAGGGCGTCGCGCGGGTGCTGGGGCCGGCGCTCCTGCCACACGCGCTCGATCAGCGTCTCGTCGGCGACGAACGCGCCGGGGGTCCAGGCCAGTGCCGCCAGCAGCAGTTTGGTGCCGTGCGGAAGCGGCAGCTTGTCGCCGGAGCGGGCCCGTGCCTCTACGCAGCCCAGCAGCTGAATTTCCATGTACCCCCCGTACCTCGAACCACTCGAGTCACCACTGTGCGCGCGCGGTGTTCGGCTGGCGCATGGATGCTGCACGGCTGCCGCCGGCTTGGCTCGGCCGGGGGCGCGGTGGGGCGCGGTGGGGTGCGGGCGGGGGTTGTGGTGCGTCGGTGGGTGCGGGTGCGTGGTGGCGATTGCGCAGTTCCCCGCGCCCCTGAGGGGGGTGGTTCCGGCCTGTGGTGTCGGGTGCGGGTTCGTCGTGGCCGGTCGCGCGGTTCCCCGCACCCCTGGGGGCCCTGCGGGCCCCACAGGGCCCCGGGCCTCATGAGGCCGGGCCGGGAACGGTGAAGGCCCGCGCTGGGTGAGCGCGGGCCTTCGTCCCCTGGATCGGACGTTCATGGGCTCGGGTCAATGGGCCGAGAAAGTCCGCTCCGGAAGGGGGCGGCTGACGAAAAGGGGTGTGTCAGGCCGCCGCCTCGGGGTCCTTGGCGAGACGGGGAGCCGGCACGCCGGCCGGGACCTCCGCCGTCTCGGGGTAGTGGCACGCCGTCAGGTGGCCGGGCTTGTTGCCCTCGACCTGGACCAGCGGCGGCGCCTCGGTCGCGCACTTCTCCGTCGCCTTCCAGCAGCGGGTGCGGAAGCGGCAGCCGGAGGGCGGGTTGATGGGCGAGGGCACGTCACCGACGAGGCGGATGCGCTCACGGCCCTCGGTTCCCTCGTCCTGCACGGTGGCCTCGGGCACGGCGGACAGCAGCGCCCGGGTGTAC
Source organism: Streptomyces sp. NPDC002884 (assembly GCF_040295245.1). NCBI lineage: Bacteria > Bacillati > Actinomycetota > Actinomycetes > Kitasatosporales > Streptomycetaceae > Streptomyces > Streptomyces sp. NPDC002884. The sequence continues at coordinate 348,646 of NZ_JBEOVB010000007.1, read as the reverse complement.
GGGTGGCGCGGGTTGCCGTACAGGTCGTCGCGGTCGGCGATCTCGACGATCCGGCCGAGGTACATGACCGCCACGCGCTGGGAGAAGTGCCGTACGACGGCCAGGTCGTGGGCGATGAAGACGAACGCGATACCCAGGTCCCGCTGGACCTTCTGGAGCAGGTTGACGACCTGCGCCTGGATGGACACGTCGAGCGCGGAGACCGGCTCGTCGGCCACGATCAGCTTCGGCTCCAAGGCCAGTGCGCGGGCGACACCGATGCGCTGGCGCTGGCCGCCGGAGAACTCGTGCGGGAAGCGGTTGTAGTGCTCGGGGTTGAGACCCACGATCTCCAGCAGTTCGCGCACGCGTGTCTCGCGCCCGCCGGCCGGGTGGATGTCGTTGATCTCCATCGGCCCGGAGATGATCTTGCCGACCGTCTGGCGCGGGTTCAGCGACGCGTAGGGGTCCTGGAAGATCATCTGGATCTCGGACCGGATCGGCGCCAGCTGCCGGCGGCCCGCGTGCGTGATGTCCTCGCCGCGGTACGAGATCCGGCCGCCCGTCGGTTCGAGCAGCCGGGTGATCAGCCGGCCCGTCGTCGACTTGCCGCAGCCGGACTCGCCGACCAGACCCAGGCTCTCGCCCTCGGCGACCTGGAAGTCCAGCCCGTCGACGGCCTGCACGGCACCGACCGTACGCCGGATCGGGAAGCCGCCCTTGATCGGGAAGTGCTTGGTGAGCCCGGAGACGTCCAGGAGGGGGGTGGTGTCGCTCATGGTGGTGAAATCCCGTCTTCTGTACGTCAGTTCGCCGCGCTGCCGGCGAGGTCGGAGAAATACTCGGCGCGCTGGTCGGGGGTCAGGTGGCAGGCGGAACCCCGACCGTCGGTGACCTCCAGCGGCGGCTGCTCCGTGGAGCACAGGCCCCCTTCGACCTTCTCGGCGAAGGTGCAGCGGGGGTGGAAGCGGCAGCCCGACGGCGGGTTCAGCAGCGAGGGCGGCGAACCGGGGATCGGGTTGAGCGGAACGTCCACCGGGTGGTCCAGGCTCGGCATCGAGCTCAGCAGGCCCAGCGTGTAGGGGTGCTGCGGGCTCTGCAGCACCTCCCTCTTGGTGCCCCGCTCCACGCACCGGCCGCCGTACATCACCAGGACGTCGTCGGCGATGTCGGCGATGACGCCCAGGTCGTGCGTGATGAAGATGATCGCCGTGCCGAACTCCTGCTGGAGGTCCTTGAGGAGGTCCATGATCTGGGCCTGCACCGTCACGTCGAGGGCCGTGGTCGGCTCGTCGGCGATCAGCAGCTCAGGGTCGCAGACCAGCGCCATGGCGATCATCGCGCGCTGACGCATACCGCCGGAGAACTGGTGCGGGTAGTCGTCGACCCGGACCTCCGGCTGCGGGATCCCGACCCGCCTCAGCATCTCGATCGCCCGGGTGCGCGACTCGCTCTTGGAGGCGCCGGTGTGCTTGCGGTACGTCTCGGCGATCTGCTTGCCGATCGTGTGGTACGGCGACAGCGAGGCCAGCGCGTCCTGGAAGATCATCGACATCTTGTTGCCGCGCAGCCGCTCGAGCTGCCTCTCGGAGGCGGTCAGCAGCTCCTTGTCGTCCAGCACGACCTCGCCCTCGATCGCCGTCCGGTCGCGGTCGTGCAGACCCAGGATGGCCAGGTTGGTGACCGACTTGCCGGAACCCGACTCGCCCACGATGCCGAGCGTCTTGCCCTTCAGCAGGTCGAAGGAGAGCCCGTCGACGGCCTTGACGATGCCGTCCTCGGTGGAGAAATGGACTTTCAGGTCCCTGACGGAGAGGAAGGGCTGCTGATCGGTGCTCGTCACGGGGACGCTCCTGGGGGGTGATGCGAGAGGTAGGGGGCTTGGCGGAGGTCAGGCGAGCCGGATCCGCGGGTCGATGAGAGCGTAGACGGCATCGACGATGATGTTGAAGAACACGATGGCGCCCGCGGCCAGGAGGGTCACGCCCAGCAGCATGGGCAGGTCGCTCTGGTCCACGGACTTCACCGCGAGCCGGCCGATGCCCGGAAGGCTGAAGGTCTGCTCGGTGATGATGGCGCCGCCGATCAGCGTGCCGAGGTCGATGCCGAACACCGTGACGATGGGGCCCATCGCGCCGCGCCAGGCGAACCGGAAGAACACGTTCGCCCGGGACAGGCCCTTGGCGCGGGCCGTACGGACGTAGTCCTCGCTCAGTTGCTCCACGAGCTGCGAGCGGGTCATACGGGTGTAGTTGGCGGTGAAGATGATCGCCAGGACCAGCCAGGGCAGCAGGAGTCCGGAGAACCAGGCGACCGGGTCGTCGGTGAAGGGGGTCCACGACGGCTGGTCGAGCCATCCCAGCTTCGCGACGAAGTAGAACATCGCGATGTAGCCGACGAAGTAGATCTGCAACGAGGAACCGAGCAGCGACGCCGAGCTGGCGAACTTGTCCAGGAGCTTGCCCTGCTTGAGGGCCGCGAGCATGCCCGCGCCGACGCCGAGGACCAGGAAGACGGCGGCCGCGCCGAAGGCGAGCGAGAGGGTCGTCGGCAGGCGGTCCATGATCGTGTCGAAGACCGGCACGTTGTTGGCGAAGGAGTAGCCGAAGCAGGGCGCGTCGCAGTACCCGTAACCGGCGTAGTCGCGACCGGCGAAGACGCCCTTCAGCCAGTACCAGTACTGCACCGGGATGGAGTGGTCGATGCCCAGGTTCTTCCGGATCTGCGCGAGGTTCTCAGGCGTGCAGTTCTTGCCGCAGGACATCATGGCGGGGTCGCGCGGCACGGCGTAGAAGAGCCAGAAGGTGATGGCGCTGATGATCAGGAGAATGACCATCGCGCCGATGACTCGGCGGACAAGGAAGCGGAACATGAGGCGTGACTTTCCGGACGGGGCGCCGTAGCCGCGGTAAGGAGAGGGGGGTGGGCCGCAGGGGGGTGGCCATGGTGATGACCACCCCCAGGGGGCGTGCGCTTACTTCTTGGCGTAGAGCTTGGAGAGCGCGACGCAGGTGTTGGCGCTGTCCCAGATGACGTTGCCGACCTTGGAGCCGTACAGGTAGTTGCGGATCTTGTGGTAGTCCGGGACCACGGCGGCCAGCTCCATGATCATCTTGTCGATGTTGCCCCAGGCCTTGTTGGCCTCCTTCGGGTCCGCGATCTGCGAAGCCGCGTCGATGGCCTTGTTGACGCTCGGGTCGTTCAGCTGGGCGTAGTTGCTGCGGCCGTCGCCGATGTTCTTGCCGCTCCAGCAGGGGTAGAACTGCGAGTAACCGCCCGGCCAGTCCGGGCTCCAGCCGGCCGCGAACAGGTCGAAGTCGTTGTCGATCTTGCCGATCTGGGTGTAGAAGGTCGACTTGTCGACCTGCTTGTTGACGACCGTGAAGCCGGCCTCTTCCAGCGCGTTCTTGATGGCGACGGCGGTCTTCACCGCGGTGTCCGACTGCTGGAAGGCGATGACCAGCTTCTGGCCGACCTTGCCGGCCTCCTTCAGCAGGGCCTTGGCCTTCACCGGGTCGCCGCCCGGCTTCTTGTCCACGCCGTACAGGTCGAACTTGGTGTAGCCGGGCGTCACCGGGGCAAAGATCGTGGTGGCGATCTCCTGGCTGTAGGCACCGCCGCCGATGGTCTGCAGCTGCTGGTGCGGCCAGGCGTAGTTGATGGCCTGGCGGACCTTGAGGTCCTTGATGCGGGTCATGTTGATCGGCCAGTAGTAGGTGACCGTGTCGACCGCGGTGAGGACGCGCTTCTTCAGATCGGCGTTGGTGAGGACCTGGGCGATGCGCTCGGGCGCGACCTCGTTGAAGATCGGCACCGCGTACTGGTCGGTGCCCTTGTCCGCGATCCAGCGGTCGGTGGACGCCACCAGCTCGTAGCCCATCTGGAACAGGTACTTGTCCGGGTAGGCGTTGCGGATCGCGTCCGTCTTCGGGTCCCAGTGCTCGTTGCGCACGTAGGTCATCGACTTGCCGATGTTGCGGCTCTCGACCTTGTACGGGCCGCAGGAGATCGGCTGCTTGTCGTACTTCTCCTTGGTGTCGTGCTTCTTCGGCACCAGGGAGTAAGCGCGCATCGCCAGCGTGAAGTTGAAGTCGGCGCGGGCTTCGTTCAGACGGAAGGTGATGGTCTTGCCGTCGACCTCGATGGAGGCGAGGCTCTTGCCCTCGTACGGGCCCTTGTACTTGTCGCCGCCCACCAGGAAGTCCTGGACGTAGCGCGGACCCTCGGTGACGAAGGTGGCGAAGAGACGCTCGAAGGTGTGGCGGAGGTCGTCCGAGGAGACCTCGGCGCCGTCCTCCCACTTCAGACCGTCCTTCAGCGTGAAGGACCAGGTCTTGCCGCCGTCCTTCATGGTGCCGGCGTCGGTCGCGGCGTCGCCGACCAGGGTGGCGTTGCCCTTGGCGTCCAGCTTGTAGCCGGTCAGACCGCGCATGATCGGCACGGTGATGGCGCCCTCGGTGGAGACGTAGATCTGCGCCGGGTCCATGTGGTCCATGTCGAACTGCTGGAGCGAGTAGATCGTCCCGCCCTTGACCGCACCCGTCACCTCGGGGGCCGGACCGGTGGAGTCGGCCTTGGTGCCGACCGGGATCTCGACGGTCTTGGCCCCGGTGACCTTGGGGGCCTTGTCCTGCGAGGAGCCCCCCTCGCTGCCGCTGCTGCAGGCGCTCAGCACCGACGTCGACGCCGCGGCGACGCCGGTGGCGATGAGGAAGTTTCTGCGCGAGAAGGACATGCTGCCTGCCTTGAAGTGGGAGTGATGAGAGAGGTCCGGCACCCCGGCGTCCTTGCCGTGGTCCTGAAAGGCGTCGGAGCTAGCGCTTGGACTTGGGGTCGAGTGCGTCGCGCACCGAGTCGCCGAGCAGGTTGAACGCGAGGACGAAGATCACCATGGACAGGCCCGGGAAGAGCATGAAGGTGAGGTCCTCGGTGTAGAAACTTGCACCCCGCGCGATCATGACGCCCCAGTCCGGGGTCGGGTCGATCATGCCGACGCCGAGGAAGGCGAGACCCGCCTCGGCGGTGACGTACGCCGGGAGCATCAGCGTGGTCTGGATGATGATCGGCGTCCACAGGTTGGGCAGCAGCTCCTTGAAGACGATGCGCCCCGGTGATGCACCCGTGACCTTCGCGGCCTCCACGAACTCCCGTTCGCGCAGGCCCAGTACCTGGCCGCGCAGCAGACGGGCGATGGACGCCCACCCGAAGGCGGAGAGGACGATGATCAGAGCTGTGGCCCGCAGCCAGGTCGGGATCTCCTCGTCGGGGGCGACGAACAGACCGAACACGACCGGCATGAAGGCGATGAAGAAGAGCGTGGACGGGAACGACAGCAGGATGTCGATGACCCGGCCCACGAGATAGTCCGTCTTGCCGCCGAGGTAGCCCGCGGTGGTGCCGATGACCACACCGAGGACCACGGTGAGCACGGTGGCGGCGAGCGCGATGCCCAGCGAGTTGCGGATCGCGTAGAGCAGGAAGGTGAAGACGTCACGACCGAGCTGGGGTTCGATGCCGAACCAGAACTCGGGGCTCATGCCGCCGTTCGGGCCGGACGGGTACGCGAAGGCGTTCAGCAGTTCCGGACGCTGGCTCGCGTAGGTCGTGTAGGGGTCCTTGCCGTACAGCTTGGCGATCAGCGGAGCGGCGATCGCGATCACGAAGAAGAAGATCACGACATAGGCGGATATGACACCGGTGCGGTCGCGCTTGAAACGCTTCCAGGCCAGTCGACCGGGAGAGCGTCCTTCGCTGGCCTTCGGGGCGACGGAAGCGGCCGACTTCTCGACGCTCTCGTCGGTCACCTCAAGCGGGGCAGCCGCTGATGGAGTTGGGGGGGTCATGGTGCTCCTGGCCCAAGGGAGGGTCTGATGACTCCGCAGGGCACTCCCTACGGGCTACGCCGGACTTTTTCAACGCAATTCGTTCAAGGTCAATAAATTCTGGTCTCCCTTGGTCTTCTCTTTACTTTCTTTACCTGGTCTTGACCATATCGTAGCTACGCGTGTAGCGCGCCGTAATCGTTCCGTGTCTGAATTCGGGCCAACTGCGCAAAGCGGTCAATGAGTTCGATATTCGGACGCCAGGGTGTCGGAATGCGTACATCTCAGGGTCACAATCCAACGGTTCTGCATCGGATGGTGAAGATCCGTTGCGCACTGCACCGAAGATCCATTGTGACCTGCGAAGAAGATCCTTTTCGACCCCCCACCAGGATCCTGCTGCCGGCGTCCGGCGGATCCGTGCCGTCCCCCGAATAGCCCCGCAAGGGCCTCCCGTTGGGCGCGGCCCGTGTGCGCTATGCACTTTTTAAGTCGATATTTACCGGTACTGGATCAGTGCTTCGGTGCTGACGGCACAGCGCTCGGGTAAAGCGCGGTCAATGAGGAGGCATCCATGCGTGGAGCCACGCACGCCAAGTGGGCCGCATGCGCGGCGGCGGCAGCACTCGCGGCGACGGCGTGCGGGGGCGGGGGGAGCGACGGCGGCGGCGAGGGCGGCGCGGTGCTCAGCTCCTCCTGGGGAGACCCGCAGAACCCGCTGGAGCCCGCCAACACCAACGAGGTGCAGGGCGGCAAGGTCCTCGACATGATCTTCCGCAGCCTCAAGAAGTACAACCCGGAGACCGGCGCGGCCGAGGACATGCTGGCCGAGAAGATCGAGACCACGGACTCCCAGAACTTCACGATCACCGTCAAGGACGGCTGGACGTTCAGCAATGGCGAAAAAGTGACGTCGAAATCCTTCGTCGACGCCTGGAACTACGGCGCGAGTCTGAAGAACAACCAGAAGAACGCGTACTTCTTCGAGTACATCGACGGCTACACCGCGGTCCACCCTGCCGACGGCACCGCGCAGAGCGCCGGCGCCCTCGCCGGGCTCAAGGTGGTCGACGACACGACCTTCACCGTCAAGCTCAAGCAGAAGTTCTCCACCTTCCCCGACACCCTGGGCTACCCCGCCTACGCCCCGCTGCCGCAGGCCTTCTTCACCGACCACGCGGGCTGGCTCAAGAAACCCGTCGGAAACGGGCCGTACACGATCGACTCGTACACCAAGGGCTCCCAGATGGCCCTGAAGAAGTGGGACGGCTACCCCGGGGACGACAAGGCGCAGAACGGTGGCGTGACCCTGAAGGTCTACACCGACAACAACACCGCCTACACCGATCTGCTGGCCGGCAACCTCGACCTCGTCGACGACGTGCCCGCGGCCCAGCTCAAGAACGTCAAGAACGACCTCGGCGACCGCTATCTGAACACCCCCGCCGGCATCATCCAGACCCTGGCCTTCCCGTTCTACGACAAGAAGTGGAACACCACCGGCTCGGAGAAGGTCCGCACCGGTCTCTCCCGGGCGATCGACCGCAAGCAGATCACCGAGACGATCTTCCAGAACACCCGCACCCCCGCCACCGACTGGACCTCCCCGGTGCTCGGCGAGGAGGGCGGCTTCAAGGAAGGCCTGTGCGGGGACGCCTGCGAGTACGACCCCGCCGCGGCGAAGAAGCTCGTCCAGGAAGGCGGCGGCCTGCCCGGCGGCCAGGTCAAGATCACATACAACGCGGACACCGGATCGCACAAACAGTGGGTCGACGCGGTCTGCAACTCGATCAACAACGCCCTCGACAACGACAAGGCCTGCGTCGGCAACCCGGTCGGCACGTTCGCGGACTTCCGCACCCAGATCGGCGACCGGAAGATGACCGGACCCTTCCGGGCCGGGTGGCAGATGGACTACCCCCTCATCCAGAACTTCCTCCAGCCGCTCTACTACACGAACGCCTCCTCCAACGACGGCAAGTGGTCCAACAAGGACTTCGACAAGCTCGTCGACCAGGCCAACGCCGAGACCGACACGGCCAAGGCCGTGGAGACCTTCCAGCAGGCCGAAGAGGTCGTCCGGGACAACATGGCGGCCATCCCGCTCTGGTACCAGAACGGCAGCGCCGGCTACTCGGAGCGGCTCTCGAACGTCAAGCTCAACCCGTTCTCCGTCCCGGTCTACAACGAGATCAAGGTCAGCTGACCCGCCATGGGCCGGTATGTGATCCGGCGTCTGCTCCAGATGATCCCGGTGTTCATCGGCGCCACGCTGTTGATCTTCCTCATGGTGAACGTGATGGGCGACCCCATCGCGGGTCTCTGCGGTGACCGGCAGTGCGACCCGGCCACCGCCGCCCAGCTGAAGAAGGAGTTCGGCCTCGACAAGCCCGTCTGGCAGCAGTACCTGACCTACATGGGGAACGTCTTCACCGGAGACTTCGGTACGGCGTTCAACGGCCAGCCGGTCACCGAGCTGATGGCGACGGCCTTCCCGGTCACCATCCGGCTGACGATCGTCGCGATCTTCTTCGAGATCGTCATCGGCATCACCCTCGGTGTCCTGACGGGCCTGCGCCGCGGCCGGCCCGTCGACACCGGGGTCCTGCTGCTCACCCTCGTCGTGATCTCCGTCCCCACTTTCGTCACCGGCCTGCTGCTCCAGCTGCTGCTCGGCGTCGAATGGGGGTGGATCAAACCGTCGGTCTCCTCGGAGGCCACCTTCGGTGAGCTGATCGTGCCGGGCCTGGTGCTCGCCTCCGTCTCCCTGGCGTACGTCACCCGGCTGACCCGCACCTCCATCGCGGAGAACCGACGGTCCGACTACGTCCGGACGGCCGTCGCCAAGGGGCTGCCCCGCCGCCGGGTCGTCACCCGGCACCTGCTGCGCAACTCCCTCATCCCCGTGGTCACCTTCATCGGCACCGACATCGGCGCCCTGATGGGCGGCGCGATCGTCACCGAGCGCATCTTCAACATCCACGGCGTCGGCTTCCAGCTCTACCAGGGGATCCTCCGCCAGAACACCCAGACCGTCGTCGGCTTCGTGACCGTCCTCGTCCTGGTCTTCCTGGTGGCCAACCTGGTCGTCGACCTCCTGTACGCCGTACTCGACCCGAGGATCCGCTATGCCTGAGCCGATGCCGCCGGAGCACCATCTGCCGGGCGCGGGCCGCACCCCGGAGGAGGGCGCCATCGCCGACACCGGCATGGGCGGCACGATGGACCTGGCCACGGCGGAGGGAGAGACCCTCGAGAAGACGACCGACGGCGGGCCACAGGGCACCGGGCCGTCCGAGAAGGCCCGTTCCCTCTGGTCCGACGCCTGGCGGGACCTGCGCCGCAACCCGGTCTTCATCATCTCCGGCCTGGTCATCCTCTTCCTGGTCTTCATCTCCCTGTGGCCCGGTTCCATCACCTGGCTGAGCCCCCTCAAGTGCGACCTCGCCAAGGCCCAGGAGGGTTCCCAGCCCGGCCACCCGTTCGGCTTCGACGGCCAGGGCTGCGACGTCTACACGCGCGTCGTCTACGGCGCCCGTACGTCCGTCACGGTCGGCTTCCTGGCCACGCTCGGAGTCGCCCTGCTCGGCAGCGTGCTGGGCGGTCTCGCCGGGTTCTTCGGCGGGGCGGGGGACTCGATCCTGTCCCGGATCACCGACATCTTCTTCGCCATCCCGGTCGTCCTCGGCGGCCTGGTCCTCCTCTCCGTCGTGACCAGCAATACGGTCTGGCCGGTCATCGGGTTCATGGTGCTGCTCGGCTGGCCCCAGATCTCCCGGATCGCCCGCGGCTCGGTGATCACCGTCAAACAGAACGACTTCGTCCAGGCGGCCCGGGCCCTCGGCGCCTCCCACTCCCGGCTGCTGCTGCGGCACATCGCGCCGAACGCGGTGGCCCCGGTGATCGTCGTGGCGACCATCGCGCTCGGCACGTTCATCTCGCTGGAGGCGACCCTGTCCTACCTCGGCGTCGGACTGAAGCCGCCGACCGTCTCCTGGGGCATCGACATCTCCGCCGCCTCGCCCTACATCCGCAACGCCCCGCACGCCCTGCTGTGGCCCTCGGGCGCCCTGGCCCTCACGGTCCTGGCGTTCATCATGCTCGGCGACGCGGTGCGCGACGCCCTCGACCCGAAGCTGAGGTGACGGCCGGATGCTGCTCGAAGTACGCGACCTGCACGTGGAGTTCCGCACCCGGGACGGGATCGCCAGGGCCGTCAACGGCGTCAGCTACGGCGTGGACGCGGGAGAGACCCTGGCCGTGCTCGGCGAGTCCGGCTCCGGCAAGTCCGTCACCGCCCAGGCGATCATGGGCATCCTCGACATGCCGCCCGGCCGGATCACCGGCGGCGAGATCCTCTTCCGCGGCAAGGACCTGCTGCGCTTCAAGGAGGAGGAGCGCCGCAAGGTCCGCGGCGCCGAGATGGCGATGATCTTCCAGGACGCCCTGTCGTCCCTGAACCCCGTGCTGTCGGTGGGCGACCAGCTGGGCGAGATGTTCGTCGTGCACCGCGGGATGTCCAGGAAGGACGCGCGGGCCAAGGCCGTGGAGCTGATGGACCGGGTCCGTATCCCGGGCGCCCGGGAACGGGTCAGGGACTACCCGCACCAGTTCTCCGGCGGCATGCGCCAGCGCATCATGATCGCGATGGCGATGGCCCTGGAACCGGCGCTCATCATCGCCGACGAGCCCACCACCGCCCTCGACGTCACCGTCCAGGCGCAGGTCATGGACCTGCTCGCGGAGCTCCAGCGCGAGTACCACATGGGCCTGATCCTCATCACCCACGACCTGGGCGTGGTCGCGGACGTGGCCGACCGGATCGCGGTGATGTACGCGGGCCGGATCGTCGAGTCGGCCCCGGTCCACGACATCTACAAGGCCCCGGCCCACCCCTACACCCGCGGCCTGCTCGACTCCATCCCGCGCCTGGACCAGAAGGGCCAGGAGCTCTACGCCATCAAGGGCCTGCCGCCCAACCTCATGCACATCCCGCCCGGCTGCGCCTTCAACCCGCGCTGCCCGATGGCCCAGGACGTGTGCCGTACGGACGTACCCCCGCTGTACGAGGTCGACGGGGGCGTCGAGGGAGACGCGGCCGTCGGGCCGGTCGGCTCCGGCGGCTCCGGTGCGGACCGCACGAGCGCGTGCCACTTCTGGAGGGAGTGCCTGCATGGCTAGTTCCGCATCGGCCGAGCCGATCCTCGAGGTGAGCGGGCTGGTCAAGCACTACCCGCTCACCCAGGGCATCCTGTTCAGGAAGCAGGTCGGCGCGGTCAAGGCCGTCGACGGCGTCGACTTCACCCTCCACCGCGGCGAGACCCTGGGCATCGTCGGGGAGTCCGGCTGCGGCAAGTCCACGGTCGCCAAGATGCTGGTCAGCCTGGAGAAGCCGACGGCGGGGGAGATCCGCTACAAGGGCGAGGACGTCACCGGCCTGTCGGGCAAGGCGCTGCGGGCGGTCCGGCGCAACATCCAGATGGTCTTCCAGGACCCGTACACCTCGCTCAACCCGCGCATGACCGTCGGCGACATCATCGGGGAGCCGTACGAGATCCATCCCGAGGTGGCGCCCAAGGGCGACCGGCGGAGGAAGGTCCAGGACCTGCTGGACGTCGTCGGGCTCAACCCCGAGTACATCAACCGCTACCCGCACCAGTTCTCCGGCGGCCAGCGGCAGCGCATCGGCATCGCGCGGGGGCTGGCCCTGCGGCCGGAGGTGATCGTCGCCGACGAGCCGGTGTCCGCGCTGGACGTGTCGGTCCAGGCGCAGGTGATCAACCTGCTGGACCGGCTCCAGAGCGAGTTCGACCTCTCGTACCTGTTCATCGCCCACGACCTCTCGATCGTCCGGCACATCTCGGACCGGGTGGGGGTGATGTACCTCGGCCGGATCGTGGAGATCGGCCGCGACGCCGAGATCTACGACCACCCGACGCACCCCTACACCCAGGCCCTGCTCTCCGCGGTCCCCGTACCGGACCCGGAGGCGCGGGAGCACCGGGAGCGGATCATCCTGGCGGGCGACGTCCCGTCCCCGACGAACATCCCCTCCGGCTGCCGCTTCCGCACCCGCTGCTGGAAGGCGCGGGAGCGGTGCGAGCGGGAGGTGCCGACGCTGGCCGTCCCGGCGGAGTTCCGCCTCGCGACCGGCCCGGCGGCACACGCCTCGGCGTGTCACTTCGCGGAGGAGAAGCAGGTGGTCCCGCCGGAGGAGGCACCGGGAAAAACGCGGGACGATCACGGTGACGGGTCGCCATAGACACCCAAACGCGCATCAACCGCGTTAACACGCAGGCAACTTGACCGACCCGATTCCGATATACGGACGGGCCACTCTGAACAGCGTACGGCCGTGCGGGTGCCGTAAACGGGCCGGGAGCGCCATGTCTCCCGGCCCGTTGCCGCGCCTGCGGCACTACGCCGGCCCGAGCGAACGCCTGAGGAAGTCCACCTGGAGCAGGAGCAGGTTCTCCGCGACCTGTTCCTGGGGCGTCATGTGGGTGACACCCGACAGCGGGAGCACCTCGTGCGGGCGGCCGGCGGCCAGCAGGGCCGAGGACAGCCGCAGGGCGTGGGCGACGACCACGTTGTCGTCGGCCAGGCCGTGGACGATCATCAGCGGGCGATGGGGTTCGGCGGGCGAGGAGAGCCCCTCGTCGGTGACGAGCGAACTCTTCGCGTACGCCTCCGGGGTGGTGGCCGGGTCGCCGAGGTACCGCTCGGTGTAGTGGGTGTCGTAGAGCCGCCAGTCGGTCACCGGGGCGCCCGCGATGGCGGCGTGGAAGACGTCGGGGCGGCGCAGCACCGCGAGCGCCGCGAGCCAGCCGCCGTAGGACCAGCCGCGGATCGCCACCCGGGAGAGGTCGAGGGGATGACTCTTCGCCAGATCCTGCAGCGCCTCGATCTGGTCGTCGAGGCTGACCGTGAGGTCGTGGTGGATCGCCTTCTCCCAGCCGGGGGAGCGGCCCGGGGTGCCCCGCCCGTCAGCGACGATCACCGCGAAGCCCTGGTCGGCGAACCACTGCGAGGTCAGGTGCGCGTTGTGCGCGGCGAGGACCCGGGGGCCGTGCGGGCCGCCGTAGGGATCCATGAGTACGGGCAGGGGGGTGTCACCGGGGTAGTCCGTAGGCATAAGCACGGCGCACGGGATTCGTCGTGCGCCCCCCTGGGTGAGGAGTACGCGGGGGGACAAGCCGGGGTCTTCGGCATGAGACCGGACAGTCGCCGCGAGCTTCCCGTCCCGCAGAACCCGCGCCACGCTGCCCGGCCGGTCCGGCACCGCCGACACCAGAACGGTCACGTTCCCCGAGCGCACCGCCGAGTGCACCCCGGGCTCCTGGGAGAGGCGCTCGACGCCGAGTTCGTTGACGCGGTAGACGTGCACCTCGCCGGTTTCCGGCACGGCCGCGTCCGCCCCGGCCGAGGCGGCGACCAGTACGTCGTCGGACGTGACGTCGAGTACCGCACGCACGTGCAACTGGGCTCCCGTCAGCGGGCGTTCACCCACCGCGAGGACCCGGGCGCCCCCCTCGTCGGCGATCCTGACCAGCTGTCCCGACGGGCTCCAGCACGGCACCCCGGGGAAAAGATCAAGCCAAATCCGATCTTCGTCGGCGTGCACCATCCGGGTCGCCCCCGTGTCGGTGTCCACCGCCAGGAACAGCTGACTGCGCTGGTCGCGCGCCTGCACGAGCAGCAGCGGCGCTCCCGCCTCTGACCAGTGCACTCGCGCCAGATACGGAAAGCGCGCCCGGTCCCAGACGACCTCCGTGCGCACCCCGTCGAGCCCGAACACGAACAGTCGCACCTCCGCGTTGGGCGTCCCGGCAGCCGGATAGGGCACGTGTTGTGGGTCACGTTTCGGCTGGGCCGGATCGGAGATCCACCACCGCTCCACCGGCGTGTCGTCCACCCGCGTGACCAGCAGTCGATCCGATTCCGGAGCCCACCAGAACCCCCGCGTGCGGTCCATCTCCTCGGCCGCGATGAACTCGGCCAATCCATAGGAAACCGTGTCGGATTCCGGCTCCGCCAGCGCCCGGTCGCCCTCGCCCTCGGCCCCGACCACCCGCAGGGCGCCCCCGACGACGTACGCGACGAGGCGTCCGTCGGGGGACGGCCGGGGGTCGATCACCGGCCCGGGGACCGCCAGTCCGGTCGCCGTGCCGGCCCGCAGCTCCGCCGTGAAAAGCCGCCCTGACAAGGCGAAAGACGCCAGCTCGACGGCCGCGTCGGTGGCGTATCCGACGATCCCGGCGCCCCCCTCACGGGTGCGCTCGCGGCGTGCGCGCTCCTGCGGCGAGAGGTCCTCCGAGGTGCCCCCGAGGAGGGCGCGGGGATCGGCGGCCGGGCGCTCCGAGCCGTCCGCCGGGTCGAGGACCCACAGCGCGCCCGCGCGGTCCGTGCCGGAGCCGGAGCGCAGGAACACCACCCGCGAGCCGTCGGGGGCCACGGTGAACGAACGCGGCGCGCCGAGGGTGAAACGCTGGGTGCGGGCGTGCCTGCGGGGGAAGGAGTCGGACTCGGTCGTCATCCTCCGACCATATTGGCCATGCGACCCCCTTGTGCGGCTGTGCGCCGCGAGATGCGCACCCACACATAGTTATGATCACTAGCGCAGTGTGGGTATGAACCTGCTGGCTGATGTATGGATTTACACGTTCCCCTGTTCTGCTTTTGCCCCCACGTCCCCGGGTCCTTGGAGGTGAACCGCCGTGGCACTCTCGATTTCGGCGGTGGTGCTGCTGGCGATCGTCGTCTTCTTGCTGATCAAGAAGTCGGGGCTGAAGGGCGGTCACGCAGTCGTCTGCATGCTGCTCGGCTTCTATCTGGCCTCCTCGACGATCGCGCCCACGATCAGTGACCTGACGACGAGCGTGGCGAGCATGATCGGCAGCATCAAGTTCTGACGCGTGCCGATCGTGCGGCTGCCCCTGCGCGGGAGATGTAGTCCTGCCTCGTAGGGTTGGCCCCATGACGGAACTCCCCTCCCCCAACCTCCGGCCGGGGGGACCCCCATCGCGCGCCGCCCGGCGTCTGCTGCTGGTGCACGCGCACCCGGACGACGAGTCGATCAACAACGGCGCGACGATGGCCAGGTACGCGGCCGAGGGTGCCCATGTGACCCTGGTCACCTGCACCCTCGGCGAACGCGGCGAGGTCATCCCGCCGGAGCTGCGGCACCTGACCGGTGCCGCCCTGGGGGAGCACCGGCGTCGTGAACTCGCGGCCGCCATGGCCGAACTCGGCGTCGACGACTTCCGTCTGCTCGGCGGCGCCGGCCGTTACGGCGACTCCGGGATGATGGGCCTTCCCGACAACGACGACCCCGCCTCCTTCTGGCGGGCCGACGTCGACGAGGCCGCCGCGTTCCTCGTCCAGGTCATCCTCGAGGTGCGCCCCCAGGTCCTCGTCACCTACGACGACGACGGCGGCTACGGCCACCCCGACCACATCCAGGCCCACCGCGTCGCCATGCGTGCCGCGGAGCTGGCCGAGGGCGCCGGGTGGCGCATCCCCAAGGTGTACTGGAACCGCGTCCCGCGCCCCGTCGCCGAGGCCGCCTTCGCCCGGCTCCGGGACGAGCTGCCGGGGCTGCCCTTCGACAGGAGCGCCGTCGTGCCCGACGTACCGGGTGTGGTGGACGACGACCGGGTCACCGCCGAGATCGACGGCGGCCCCGCGTACACCGCCGCCAAGGCCGCCGCGATGCGCGCGCACGCCACCCAGGTCGAAGTCGCGCCCGGTGAGCGGTACTTCGCGCTCTCCAACGAGCTCGCGCAGCCCCTGTTCCCGGCCGAGTACTACGAACTCGTCCGCGGGGAGCCCGCTCGGGGGACTCGGGACGGCCAGGGGGACCAGGGGAGCCGGAAGAGGGAGAACGACCTGTTCGCCGGTACGGGCGACGTGGCGGGGGTGGCGTGATGTCCGACCGTGGTTCGATGCTCGCCCAGCCGCTGCGGATGCCCCCCGGCGGACGGATCGCCGCCTACGCGGGGCTCCTGCTGCTGGGCGCGCTCGCCGGTCTCGCCGGGGCGCTCGTCCAGGCCGGCTGGTTCCCGGGCGGCCTGCTCCTCGCGCTCGCGGGCGCGGCCGGGCTGTTCCTCGGCGGGGCGCGGGCGCTCGGCAGCCGCGCCGGGGCCGTCGCGCCCGCCGCCGGCTGGATGCTCTCCGTCATCCTGTGCACGGCGGGCCGCCCCGAGGGCGACTTCCTGTTCGGTGCGGGAGGCGGTTCCTACCTCTTCCTGCTCGGTGGCATGGCACTTGCTGTGATCTGCGCCACCATTGGTTTGGGGCGGCAACCGGTCGGCGGCGACGTCCGACTTGGCAAGTGACGTACCACTTCACCGTGGCGTGCAGGTGCGAGTCCCGTGTGGGTTTCCCCGGCGGTCGTGGGGTACCGGCCAGAGGTGGCCAGTATGGTGGTGCGCGCCGCCGAACTGCCCGTGAGGCCGTGCGGGCGGCGGAGCCAACCTGGAGAACCTGCCTTGAGTCGTGAAACTGACAGTCCGTCCTCCGGGCCCAACGGGCGCGGCGGAGCCGCATACCCCTCGGGCACGCCGCCGTACGGCACCCCTGTGGTGTCCGACGCCGGTGCGGACGCGGGCCGTTCGTCCGCGCAGCCGGAGGAACGCAAGACCGAGACCACGCTGACGACCCGGATCCGCATCAACATCCCGGGTTCGCGGCCCATTCCGCCGGTCGTGGTGCGCACACCCGTCGCCGACGCGGAGAGCAAGGGCGGCGACGGCCCCGACGGCAACACCCATGCCGGTGCCGACCCGCAGTCGGCGCCGCCCGCGGCCGCCGTCGGCTACTCCTCGTCCGACACGGGCTCGTTCGAGCTGCCCGCCGAACCCGCGGCCGCCGCGGAGACCAGCAACTGGTTCGCGCCCCGCAAGTCCGGGCCGGCCAAGGGCGGGCAGGGCGGCGGCTCCACCAACGGCGCGGGTCTGCCGGGCGGTTCCGCCGCCGGTACGGGCGCGCCCACGGGTGCCCCCGCCGGCGCGGCGGGACCGGGCGCCGGCACCGGTGCAGGCGCGCCGGGCGGCGCGCGGCCGGGCAACGGACGTCCCGGCGGTGTGGTCGGTTCCATGAGCGTGCCGGGCGGTTCGCGTCCCGGCGGCACCAACGGCGCCGGGATCCCCGGTGGCGCCACCGGCGGTCCCGTGGCTCCGGGACACGGCGGCGGCACGGGCTCCTTCGACGTCACCGAGGCACTCGCCGCGGGCTCGCTCGGCAACGGCCAGCGGCCGGGCCAGCCGCCGGTGCAGGGACAGGGACCGGGGTCGGTACAGGGGCCGGGGCAGGGTGCCGGCGGTGCCGAGCCGCGTCGCGACAACCTGCCGTACTTCTCCGACAACGGCCAGAACAATCACGGCCAGCAAGGCCAGGCCGCCCAGAACGGCGGCAACGGCCAGCACGGCTTCGGCGCGCCGAACGGCACGCCGGGCCAGGGCCCCCAGGGCGGTCTCCCGGCCGGCCCCGGCGGCTCCTACGACTTCAACGGCCCGGACGGACCCGGTGGTCCCGGCGGCCGCGGCGGCCCGCAGGGCGGCCCCGCGGGCCCGACCGGCGGTCCGGTCACGGGCGACGGCCCGATGGTGCCCCCGATGGGCGGCGTCCCGCACGGCGCGGTCGGCGCCCCCGGTGCTCCGGGTGTGTCCCGCCCGCCCGGCGCCCCCGGTGGACCCGGCGGCCCGAACGGCCGTGGCGGTCCGGGTGGGCCCGGCGGCCAGGCGGGTCCCGGCGGTCCGCGTGCCGTCGGCGCCGGACCCGGCACCGGTCGTCTGCCCGGCGGTGGCCTGAGCGACGACACCGCGATCCTCACCCCGCAGAAGCACGTCCCCGACCCGGGTGCGGGCGGCTACGGCGGCCGTCCCGTCGACAACGTCTCCGGGCACACCGTCACCAGCGGCATCCCCGTCGTGCCCGGCGGCCAGGGCGGTACCCGCACCGACGGGCCCCTGCCGCACACCCCGCCGAAGGCCCCGGCGCCGGCCCCGCAGAGCGCCCCCGCGGGCGACTCCAGGAACGCCAAGAAGAAAAAGAAGAAGGGCCGCAGCAAGCTGCCCCTGCTGGGCGGCCTGGTGGTCGTCGCGGGGATCGGCCTCTACGGCGCCGGCCTGCTGATGAACCACTCCGACGTGCCCAAGGGCACCACCGTGCTCGGGGTCGACATCGGCGGCGGCACCAGCGACGACGCCGTCAAGAAGCTCGACGACGCCTTCGACAAGCGGGTCACGCAGGCACTGAAGCTGTCCGTCGACGGCGACACCGTCGTCCTGAAGCCCGATCAGGCGGGCCTCCAGTTCGACATGCAGGCCACGGTCGACGACGCCGCCAAGAGCGACTACAACCCGGTCTCCGTGATCGGCTCGCTGTTCGGGCAGCACCGCGAGGTCGAGCCCGCGATGCCGGTCGACGAGGAGAAGCTGCAGGCGGCCCTCACCACCGCCGCGGGCGGCTCCGGCTCGGCCACCGACGGCACGATCAAGTTCGAGGCCGGCAAGGCCGTCGCCGTCTACGGCAAGGCGGGCAAGGGCATCGACGCGGCGCAGGCCCAGGAGTCCGTCGTCGCGGCCTACCGGAGCCAGGTGGAGACGGGCACGACCACCGCGGTGAAGGTCCCGACGACCGACAAGCAGCCGACGATCTCCGACGCCGAGGTCGACCGGATGATGAAGGAGTTCGCCGAACCGGCGATGTCCGGCAAGGTCACCGTCATGACCGACGCCGCGCACACGGTCTCCTTCAGCCCGAAGAACTCCCTGTGGAAGTTCCTCCAGGTCAAGGCGGTCAACGGCAAGCTCGTCGAGAGCTACGACCAGGCCGCGCTGACCGAGCTCTACGGCGGCACCTTCAACGGTGTGCTGATCACCCGCGGCACCGGCCAGAAGACGGCCGTCACGGTCCAGGACGTCATCGGCGCCCTGCGTCCGGCCCTGAAGAGCGCGACGGAGCGGACCGGGGTCATCGACATCGACCCGAGCTGACCCGACGGCGGTGCCGCATGACATCTGTCATGCGGCACCGAGGACGGCTGACACTGCCGCCCACCCGGCCCCCGGGGCGATGATCGATGTCATGACGACGACAGCACCGGTGGTCGGGTTCGACCAGGTGAGCAAGAGTTTCGGGGACGTACGGGCCGTGGACGGCCTGACGCTCGCGCTGCGCCCGGGGGAGACCGTGGCGCTGCTCGGGCCCAACGGGGCGGGCAAGTCGACCACCCTCGATCTGCTCCTCGGCCTCAAGCAGCCCGACAGCGGCACGGTCCGCATCTTCGGCACCGGCCCGCGCGAGGCGATCGTCGCCGGCCGGGTCGGCGCGATGCTCCAGAGCGGCGGGCTGATGGACGAGGTCACGGTCGCCGAACTGGTCGCCCTGGCCTGCGGACTGCACCCCAGGCCGTACCGGGCCGCCGATGTGCTGGCCCGCGCGGGCATCGCCCAGATCGCCGACCGCAAGGTCGACAAGCTCTCCGGCGGCCAGGCCCAGCGGGTCCGGTTCGCCCTCGCCACCGCCGGCGACAGCGACCTGATCGTCCTGGACGAGCCCACCACCGGCATGGACGTCACCACCCGGCAGGCGTTCTGGGCCACCATGCGCGAACAGGCCGACCAGGGCCGCACGGTCCTGTTCGCCACCCACTACCTCGAAGAGGCCGACGCCATCGCCGACCGGGTGCTGGTCCTGCACCGGGGCCGGCTCCTCGCCGACGGCACGGCGGCCGAGATCAAGGCCAGGGCGGGCGCGCGCAGGATCGCGTTCGACCTGGCGGACGGGTTCGACGAGGCCGCCCTGCGCGCCCTGCCGTTCCTCACCACCCTCACCGTGTCCCACAGCGGCTCGGCCGCGGGATCGGACCGGACCGTGCGCATCCAGTCCACCGACGCCGACGCCACCGTGCACGCGGTCTACGGCCTCGGCCTCTACCCCCGCAACCTCGAAGTCGCCGGGCTCGGCCTGGAGCAGGCCTTCGTCGCCCTCACCACCGCCGAGGAGGCGAAGTCCAAGTGAACGGCCTGATCAAGCTGGAACTCACCCGCGCCCTGCGCAACCGCAAGTTCCTGTTCTTCTCGGTGATCTACCCCTCGGTCCTGTTCCTGCTCATCGCGGGCAGCGCCGACAGCACGGAGAAGGTCGACGGCACGGGCCTGACCCTGCCGACCTACATGATGGTCTCGATGGCCTCCTTCGGCGCCCTCACCGCCGTCCTGATGGGCAACAGCGAGCGCATCGCCAAGGAGCGCCAGAGCGGCTGGGTGCGGCAGCTGCGCCTGACCACGCTCCCGGGCCGCGGCTACGTCCTGGCGAAGACGGCGAGCGCCGCCGTGGTCAGCCTGCCCTCCATCGTCGTCGTCTTCGCCGTCGCCGCGGCCGTGAAGGGCGTACGCCTGGACGCCTGGCAGTGGTGCGCCCTCACCGGCGCGATCTGGGCGGGCAGCCTGGTCTTCGCCGCCCTGGGCGTGGCGATCGGCTACCTCGCGAACGGGGACGCGGTCCGCCCGATCACGATGATCACCTACTTCGGCCTGTCGATCCTCGGCGGTCTGTGGATGCCGACGACGACCTTCCCGACCTGGCTCCAGGACATAGCCAAGTGGGTGCCGACGCACGCGTACGCTGCCCTGGGGCAGTCCATCGAGCAGAGCCAGGCCCCGCACGCCAAGGACATCGTCATCCTGGTCGTCTTCTTCGCCCTGTTCACGGGCGGTGCGGCCTGGCTGTACCGGAAGGACACGCTGAAGGCGTGAGCGCCATGACGGACGACCTGCTGACCGAGAAGGCCCGGCGCGGGTCACCGATCGCGCTGGGCGAGACCGCCCGTACCCCGCGCGAGCTGTGGCGGCGCAAGCTGCTGTGGATCGGCGTCTGGCTGGTGTTCCTCAGCTCGCCGGTCCACGACCTCGTCTCCGGCGACCACACCACCGGCGGCACGGTGGCCGGCTGGCTGGGTCTGGCGGTGTTCGTCACCGTCTACCTGTCGCTGCTCTTCCGGGACATGGGGGCCGCGCCCTACCCCCTGGGGCTCGTCGCCGCCCTGATCGGCTCCATGGCGGTGCTCGCCACCGTCCTCTGCCTCACCCTCGGCTCCGCCTGGCTCGGCCTGTACTGCTACGTCTCCGTGGCCTGCGGGATGGTGCTCCCGCTGCGAGCGGCGTTCTGGACGATCCCGGGCACGGCCGCGGTGCTGCTCCTCGTCGGCCTGCGCACCGACGAGGAGGAGGCGCTGAACCTTCTCCTGCTGGTGCTGCTCATCGGCTTCGCGATGACCGGGGTGAGCCAACTGGTCCGCACGACGGTGGAGTTGCGCAAGGCCCGCGCGACGGTCGCCCAGCTCGCCGCCAACGAGGAACGGCTGCGCCTGGCCAGGGACCTGCACGACCTGCTGGGCCACTCGCTCTCCCTGATCACGCTCAAGAGCGAGCTGGCCGGCCGGATGCTCCCCGGGCACCCCGACAAGGCCGCCCAGCAGGTCGCCGACATCGAACAGGTGAGCCGCCAGGCCCTGGTGGACGTCCGGGAGGCCGTCACCGGCTATCGGCGCCCCCGGCTGGCCGCCGAACTCGCGGGCTCGCAGGTCGCGTTGACGGCGGCCGGCATCGTCGCCGTGATTCCTGCCGAACCGGATCTCGACGGCGTCCCCGAGGAGAGCGAGTCCGCCCTCGCCTGGACCCTGCGCGAGGCGATCACCAACGTCGTACGGCACAGCGGCGGCGCCCGCTGCACGGTGGACCTGGTGCGACGCCAGACCCTGGACGGCCCCGTCCTCGAACTCTCCGTCGAGGACGACGGCTCCGGCGGCTCCGGCAAGGGCCCCGGCAACGGCCTCACCGGCCTCGCCGAACGCCTGGAGAAGGCCGGCGGCACCCTGGAGGCGGGCCGCGTCAGGCGTGGCTTCCGGCTGACCGCCCGGGTCCCGGCCGGCCCGGTGCCGGACGTAGGATCCCGCTCATGACTGGTGGCACGATCAAGGTCCTGCTGGCCGAGGACCAGTCGATGGTCCGCGAGGCCCTGGCGGCGCTGCTCGGCCTCGAGGACGACATCGAGGTGGTCGTCCAGGTGGCCCGCGGCGACGAGGTCCTCGCGGCCGCCCGCGCCCACGACGTCGACGTGGCCCTCCTCGACATCGAGATGCCGGGCGCGACGGGCATCGAGGCCGCCGCGCAACTCCACAAGGAACTACCGGGGTTGAAGCTCGTGGTGCTCACGACCTTCGGCCGCCCCGGCTATCTGCGCAGTGCCATGGAGGCCGGTGCCGACGCCTTCCTCGTCAAGGACGCGCCCGCGGCACAGCTCGCGGAGGCGGTCCGCAAGGTCCTGGCGGGCGAGCGGGTCATCGACCCCACGCTCGCGGCAGCGGCCCTCGCGGGCGGCGCCAACCCCCTCACCGACCGCGAACGGGAGGTCCTGCGCGCGGCGGCCGACGGTTCGACGAACGCGGAACTGGCGTCCGCCCTGCACCTGTCCCAGGGCACGGTCCGCAACTACCTCTCCACGGCGATACAGAAACTGGCCGTGCGCAACAGGGCCGAGGCGGTACGGACCGCGAGGGAGAAGGGCTGGCTGTGAGAGGCAGCGCCCCGACGGGCCTGCGACGCGCCTTCCACGGGCCTCAGTTCAGCATGGCCCGCGCGGCGAACGCCTCCTTGCGCACCCGCTCCGCGGCCCTCTCGTCCACGACCTCCACCAGCCCCGCGTACTCCTCCAGCTCGTCCGCCCCGCCGATGAAGTCCCCGCGCTGAACCAGCAACTGCCCCTTCTCGTACCGCAACCGGGCCGGATGGGAGGGCACGGCCAACGCCAGCTCCACGGCCCACAGCGCGACATCCGACCGCTCCGGCCGGGCCATGGCCCACGACCGGATGTTGTTCAGGATCCGCGTCACGACGTCCAACGGCTCCGCCGGGGTCAGCATCGACGGCTCCAGCCGCGCCCCCGTCGCCCCGGTGACCAGCGACTCCGCGTCGTCGCCCGACAGGATCCGGCCCCCGTCGAAGGGATCGACGAGCACCTGCCGCCCGAGATCCGCGGGCGGCCCGAACCCCACCACGAAGTGCCCCGGCAGCGCGACCCCGTACACCGGCGCGCCGGCCCGTCGCGCCACCTCCACCCACACCACGGACAGCAGGATCGGCAGGCCCCGCCGTTGCACCAGCACCCGATGCAGCAGCGACGACTCCAGCCGCTCGTAGTCCGCGGCCGCACCGCGGAACCCGTACCGCTCGCCGAGCAGCTCGCGCAACGCCACCGCCCACTCCCGCGGCCCGCCCGGCCGGTACGGCAGCTGCCCCGCCAGCCGGTCCAGCTCGATCTGCGCGGCGTCCAGTGCGGCCTCGTCCAGTTCCGGGTCCGGCTGCGCGCCGATCAGCAGGCACAGCAGCGCCAGATCGGGCCGCTCGGCCCGGGCCTCCTCGGCGAACCGCCGCCGCACCTCACCGGCGTCGAACCCGCTCACGAAGACTCCCGGTAGTGGTGGTACGCGTGATGCGCCGCGAAGCCCATCCCGGCGTACAGCGCCCGCGCCCCCGCGTTCCTCTCCTCCACCTGGAGCCAGGCCGCCGACGCGCCCTCCTCCAGCGCCCGCCCGGCGAGCGCGGCCATGACCACGGTGGCCAGCCCCCGCCGCCGCTGCGCCGGATCGACCTCGACCGCCGCGAACCCGGCCCACCGCCCGTCCACGACGCACCGCCCGATGGCGGCGGGAGCCCCGCCGGACTCCCCGGGCACGGACGCGAACCACACCGAGGGCCCTCCTCCCAGCACCTTCAGGGCCACCGCGCTCACCCCCTTGCGCTGATACCGGGCCAGCCACGCCTCGTCGGCCTCCCGGGCCAGGACCACCCCCTCGGCCGCCGCCCGGTCGGCGAGGGGCGCGAGTGCCCCGATCCACAACTCGGCGCTCACCTCACGCGTCCACCCGCGCCGCTCCAGCTCCGCGCACAGCAGCTCCTGGGTGCCCTCGGCCCCCGTCGCGGTCTGGACGTAGGCGGGCAGCCCGCGCTCGCCGTACCACCGCCGTACGACGTCCAGGGCCTCGTCGAGCGGGACGCCCGGCGAGCCGAGCGGCAGCACCGAGTTGGCCCGGCGCGTGAACCCGGCGGCGGCCCGCAGCTCCCACTCGCCGAGCCGCGCGCTCTCCAGCGGACGCCACGCCCGGGAGGTGATCTGCGCGAGTTCCTCGTAGCCGGCGGCCGGACCCCGGCGGCGGGCCGGGGCGGGCGGTACGACCTTCCCGGCGACCAGCGAGGACGCGTCAATACGGACGCTCTCGCCGCTCTTCCGTGTGATCACGAGCACACCGGCGTCCCATGATGTGAGAACACCCACCGTGTCGGTGAATTTCCCCTCGGTGGTACCCGCCTCGGTCAGGCATCGTACGGAGACACGTTTGCCCACGTCAGCAGTGGTGATGCGGACCTCGAGGCGTCCGGCGGCCGAGATTTCCACAGGTCAGTTCACCCCTCCTGTTCGGATCATGCCCAAGAACGGAGATACTAGAGGCGGGCATCGACGACGCCGCGCTTCCGCGCGCCAGGCGGCGGAGCCTGAGGAGGCCCGCCAGCGCCCTATCGAGGAGGAACGACAGCGTGACCTACGTCATCGCGCAGCCTTGTGTCGACGTCAAGGACAAGGCGTGCATCGAAGAGTGCCCGGTCGACTGCATCTACGAGGGCCAGCGGTCCTTGTACATCCACCCGGACGAATGTGTCGACTGCGGCGCCTGTGAGCCGGTCTGCCCGGTCGAGGCGATCTTCTACGAGGACGACACTCCGGAGGAGTGGAAGGACTACTACAAGGCGAACGTCGAGTTCTTCGACGAGCTCGGCTCGCCCGGCGGCGCAAGCAAGCTGGGTCTGATCGAGCGCGACCACCCCTTCGTCGCCGCGCTGCCGCCTCAGAACCAGTAACAGCGGCCCGCACTCGTGCTTCCTCGGTCCCGTACGGCCTGATCGCCTCAGATCACCGTGCGGGGCCGAGGCGTTTGCCGTGAGGGGCACGTGAGGGGCAGCTGCCGTACCAGAAAGTGAGCCAGAAGCCGTGTCCGCAGTCTCCGACCGTCTCCCCACCTTTCCCTGGGACAAGCTGGCGCCGTACAAGGCGACGGCCGCGGCCCATCCGGACGGCATCGTCGACCTCTCCGTCGGCACCCCCGTCGACCCGGTCCCCGAGCTGATCCAGAAGGCCCTGATCGACGCGGCCGACTCACCCGGCTACCCGACGGTCTGGGGCACGCCCGAGCTGCGCGACGCGATCACCGACTGGGTGGAGCGGCGGCTCGGCGCCCGCGGGGTGACCCACCGGCACGTGCTGCCGATCGTCGGCTCCAAGGAACTGGTCGCCTGGCTCCCCACCCAGCTGGGCCTCGGCCCCGGCGACCGGGTCGCCTACCCGCGCCTGGCCTATCCGACCTACGAGGTCGGCGCCCGCCTGGCCCGCGCCGGGTACGAGGTCTACGACGACCCCACGGACCTGGACCCGGCGGGGCTGAAGCTGCTCTGGCTCAACTCGCCGTCCAACCCCACGGGCAAGGTGCTCTCCAAGGACGAGCTGACCCGGATCGTGGCCTGGGCCCGCGAGCACGGCGTGCTGATCTTCTCCGACGAGTGCTACCTGGAGCTGGGCTGGGAGGCCGACCCGGTCTCGGTCCTCCACCCGGACGTCAACGGCGGCTCGTACGAGGGCATCGTCTCGGTCCACTCGCTGTCGAAGCGCTCGAACCTGGCGGGCTACCGGGCGGCCTTCCTGGCGGGCGACCCGGCCGTCCTGGCCCCGCTCCTGGAGATCCGCAAGCACGGCGGCATGATGACGTCGGCGACCACGCAGGCGGCGGCCGTGGCGGCCCTCGGCGACGACGCCCATGTCCGTGAGCAGCGCGAACGCTACGCGGCCCGCCGCACCGCACTGCGCGAGGCGCTGCTCTCCCACGGCTTCCGCATCGAACACAGCGAGGCCAGCCTCTACCTCTGGGCCACCCGGGGCGAGTCCTGCTGGACCACCGTCGCCCACCTGGCGGACCTGGGCATCCTGGTGGCCCCCGGCGACTTCTACGGCGAGGCGGGCGAGAACTTCGTACGCGTGGCGCTGACGGCGACCGACGAGCGGATCGCCACGGCGGTCGCGAGGCTCGCCCGCTAGGACGGCCCCAGGCGCCGCCCTGCGGGCCGTGAACGGCGAGACGGGGCCCAGGGAGCACCCTGGACCCCGACACCGGCTCGAGGGCCGCAGGCGTCAGCCGAGCGGCAGGCTCTTCACCGGCAGGGTCTTGGCGCCGGGCAGCCCGCCCTTGGTGAGCGAGTCTGTCGGCAGTCCGCCCTTGGTGGCGGTCGACGCGGTCTCCCCGAGGAGGCCCCCGGCGGAGCCCGCGGTCTCGCCGGCCGTCTTCTGTGCCGCAGGCGCCGCCTTCTTCACGGCCTTGCCGCCGGTCTTGCCCGCGGCCGGCACCGTCTGCTTGACGGCCTTGCCGCCGGTCTCACCCGCGAGCCCGGCGACGTTCTGTGCCGCGCTGTCGACCGTGTTGCCGACGCCCGCCGCGTCCAGGGCGGTCAGGCCGCCGAGGTTCGGAGCGGCGGGGAGGGCGGGGGCCGCACTGGCGGAGCCGGCCACACCGACCCCGGCGGCCGCTCCCGCAGCGACAAGCAGCGCGGCACGGGCGATCCGGCGGGTCAGGGGGAGGGACATGATGCTCCTTCGACGGGAGAGAACAAGGACTGTCTGTGACTGCTGTGACACGGTGACTGTCTGTCTGTCCGGGCCCGGACGGAGTGACTACCGCTCGAAGCCCACGAAGGTTGCGCACGGCCGACGTAAAGAGTTGGCAATGCGTCGCATTATCGCCTGCGGATAAAAACGGGCAAAAACCGCCCGATGTGAAAGTCCGTCAAACCCCTGAAGCCCTTGGTCCGCAAGGGATTCGCCGGATGCGGGGGTGACGGCGCGAAAACCTGATCACCCGGCCACCCGAACGGTCCGTACATGACCCGGCCGAGTGAAGACCCGTACTACTGAGCGGTGACGATCCGTACGCTCCCCGTGCCGCCGCCCGCGCCCGCGGACCCGGCGGCCTCCGCACTGGTCGAGCCGGTCGCGCGCCACCGGCTGTCGGTGTTCCCCGAGACCCACTCCCGGCCCGCGTACGAGACGCGCTCGATGCGCAGCGCCGAGGCGTTGGCCACCGCCCAGTGCGCCAGTTGCCAGCCGCGCTCGCCGACGCTGCGCCCATCGGCGGTGGCGTCCTCGGCCACGGGCAGCGTGACGGTCCGCCCGTGGCTCTCGGCGGCCGGCGTGCCCGGGTCCGCCGAGGGTGCGGACGAGGCGTCCCCCGCACCGGCCTCCGCGCCCGCCTGCTGGAGCGCCTTCCGCCCGAAGTCCCGGACCAGCGCCGCCCGCACCGCGTCCGGGCCGGTGGCCGTCGTCGTGGCGGCCGAGCGGCCGTTGCAGGTCAGCGTCGCCGCCGCGGTCCCGGTCAGCGCCGCGGCCAGCACCGTGGCATCCGGCTCGTGCTTGGCGTACGCCTCCGGATAGCCGCTGCGCTGCACGCGCTGCGCGGCGACGGTGAGCGGGAGTTCGGTGTAGTCGCGGACCTTCGCGAGGTGCTCGTAGAAGATGTTCGCCGCGTACGCCGGGTCCGTGACCTGCTTCTCGGTGCCCCAGCCCTGCGAGGGCCGCTGCTGGAACAGGCCGAGCGAATCCCGGTCGCCGTGGGTGAGGTTGCGCAGCCCCGACTCCTGGAGGGCGGTCGCGAGCGCGATGGCCACGGCCCGCTCGGGCATGGACCGGCCGGTGCCGACGGCGGCGATCGTGGCCGCGTTCACCGCCTGCTCCGGTGTGAACTCGTACGTCGCCCCGTTCGCGCCGCCGGAGACGACTCTGCAGCCCGGATCGTCCGTGCCGCCGGTGACGTACTGCACCACGACATAACCCGCGACGGCGGACAGGACCACGCAGGACGCCCCGAAACGGAGGAGGCGGCCGCGGCGCTTGGGGGAGGGGGACGGCTCTGGCACGCGTACAAGGTACTGGAGAGTACTGAGGAGGAGGAGGCCCGTGCGCTGAGCGCGGAAATCCAGGACGTTCAGCCGGCGCGTTAGGGTCGACGGCATGGCCGACACCCCGCTTGACCTCACTCTGGACGCCGCCGCACTCACCGCGCGGCTCGTCGACTTCCGTTCGGAGAGCGGCACCGAGAAGCCGCTCGCGGACGCGATCGAGGCCGTCCTGCGCGCGCTGCCCCACCTGACGGTGGACCGTTACGGCAACAACGTGATCGCCCGGACGAACCTGGGCCGCGCGGAGCGCGTGGTCCTCGCCGGCCACATCGACACGGTCCCGATCGCCGACAACGTCCCCTCGCGGCTGGACGAGGACGGGGTCCTGTGGGGCTGCGGCACCTGCGACATGAAGTCCGGGGTGGCGGTCCAGCTGCGCATCGCGGCGACGGTCCCGGCCCCCAACCGCGACCTGACCTTCGTCTTCTACGACAACGAGGAGGTCGCCGCCGACCTCAACGGCCTCAAGCACGTGGCCGAGCACCGTCCGGAGTGGCTGGCGGGCGACTTCGCGGTGCTGCTGGAGCCCTCCGACGGCCAGGTGGAGGGCGGCTGCCAGGGCACCCTGCGGGTCCTGCTGAGGACGACCGGCGAGCGGTCCCACTCGGCGCGCAGCTGGATGGGCTCCAACGCCATCCACGCGGCGGCCCCGATCCTGGCCCGCCTGGCCGCCTACGAGCCGCGCTACCCGGTCATCGACGGCCTGGAGTACCGCGAGGGGCTCAACGCGGTGGGCATCAGCGGCGGGGTGGCCGGCAACGTCATCCCCGACGAGTGCGTCGTCACCGTCAACTTCCGCTACGCGCCGGACCGGAGCGAGGCGGAGGCCGTCGCCCACGTCCGCGAGGTCTTCGCCGACTGCGGGGTGGCCGAGTTCGTGGTCGACGACCACAGCCCGGCCGCCCTCCCCGGCCTCTCCCACCCGGCCGCGGCGGCCTTCATCAAGGCGGTCGGCGGCACCCCGATGCCCAAGTACGGCTGGACGGACGTGAGTCGCTTCTCCTCGCTGGGCGTCCCCGCGGTCAACTACGGCCCCGGCAACCCGCACTTGGCGCACAAGCGGGACGAACGCGTGGAAACGGCCAAGATCCTGGCGGGCGAGGAGCGGCTGAGGGCCTGGCTGACCGCCTGACAGGACCCTCACCCGGGGGCGCTTCGTGGCGGACACGCCGACGTCCCCCGTCCGTAACCCGCGTAGATCTACGCTGAGGCGGAACAAACTTCCCCGGCTCTCGGGTTCGCCCGGGCCGGGGAGGCCCCAATCGTGGAGGGAGCTCACCATGGCCACAGGGAACCCCGAGGGCAAGAAGCAGCCACCGGACGAACAGCGCCTGGGACCGGTCCTCCGCAGGCGGGACCAGGTGCAGTCGAGCACCACGGACCAACGGCTGCTGGACGAACGGGCCCCCTCCGACTGGGTCCACACGGACCCCTGGAGGGTCCTGCGGATCCAGTCGGAGTTCATCGAGGGCTTCGGCACCCTCGCCGAACTCCCCGCGGCGATCAGCGTGTTCGGCTCCGCCCGCACCCCCGCGGGCTCCGCGGAGTACGAGGCGGGCGTACGGCTCGGAGGCGCCCTCGTCGACGCCGGGTGGGCCGTGATCACGGGCGGCGGCCCGGGCGCGATGGAGGCGGCCAACAAGGGCGCCTCCGAAGCGGGCGGCGTCTCGGTGGGCCTGGGCATCGAGCTCCCCTTCGAGCAGGGACTCAACCCGTACGTCGACATCGGCCTGAACTTCCGCTACTTCTTCGTGCGGAAGATGATGTTCGTGAAGTACGCGCAGGGCTTCGTGGTCCTGCCCGGCGGACTGGGCACCCTGGACGAGCTCTTCGAGGCCCTCACCCTCGTCCAGACCCAGAAGGTCACCCGCTTCCCCATCGTCCTCTTCGGCACGGAGTACTGGGGCGGCCTGATCGACTGGCTGCGCAACACCCTGATCGCGCAGGGCAAGGCCTCCGAGAAGGACCTCCTCCTCTTCCACGTCACGGACGACGTGGAGGAAGCGGTGGCCCTGGTGTCGAAGGAAGCGGGCCGCTGACGTTCCGGCCGTCCGGCGTGTGAGGCGAGGCCCGTCCGGGCCGGGACGGGAAGGGGCGGCGGGGGCGAGGAAGAACTAGGCGAGCCCCCGCCGCGCCACCGCCGGCGCCCGATGCCCCGCGATGGTGGCGACCATGTCGACCACCTGCCGGGTCTCCGCCACCTCGTGCACCCGGTACACCTGCGCCCCCAGCCACGCCGACACGGCAGTGGTCGCCAGGGTCCCGACGACCCGCTCCTTCACCGGCCGGTCCAGCGTCTCCCCGACGAAGTCCTTGTTGGACAGGGACACCAGCACCGGCCACCCCGTCTCCACCATCTCCCCGAGCCGCCGGGTCGCCTCCAGGCTGTGCCGGGTGTTCTTCCCGAAGTCGTGCCCCGGATCGATCATGATCGACTCCCTCGGCACGCCCAGCTCCGCGGCCCGCTCCGCCAGTCCCACGGTGACTCGCAGGATGTCGGCCATGACGTCGTCGTACGTCACCCGGTGCGGGCGGGTCCGCGGCTCGGCGCCCCCCGCGTGCGTGCACACCAGCCCGGCCCCGTACCGCGCCGCGACCTCCGCCAGCCGCGGATCGACGCCGCCCCAGGCGTCGTTGAGCACATCGGCCCCCGCCTCGCAGACCGCCTCGCCGACCTCGGCCCGCCAGGTGTCCACGCTGATGATCACGTCCGGGAAGCGGCGCCGCACCTCGGCCACGAAACCGACGGTCCGCCGGGCCTCCTCCCGCGCGGTGACCTCTTCACCGGGACCGGCCTTGACGCCGCCGATGTCGATGATCGCCGCCCCCTCGGCCACGGCCTGCTCCACGCGCGCGAGGGCCGGCTCGTCGCGGAAGGTCGCCCCCTGGTCGTAGAAGGAGTCGGGGGTCCGGTTCACGATCGCCATGATCACCGGCTCGTGCGCGCCGAATTCACGCCTGCCCAGCCTGAGCATGCCCTGTGACCTCTCCTAGTACGTCCTGCACATCCACCGCCTGCGACCCTAACCGTCGGACCCGCATGGCACGATCGGACCCAAGCACATCCACTCCGAGCACACCGAGCGTGGGGACCCACCGATGGTTATGTTCTTGTTCCTGGTCATCGCGCTCGCCGTCGTGGTCGCCGCGGTGACACTCGCCGTGGTGGGCGGCGGCGAGGGCACCGGCCCGCTGCCGGAGGTCGCCCCCGAGCGGCTGCACGACCCGCTGCCCCCGGACCGCCCGGTCGACCGCTCCGACATCGACCACCTGCGCTTCCCGCTGGCCGTCCGCGGCTACCGCATGGCCGACGTGGACGACGCCCTCAACCGCGTCGCCGCCGAACTCGCCGAGCGCGACGCCCGCATCGCCGACCTGGAGTCCGCCCTGGCCGGTGCCAGGACCCCGGTCGGCGGCGGCCAGGTCTCCATGGAGAAGCCGGCCCCCGAGGACCAGCAGTGACCGACGGGAACGCCCTCGCCGGCGCGGACGGCGCGCTGCGCTGCCCCTGGGCCCTGTCCACACCGGACTACGTGACCTACCACGACGAGGAGTGGGGCCGCCCGGTCCACGGCGACGACGCGCTGTTCGAACGCCTCAGCCTGGAGGCCTTCCAGTCCGGCCTGTCCTGGATCACGATCCTGCGCCGCCGCCCCGGCTTCCGCGCCGCCTTCGCCGGCTTCGAGATCGCCTCGGTCGCCGTCTTCACCGACGAGGACCGCACCCGCCTGCTCGCCGACCCGGGCATCATCCGCAACCGCGCCAAGGTCGACGCCACGCTCGCCAACGCGCGCGTGCTGGCCGGCTGGGCGCCCGGTGACCTGGACGAGCTGATCTGGTCGCACGCCCCCGACCCGGCCGGCCGGCCGGTCCCGAAGACCCTGGCCGACGTGCCGGCGGTGACGGAGGAGTCGACGGCCCTGTCGAAGGCCCTCAAGAAGCGGGGCCTGCGCTTCGTGGGCCCGACGACGGCGTACGCGCTGATGCAGGCGTGCGGCCTGGTGGACGACCACCTGGAAGCCTGCGTGAGCCGTCTCGGCCCGTCCGGCCACGCCTGAGGACGAGGCCGGCGCAGGAGCGAGGCCGGGGCCGGGGTGACGGCCCCCGGCCAGCCCGGTCGGCGGTCACTTGCCGAGGTACCTCGGCTCCTCCTTGTTGACGAAGGCCCGCACCGCGATCGCGTGGTCCTCGGAGGCCCCGGCCCGCGTCTGCAGCTCGTCCTCCCGGTTCAGCGTCTCGGCCAGCGTGTGGGAGGACCCGTACGCCACCGCTTCCTTGATCGCCGCGTACGCCACCGTCGGCCCCTCGGCCAGCATCCGCGCCAGCTGCTCGGCCGCGGTGCGCAGCGAGGCCGCCGGCACGATCCGGTTGGCGATACCCAGCTCGTGCGCCTCCTTGGCCGTGATGCTGCGGGGGAAGAGCAGCAGGTCGGCGGCCCGGCCCGGACCGATCACCCGGGGCAGGGTCCACGAGACACCGGAGTCGGCGGTGAGCGCGACCCCCGCGAACGAGGTGTTGAAGGACGCGGTGTCGGCCACGACGCGGTAGTCCGCGGCCAGCGCGAAACCGAAGCCGGCGCCGGCGGCGACCCCGTTCACGGCGGCGACCACCGGCTTCGGCGCCTCGGTCAGCGCCCGCACGATCGGGTTGTAGTGCTCCGCGACCGTGCTCATGACCTGCTTCGAGCCTTCGGCCAGCAGCCCGATGTGCTCCTTGAGGTCCTGTCCCACACAGAACGCCCGCTCGCCGGCGGCGGTCAGCAGCACGGCCCGCACGGCGTCGTCGGCAGCCGCGGACTGGACCGCGTCCCGGAGGGCGACCTTGGTCGCGATGTTCAGCGCGTTCATCGCCTCGGGGCGGTTCAGCGTGATTGTCGCGAGTCCGTCGCTCACCTCGTAGAGCACGGTGTCGGCCATGGCGTTTCCCCTCCGTGTCGCGGCTCCGGCGTACTACTGGTCAGTACGTCCGGTGTACGAGGACAGCATGGCGGAGATCACCGTCCGAGGACCGGACCCGACATGTGACCTGCGTCAAAGAATTCGGGAGGGTTTCCGGTCCGCGGAAGTCCGTGCGGCGGTGCAGTATCGCAGTCACATCGCCGAATTGAGTGGTTTTGCTCGCGCGCGTTGCCCAAGCGATGCCGACTGATGTTGGTCATCGGGTCCTGAGATGCGGGATAATGGCCTGGAAGCAATGTGTTCGATGCCGGTGTCGTGTGTCCCACGCTGGACCGCGGCTGCCCTCCATGGGCCGTCGGCTTTGGCGATGAGCTGGTTTCAGGAAGGGGAACGAGCATGGCGGCCATGAAGCCGCGAACGGGTGATGGCCCGCTCGAGGTGACCAAGGAGGGGCGGGGCATCGTCATGCGCGTTCCGCTCGAAGGCGGCGGTCGACTCGTCGTCGAGCTGACCCCCGATGAGGCCGACGCGCTCGGCGACGCCCTCAAGAAGGTCGTCGGCTGACGCGCGAGCGACCCTACTCTTTCGACCGCTCCGGCATCCTCCAGGGTGCCGGAGCGGTCGTTTTCTCAGCTTTCCCGCGGTCCGCCGCGGCCGCGTGGCCCGAAAGGCCCAAGGGCCGCCCACGGGTCGGCGGCGCGCGAGCCGGGCGCTCCCGGTCTCAGCGCTTGACCGCGCACAGCAGGCCGTCGCCCACCGGCAGCAGCGACGGCACCAGCTCCTGGCTCTCGCGCACCGCCCGCAGCAGTTCCCGGATCCGTATGACCTCGGTGGGCTGCGGTCCGGAATCGACCGTGCGGCCGTTGGCGAAGACGCCCTCGAACACGACGAGGCCGCCCGGACGCAGCAGGCGCAACGATTCAGCGAGGTACTCGAGGAGTTCCAGACGGTCGCCGTCGCAGAAGACCAGGTCGTAGCCGGCGTCCGCGAGGCGGGGCAGGACGTCGAGCGCGCGGCCGGGGATGAACCGGGCCCGGTTGCTGGCGAAGCCACAGGCACGGAAGGCCTGGCGGGCGAACTGCTGGTGCTCCGGCTCGGGGTCGACGGTCGTCAGGACGCCGTCCGGGCGCATTCCGTACAGCAGGTGGATCCCGGAGACGCCGGTGCCGGTACCGATCTCCGCGACCGCTTTCGCGTCCACGGTGGCGGCGAGCATCCGCAGCGCGGCGCCCGTGCTGGGCGACACCGAGCGCAGCCCTGCCTCACGTGCCCGGTCACGGGCCCAGTGCAGCGCTTCGTCCTCGGCGGCATAGGCGTCGGCGAACGCCCAGCTTGCCTGCCGGTTGCCGGTAATGACCCTCTCCTGTCCCCGTGGTTGCCTGGGCGTGACTGTATCCGTTGCCGCCGGGAACCCGCAGATGGGACCGCGCGTTTGAAGGGGTGGGAACGACAGCGGGGGGACACGGTTGGATCACGACGAGGGACCGGGTGTCGAGCAAGTGCTGACGCAGCCGTATGAGCCGTGCCGGCACAGATCAATTTCTCGTAAAACCGCTTATCCGGAGCTAACGGGCGAGGTGGCTATGGTAGGGGCTCCACTGGACATCACCACCAGAGCCGACAGGGGAGGTGCGGCCGCGCCTGTGGATCGGGGAGGAGCGCTGCGGCGCTTTCTCGGGTCGGCGGGCTGGCCGAAATCCGTGAACGACACCGCTGCTGACCACAGCCAGGCCGCCGGCACCGCCGCCGGCCCCGCCCAGACCGCGACCTTCTCCACCGACGCGGACGGGCAGGCGTGGACTCCGCCCACGTGGGAGGAGATCGTCAGTATGCACAGCGGCCGGGTCTACCGGCTCGCCTACCGTCTGACCGGAAACCAGCACGACGCCGAGGACCTCACCCAGGAGGTCTTCGTCCGCGTGTTCCGTTCGCTGTCGACGTACACCCCGGGCACCTTCGAGGGCTGGCTGCACCGCATCACCACCAACCTCTTCCTGGACATGGTCCGCCGCAAGCAGCGCATCCGCTTCGACGCGCTGGGCGACGACGCCTCCGAGCGGCTGCCCAGCAAGGAGCCCACCCCCCAGCAGGCCTTCAACGACGCCCACTTCGACGCGGACGTCCAGCAGGCCCTCGACACGCTCGCGCCGGAGTTCCGCGCCGCCGTCGTCCTCTGCGACATCGAAGGCCTGTCCTACGAGGAGATCGCCGCGACCCTGGGCGTCAAGCTGGGCACGGTCCGCTCGCGCATCCACCGCGGCCGCTCGCAGCTGCGCAAGGCCCTTGCGCACCGCTCGCCCGAAGCACGTGCCGAGCGCCGCTCCTTCGTGCCCCGCGTTCCCGCTCTGGGAGGAGGAAGGGGCGCGACCGCGTGAGTGGATCCCGACACAACGCCGCCGAGAGGATGCTCGCGGAGCAGCACCTCGGAGACCGGCTCTCCGCCCTGGTGGACGGCGAACTCGGTCACGACACCCGTGAGCGCGTGCTGGCGCACGTGGCGACCTGTCCGAAGTGCAAGTCGGAGGTCGACGCGCAGCGCCGGCTGAAGAACGTCTTCGCGGAAGTCGCCCCGCCGGCCCCTTCCGAAAGTTTCCTGGCCCGCCTTCAGGGGCTTCCCGGCGGAGGCGACCCGGACGGCGGCGGTATGCCGCTGCGTGGGGGCGGCTTCGCCGACGGAGTCTTCGGCGTGAGCGGAACAGGACGGGACGAGCCGTTCGAGTTCGGCTACGTACCCGCCCATGGCCCCGGGTCCGTCCTGTCACCGGCCTCGGACCGGGGCTTCCGTATCCACCCCGTCGGCCGTGGCGACCGCCACGACGCCGAACGCTCGCGCGGTATGCGGTTCGCGTTCGTCGCCGCCGGCGCGGTGTCGCTGGCCGCGATCGCTCTGGGCGGCATGACGACCGTCGCTCCGATCGACACCACCGCGGACGGCCGCGGGGGCTCGGGTTCCGGGAGCAATGTGACACCGGCCCGCACCCCGGGCACGGGCTCGGCGACGTCACCGGAGAACCAGCGCCGCCGTGCCGTCGGCCCGTTGCTCTCCCAGGACGTCCAGCTCGGCGACACCCCGGTCGCCCCGACCGAGGTGTCCGCACCGCTGCTGCCCGGCGTGCCCTCCCCGGCCGGCCGCGAACAGGCCCTGCACCGGCTCACCTCGCCCATGGTGGTCGGCGCCGCGGTGATGTCCCCGCTGATACGACCGCTCGGCACCACCCCGCCGATCACCCTGACCGCCCTGACCACCGCTCCGGAGGTCACCACACCCGGTCTGCTCGCCGCACCCGTCCCCGCCACCACCACCTCGCCCTCCTCGCAGAACACCCGCTGACCCCAGCCCCGCGCCGCTCCGCCACGAACCTGGTTGAATCCAGGGAGGATCCGGGGAGGACCGCGCCCTGCCGGCCAGCGGGGCGCGAAGGCGGAGTCCGCCGGACCGGTGCCCGAGCGTGCCGCCGGTCGGCGCCGTGGCCCCGGGGGAGCGGGCTCGAGTGGGGGAGTGCATGGACGACGGGAAGCCCACGAGGGCGAAGTGGTGGAGCCGGCCTCGACCGCAGGCGTCCCCGGGGGGACAGAGCCCCGGGGACCCGGCCGACGTCACGACGGCGGAGCCGGCCCCCGAGGAGACCAGCGGACGCGAGCCGTCGACCGGGACCGAGGACGAGGGCGACTTCGAACTGGCCCGACCCGCACGGCCGACACCTGCCACCACCGACGGCGACTACGAACTGAGCCGCCCCGCCGGAGAGACAACACCCCCGGTACTCCCCGTCCCGCCGACGGCTTCGGAGGCTTCCGCGACCCAGGAGGCCGCTGTGCTTCCGGCGGCCTCTGTGCTTCCGGCGGCTCCAGCGGCCCTGGAGGTCCCGGCAGCCCTGGAGGTCCCGTCGGCTCCGGAGGTCTATGCGGCTCCGGCGGTCCTGGAGGTTCCGGCGCCTGCGGAGGTCTATGCGGCCGCGGCGGTCCCGGAGGATCGGGCGGTCCCGGTGCCCTCGGCGGCTCCAGCGGAGCCGGTCGCCTCGGAAGCTCCGGTCGGCCCGGCCGACGCCGTCCTCCCCGCCGAGGTGACCGCTGAGGCGACCGCCGCGGAGCCGCCGCCGGTCCTCGTCGAGCGGCCCAAGCCCCTTCACGACCCCGACCCCTACAGCACCCCGCCGTACGGCGAACCGGGCCCCTGGGCGCCCGCACCGCCTGTCCAGCACCCGGCGGTGACATCCGCGCCCGCCCCCGCCGCACACGGCGCTGCGCAGGCCCCTCCCGCGCCCGGCGCCACGGTGCCGGCGACGGCGGAGTCCGGGGACCCCGCGACGGCCGCAGCGCCGGCCCCCGCCGCACACGGCACGGCACCGGCGACGAGGGAGTCCGGGCTCCCCGGAACAGCCGTAGCGCCCGTTCAGTCCGCTCAGCCCGTTCAGTCCGCCTCTCCCGTCCAGCCCGCCGGGCACACCGTGCCCGCGCCGACCGCGCCGACCGCACCGACCGTGCCCACCGGGCACACTGCGCCCGTGCCCGCCTCGGCCACCCCGCCCGCTGCGCCCCCGCTCACCGTGCCCGTGCCCGCCCCGGCCGCCCCCGGCGGGCCTCTCGGTGGTTCGGGCGGGGCGGAGGAGGTATCCGCAGGCGCGGCGGATCCCGCTGCCGGGCTCGCCGCCGACCCCTGGCACCGTTACGACCCCTGGTCCGCCACCCCCGTCGCCGGAGCCACGGGGCCCGGAGAGCGGCGCCACGGCGCGCTCGGCGGCGGCCCCCTCCAGTACACGGGTGCGGGCCTGCTCACCGAGGACCAGCGGCGCAGGCAGGTGCGCAGAAGGCTGGTCGGGGGAGCGCTGGCCGTCGCGCTGGTCTCCGGCGGGCTCGGCGGAGCCGTGGGCGTTTATTTGGAGCGCAACGGCGGCCTCAACCCGGTGGAGCTGCCGCAGGCCGCCGCGGAGCCCACCGGGCGGCCCGCGGACAGCGTGGCCGGGATCGCCGCGCGCGCCCTGCCCGGCGTCGTCACGCTGCATGTCAGCGGCAGCGAGGAGTCCGGTACCGGCACCGGCTTCGTGCTCGACTCGCTCGGCTACATCCTCACCAACAACCACGTCGTCGAGCCCGCCGGGGGCGACGGCGAGATAACCGTCGTCTTCAACGGGGGGCAGACCGCCGAGGCCGAGGTCGTCGGCCGGGACAGCGGATACGACCTCGCCGTGGTCAGGGTGACCGGGGTGAAGGGGCTGAAGCCGCTCTACCTCGGCAACTCCGACAACGTCCGGGTCGGTGACCCGGTGGTCGCCATCGGCGCCCCCTTCGACCTGGAGGGCACCGTCACCTCCGGCATCATCAGCGCCAAGGAACGGCCCATCACCGCCGGAGGCGAGAGCGGGGACGGGAGCGACGTGTCGTACGTCGACGCCCTCCAGACCGACGCGCCGATCAACCCGGGGAACTCCGGCGGGCCGCTCCTCGACGCGCAGGGCCATGTCATCGGCATCAACTCCGCCATCCGTTCCGCCGACGACGGCACCGACTCCGGCAGTGCCCGGGCCGGTTCGATCGGCCTGGGCTTCGCCATCCCGGTCAACCAGGGCAAGCGCGTCGCCGAGGAGCTGATCAACACCGGCAGGGCGACCCATCCGGTCATCGGTGTCACGCTCGACATGGACTACGCGGGCGACGGCGCCCGGGTCGGTACGGAGGAGGGGGCCGCGGGCTCCCCGGTCACCGCGGGCGGGCCCGCCGACCGGGCCGGCGTGCGGGCGGGGGACGTCATCACGGAGATCGACGGCCGGCGCGTCCACTCCGGCGAGGAGCTGATCGTCAAGACCCGCGCCCACCGCCCCGGCGACCGGCTGGCGCTGACGATCGAGCGGGACGGCCGCGAGCGCACCCTCACCCTGGTCCTCGGCTCGTCCGGCGGCGGCTGACGCGGCCCGCGCCCCGGCCCGGCCCTTTCCCCCGGCCCGGCCCTTTCCCCCGGCCCGGCCCTTTCCCAGGGATTGACAGAAACGTCACAGGTCAGGCCCCGAAACCCGGCCCCACAAGGCAAACAACGCGGAAAACCGGCCGGGTACACCTACTCGGACGTCCCCGGACGGTACCGGTCGGACAGGTGCGACAGGTACCGTGGACCCGGCCCGGACCACGGAAGACCCGAACTTGACCACTGAGGGCCGAGGGCCGAGGGCCGCGGACATCGCAAGGAGCTTCAGGTGTTCAATGACATAGGACCGCTCGAGCTGGTGACGATCGTCGTCCTGGCCGTGCTCGTCTTCGGTCCGGACAAGCTCCCGAAGGTCATCCAGGACGTGATGCGCACCGTCCGGAAGATCCGTGAGTTCTCGGAGAGCGCCAAGGCGGACATCCGCAGCGAACTGGGTCCGGAGTTCAAGGACTTCGAGTTCGAGGACCTCAACCCCAAGACGTTCATCCGCAAGCAGATGGACAACGACGAGCTGGGGCTGAAGGAGATCCGCAACGGCTTCGACCTGAAGAAGGAGATGGCCGAGGTCACGGACGCGGTCCACAGCCGTGACACGGACTCCTCCACCTCGGGTTCGTCGGCCTCGGCGATCTCGTCGGGTTCGGCGGGGTCCTCGGGAGACGGTCGTATCGACATGACCAAGAAGCCCGAGGAGTCCGCCAAGGACGAGCGTCCGCCCTACGACGCGGACGCCACCTGAGCCACTCGCGCCCCCCCGATGTGAGGGGGCGCACGCCGCACGCGCCGGGCGGCTTCCCGGCTGCCCGGAGCGGGGTGGCTATGCTGCCTGGTTGTTGTGCGGAGCGGACGAGTACGCCCGAAGGGGGGCGGGCCGGTCGTTCCGTCGAGAACGAGGAGGCGTCCGGGCACATGGAGACGACGAGTCGGGCAGTCGAGCAGACGCCGGCCGCGGAGGGCGGACAACAGGTCCCCTCCGCCCGGCGTACGGTCGACGGCTACTTGGAGGCGCCCTTCCCCTGGTACGGCCTCGACGAGGCCTTCACGGGGCCGCGCTGGCTGATGCAGGTGGGAGCGGCGGCCGACGGAGCGGTCGAGCACGGTTCCATCGGACACGGTGACGAGCCCTCCGTCCGGCACGAGACGGCCGGTGAGGACCGCGGGAAGTTCGCGGTCGTGGTGACCGTCGCCGCGAACCCCGTACGGCGCAGCCCGGACGG
The DNA here is from genome assembly GCF_040295245.1 of Streptomyces sp. NPDC002884. Lineage (NCBI taxonomy): Bacteria > Bacillati > Actinomycetota > Actinomycetes > Kitasatosporales > Streptomycetaceae > Streptomyces > Streptomyces sp. NPDC002884. The sequence continues at coordinate 308,752 of NZ_JBEOVB010000007.1, read as the reverse complement.
CACGGGCCTGCTGGAGGCCACCTCGGTGTCCTCGGCGGCCTGGCTCGCGGGGGTGGGTCTGCTGACCTTCACCTGGCCGGGCCAGATGGACCACAGCCTGCGCGACGACTGGCTGGACCAGCAGACCGAGACGGCGTGGGTCCTCGCCGACGACCTCACGGGAGCGGACTGGTCGACGCTGTCCCTGCCGGTCGACGGCGTCCCGACGTCCTTCCACTACCGCGAGTCGGAGTTCGGCTGGGTGCTGGCCGGCTCGACCTCGCAAGGGGTGCACGTGGGGGCGTACGGGAGGGGCATGAGCGCGTACGGCCTCGGTTTCGCCATGATCAAGGACATCGAGACGTACGCCTGATCGGCCTTACGACAGCGGGGGCGCCGTCCGGACCGGACGGCGCCCCCGCTGTCGTACGAAGGGGGAGTACGGGACCCGCGGCCGGGCTAGAACTTGTTCCGGGGCGTGATCCCGAGGGACAGCCCCGAGAGACCGCGCTGCCTGCCGCCCAGCTTGCCCGCGATGGCCCGCAGGGCGGAGCCCGCCGGGGACTCCGGGTCGGTCAGGACGACCGGCTTGCCCTCGTCGCCGCCCTCGCGCAGCCGGACGTCGATCGGGATGGAGCCGAGCACCGGGACGTTGGCGCCGGTCGTGCGGGTCAGCCCCTCGGCCACCGACTGTCCGCCGCCCGTGCCGAAGACGTCGACCATCTCATCGCAGTGCGGGCAGGGCAGACCGGACATGTTCTCGACCACGCCGACGATCTTCTGGTGGGTCTGGACGGCGATGGAGCCCGCCCGTTCGGCCACCTCGGCCGCCGCCTGCTGCGGGGTCGTCACGACCAGGATCTCGGCGTTCGGGACGAGCTGCGCCACGGAGATCGCGATGTCGCCGGTGCCCGGCGGGAGGTCGAGCAGCAGCACGTCCAGGTCGCCCCAGTACACGTCCGACAGGAACTGCTGGAGCGCGCGGTGGAGCATCGGGCCGCGCCAGACGACCGGGGCGTTGCCCGGGGTGAACATGCCGATGGAGATGACCTTCACGCCGTGCGCGGACGGCGGCATGATCATGTTCTCGACCTGGGTGGGACGGCCGTCCGCGCCCAGCATGCGCGGCACGCTGTGGCCGTAGATGTCGGCGTCGACCACGCCCACCTTGAGGCCGTCGGCCGCCATCGCCGCCGCCAGGTTCACCGTCACCGACGACTTGCCGACGCCGCCCTTGCCGGACGCGACCGCGTACACCCGGGTGAGCGAGCCCGGCTTGGCGAACGGGACCTCGCGCTCGGTCTGGCCGCCGCGCAGGGCGTTCGCCAGCTCCTTGCGCTGCTCGTCGCTCATGACGTCGAGGGTGACGTCGACATGGGTGACGCCGTCGACCCGGGAGACCGCGTCGGTCACCCGCTGAGTGATCGTCTCGCGCATCGGGCAGCCGGAGACCGTCAGGTACACGGTGACCGCGACCGTCCCGTCCGCGTAGATCTCCACCGACTTCACCATCCCGAGTTCGGTGATGGGCCGGTTGATCTCGGGGTCGTTCACCGTCGCCAGTGCCTCGCGCACCGCGTCTTCGCTAGCCATAAGGACGATGGTACGGCGAGCGGCGGTGGGGCAGGTAAGGCCGTCACCGGTCTTCTACGTCACGTCCCCGCGACCGTTCTGCCGGGAATACGGCATGTTCGCGGTGCCCGTCCCGCCGCTCGTCCAGTTCCTTGACCATGTCCTGGAGCTCGGAGCGGATCCAGTCCCGGGTCGCGACCTCGCCGAGACCGATCCGCAGGGCGGCGATCTCCCGGGTCAGATACTCGGTGTCGGCGATGGATCGCTCGTTCTGCTTGCGGTCCTGCTCCAGGTTGACCCGGTCACGGTCGTCCTGCCGGTTCTGCGCGAGCAGGATCAGCGGAGCCGCGTAGGAGGCCTGGAGCGACAGCATCAGGGTCAGGAAGATGAACGGGTAGTTGTCGAAGCGCAGGTCGCCCGGGGCGAAGATGTTCCACAGGACCCAGACGATGATGACGATCGTCATCCAGACGATGAACCGCCCGGTGCCCAGGAACCGCGCGATGCGCTCCGACAGCCGCCCGAAGGCCTCCGGGTCCCACTCGGGCAGGATCCGGTGCCGGGGCGACCGCGGCTGGTCCAGCCGGGCCCTGGGGCGGCTGGACGCCGTGGCGCCGGCCGGGGTGCGCTCGGCGCGGCCGGTCTCGCGGTCAGGAGTCATGCGGGCCCACCTCCTCGGTCGTGTCCTCGTCGAGGTGGAACTCCGTCTCCCGCCAGTCCTCCGGCAGCATGTGGTCCAGGACGTCGTCCACGGTCACCGCGCCCAGCAGCGAGCCGGCCTCGTCGACGACGGGCGCCGCGACCATGTCGTAGGTCGCGAAGAACCCGGCGACGACCGGCAGCGCCGCGTCCGGCGCCAGGGCCTGGAGATCGTCGTCGAGCATCGAACTGACCAGCGTGTACGGGGGGTCGCGCAGCAGGCGCTGGAAGTGGACCGTGCCGAGGTACTTGCCGGTCGGCGTCTCGTCGGGCGGGCGGCAGACGTAGACCTGGGCGGCGAGGGCGGGGGAGAGGTCGCGGTTGCGCACCCGTGCGAGGGCGTCGGCGACGGTGGCGTCGGGGCGCAGGATGATCGGCTCGGTGGTCATCAGCCCGCCCGCCGTGTGCTCCTCGTACGACAGCAGGCGCCGCATGTCGGCCGCGTCGTCGGGCTGCATCAGGCTCAGCAGCCGCTCCTGGTCCTGCTCCGGGAGTTCGGAGAGCAGGTCGGCCGCGTCGTCGGGGTCCATGGCCTCCAGGACGTCCGCCGCGCGCTCCTCCTTCAGCTTGCCGAGGATCTCGATCTGGTCGTCCTCCGGGAGCTCTTCGAGGACGTCGGCGAGACGGTCGTCGTCGAGGGCGGCGGCGACCTCGGCGCGCCGCTTGGGCGACAGATGGTGCAGGACGTTGGCGAGGTCGGCGGGGCGCAGCTGCTCGAAGGTGGCGAGGAGGCTCTCCGCGCCCTGTCCGTGCTCCTCCAGCGAGAACCCGGTGACCGCCGACCACTCCACGGTCAGCGTCTCGCCCTTCGCCCGCCGGAAGGCGGTCGCCTTCTTCCCCTTGCGCACGAAGACCCGGTCGAGCTCCCAGTCCCGGCGGGCCGGCAGCTGCTGCACCGACACGTCGAGGACGGTGACCTCCTCGCCGGTCTCGCCGAGCGTGACGCGCCGGTCGAGCAGCTCACCGAAGACGAGCCGCTCGGTGGGCCGCTGCTCGAAGCGGCGGACGTTGAGCACGCCGGTGGTGATGACCTGACCGGACTCGATGCCGGTGACCCGGGTCATGGGCAGGAAGATCCGGCGCCGCGTGGACAGTTCGACGACCAGCCCGAGCACCCTCGGCGGCCGCCGCCGCACCCGCAGCATGACGACCAGATCGCGCACGCGCCCCACCTGGTCGCCGCTCGGGTCGAAGACGGGAACGCCGGAGAGGTGCGACACGAAGATCCGCGGGGCGCCCGCTGCCATGACAGCACCTCCTTCTTCCGTACCGACGTCAGTGCTGTCGCCGCTGATGTCCTTTTCCCCATTGCCCGCTCGTGCGGGCTTCAGGCTAGCCCGTCCCGATCGGATCCGCCCTGGTGGGCGGTCCGGACGGACCGGCTCCGCCCGCCCGCCGCGCCCCCGGTACGCTGCCGTACGCCGCTCAGCACACCCCCGCAGAAAGGCGGCCTTCTCTGTGACTGCGATTCCCCAGGGCCGAACTCGCCGCGCCTCGCTGGTGAGCGCGATGTGCGCACTGGTCGTGGGCATGGGACTGACGGGGTGCAGCGAGGATCCGGACGCGGGCACGAACGGGGTGGGCAAGCTGCCCGCCGCGCAGATCCAGTCGAAGGCGAAGGCGGCCGCCGGCGCCGTGGACGCGGTGCGGCTGTCCGGGAGCGTGGTCACCAGCGGGCACACGTACAAGCTGGACATGAGCCTGAAGGCGGACGGCGGCACCGGGTCGGTCACCGCGGAGGGGGCCACCTTCCACCTGCTGCGGGTCGGCGAGCAGCTGTACCTGAAGGCCGACGCGGCGTTCTGGAACAACGAGGACGGCAAGTCCGGCGACGACGGTTCGGACACGGCGGCCGCCGACAAACTCGACGGCAAGTACGTGAAGGTGCCGACGGGCGACCCCTCGTACAAGAAGTTCAGCGGCTTCACGGACAAGGACCTCCTCCTCGACGGGCTGCTGACGCTGCACGGCTCGCTGGCCACCGACGGCCACCACGAGCAGTCCGGCGTCCGTACGATCCGCATCACCGGCGACGGCGGCTCCGGCGGCAAACTGGACGTGTCGCTGGAGGGCAAGCCCTACCCGCTGCGCCTGGAGCGCGCCGGAGGAGCCGGAACGCTGAGTTTCTCCTCCTGGGGCAAGGACTTCGCCCTGAAGGAACCGGCGAAGGACGAGACGGTGGACTACGGGAAGCAGCTCCCGACCTCGTGAGCCGCCGCTGACGGATCCGGTCGCCGACGGATGCGGTCGCTCGCGGAACCGTCCGCTCGAGGCGCCGGCTAGGCGCGTCTGCGCTTGCGCAGCAGCAGCTTCGGCAGGCCGGCCGGCGCCGGCTCGCGCGTGGTGGCGGGCGAGGGCACGGGCCGTGCGGCCAGGTCGCCGTCGGGCAGCGGCAGCGTGGCCCCCGTCGGCTCCAGGCGGAGCACCCGGCACTCGCGTGCCCAGCGCCCGGTCATCGCCTCGCCGTCGGGCGCGTTCAGCCGCTTGCCCTTGAGCTCGGCGACGGCCGCCTGCCACTCCTCGGAGCCGGGCGCGAGGAGCACGACCTTCGCCGCCCACGAGACCAGCCGGCCGCCCTTGTCCTTGCTGCGGACCGTGACCTCGGCGGAGCCGCCCTCGGTCAGTCCGGTCAGCGGCTGCTCCCCGGGCCCGTCGCCGACCACACAGGCCGCGCCCTCGTGCCACACGTGCCACAGCGCCCGCGCGGCCTGTTCGCCGGCACCCTGGACCCAGACGAGGCCGGACTTCTTGGTGGCCTCCTCGACGAGGGCCCGGTCGAGCAGCAGCTCTCTTGTCATGGGGTCACCCTAGCCAGCCGGCGCCGGGGTCCTCACAGCCAGCCGTTGCGCTTCAGCGTGCGGTGGATGCCGACACAGAGCGCCACCATGGCCGACATGACCACGGGGTAGCCGAACTTCCAGTGCAGTTCCGGCATGTAGTCGAAGTTCATCCCGTACACCCCGCACACCATCGTCGGTACGGCGATGATCGCGGCCCAGGACGTGATCTTCCGCATGTCCTCGTTCTGCGCGACGGACGCCTGCGCGAGGTTGGCCTGGAGGATCGAGTTGAGCAGTTCGTCGAAGCCGATGACCTGCTCCTGGACCCGGGCGAGGTGGTCGGCGACGTCCCGGAAGTACTTCTGGATGTCCGGGTCGACCAGCCGCATCGGCCGCTCGCTCAGCAGCTGCATCGGCCGCAGCAGCGGCGACACCGCGCGCTTGAACTCCAGTACCTCACGCTTGAGTTGGTAGATCCGGCCGGCGTCCGTGCCGCGCGGGGTGCCCTTGCGTCCCGGCGAGAACACCTCCGTCTCGACCTCGTCGATGTCGTCCTGGACGGCGTCCGCGACCGCGATGTAGCCGTCGACGACGTGGTCGGCGATGGCGTGCAGCACCGCCGAGGGGCCCTTGGCGAGCAGCTCGGGGTCGTCCTGCAGGCGGTGGCGCAGCGCGCGCAGCGAGCCCTGGCCGCCGTGCCGGACCGTGATGAAGAAGTCCTTGCCGGTGAAGCACATGACCTCACCGGTCTCGACGACCTCGCTGTTGGCCGTGAGCCGGTCGTGCTCGATGTAGTGGATGGTCTTGAAGACCGTGAAGAGGGAGTCGTCGTAGCGCTCCAGCTTGGGCCGCTGGTGCGCCTGCACGGCGTCCTCCACGGCCAGCGGGTGCAGTCCGAACTCGCTGGCGATACCGGCGAATTCGGCCTCGGTCGGCTCGTGCAGGCCGATCCACACGAAGCCTCCGTCGCGCCGTACCCGGCGCATGGCCTCCTGCGGGGTCGGCGGCTGCGTGTACGCGACACGCGCGCCGTCGCGGTAGACGGCGCAGTCGACGACGGCGGACGGCGTCGCGGGGTCGCGGGTGGTGTCGTAGGCGCCGGTGTCCATGCGCCCGCCCCCCTTGCGCAGGGAGGGACGGGCCGGGCGGACAACGGCACGGAGGTCGCGGATCATCGACATGGCAGGCTCCTTCGCGACTAGCAAAGAAAGACCGCCACGACGGGTGGAACTGCCCGGAATGAGGACGTCCTGAGTGCGGAGGTTTGGCACGTCCACAAAGCGGGGAGCACCGCTCCGTCGCGGTGGCGAGCTTCGCTACTGAATCAGACCGGAGAGATCTGGCAGATCAGACAGATCGAGCAGATCAGGTGACAAAAGAAACGAAGTGCTCTTCCGCATGAAGATGAGCGCGAGAGATGGCGACCAGCCGGGGGCCAAGAAGCCGGAGCAGCTGCGTCAGCGGCAGGAAGAGCGAGTGGTACTGCACGGGTGACTTCGATCCATGACAGCCCCACCTCCTCCAGCCGGTCCCTCGTAAGGGAGTCTCGTCTGCGTCGGGGCAAGATCGCGACGCTTCTGCGTGCTGCCCCGAACCACCGGGCAAGAATAGCAGTCGACTGAAGTGTCAAGGCGCTGCTTTGCCCCGCACTGACGAGTTCTATGCTCGCCGCATGGTTGATGTTCTTCCTCTGGTCGAGGCCCGTCTGCGCAGCGCGCTGGGCGAGCCGGACGCCCGCGCCGCGGTCACCTTCCTCGGTGCGGACCGCCTCGAGGTGCTGCGATTCCACGAGGGCGACGTCGTCCGCTACGCCACGCTCGGCATGTCCGCGCAGCCGATGAGCGACCCGACGGCGGTGCTCGCCGATCCGGTCGAGGGGCCGCGCGCCGAGCTGGTGCTGTCCGTCAGGCCCGGCGCGTCCGACACCGACAAGGTGCTCCGCCCGCTGGCCGTCCTCGCCGCGTCCCCGCAGGTCGAGGGCGTGGTCGTGGCCCCCGGCAGCTCGCTCGACGTGGGTGAACCCCTGTGGCCCGGCGCCCCGTTCACCTCGGTCCTGGTCGCCGAGCCGGGCGGTCTGGTCGAGGATCTCGACCTCGACGCGCCGCTCGACCCGGTCCGCTTCCTGCCCCTGCTCCCCATGACCCCCAACGAGGCCGCCTGGAAGCGCGTGCACGGCGCCCAGGCCCTCCAGGAGCGCTGGCTGACGAACGGGACGGACCTTCGGGATCCGTCCCGCAGGTCCGTCCCGCTCGATTGAGATCCGGGTGACCCATGTCACCAACGCTCGCGCGCCGGTCGTCAGTTGACGCCGGGTCGGCTCAGCCGGCGAAGACCGTGACCCCGTCCTGCGTCGCGTGCTTCGGCTGCAGTTCCTCGGCTTCGCGCGTGAGCGCCTTCCGCCGGACGACGACCACGACCGCGCCGAGCACCGCGGTCACCGCCGCGACGACGAACGGGACATGGATGTCGGTCCACTCCTCGATCTTCGGCGCGAAGTAGGGCGCGGCCGCCGCCGCGAACCACCGCACGAAGTTGTAGCCGGCGCTCGCCACCGGGCGGGGGGCGTCCGAGACGCCGAGCGCCAGCTCGGTGTAGACGGTGTTGTTCACGCCGATGAACGCGCCCGACAGGATCGTGCACACGATCGCCGTGGTGTGGTCGCCGTACCCGAGGGCGAACACGTCGACGGCGAGCAGCACCAGCGAGCCGCCGAGCACCTTGAGCGAGCCGAACCGCTCCTGGAGCCGCGGCGCCACGAGGACCGAGAAGACGGCGAGCAGCACGCCCCAGGCGAAGAACACCGCCCCCGACTTGTAGGGGGTCATGTTCAGCACGAACGGGGTGAAGGCCAGCACGGTGAAGAACGTGTAGTTGTAGAAGAACGCCGAGGCCGCCACCGAGGCGAGACCGCCGTGGCCGAGCGCCTTGATCGGGTCCAGGACGGAGATCTTCCGGGCCGGCTTCGGCTGGTCCTTGAGGAACACCGTGATGCACAGGAAGCCGATCGCCATCAGGAACGCGGTGCCGAAGAAGGGGTAACGCCAGCTGGCGTCGCCGAGCAGTGCGCCGAGCAGCGGCCCGCAGGCCATGCCGAGGCCGAGGGCGGACTCGTACAGCAGGATGGCGGCCGCGCTGCCGCCGGCCGCCGCGCCGACGATCACCGCGAGGGCGGTCGACACGAACAGCGCGTTGCCGAGTCCCCAGCCCGCCCGGAAGCCGACGAGTTCACCGACCGAGCCCGAGGTGCCCGCGAGAGCCGCGAAGACGACGACGAGGGCGAGGCCGGCCAGCAGCGTCCTGCGGCCGCCGATCCGGCTGGAGACGAAGCCGGTGACCAGCATCGCGAACGCGGTGATCAGGAAGTACGAGGTGAAGAGCAGGGAGACCTGGCCGGCCGTGGCGTCCAGCCCCTGGGCGATGGACGGCAGGATCGGGTCGACGAGGCCGATGCCCATGAAGGCGACGACGGACGCGCCGGCCGTCGCCCACACCGCCTTCGGCTGCCGCAGGATGCTTCCGGCTCCCGCATCGAATGGGTCCATGGTTCCGCTCACCCCTCGAAAGTAGTTGGTATATACACACGATAAGTTAGATCGCCTAATTAATGCAAGCTACACGCAAATCTTCGGGGCGCGTCACTTCCGTCCGGACGGGTGATCGTCCTTGACGTGGGCGGGCTCGGGTAGGACCGTGGGGCTCTATGAGGGGCGAACCCAGTTGCCCGAAGTGTGGTGGCCGGGTCAGGGCTCCCGGACTCTTCGCCGATTCCTGGCAGTGCGATGTGCACGGGACGGTGCATCCGCTTCAGCCCGTGATCCCGCCCAGCGTCGAGGCCCTCAGCGTCGTCGTGCACCGCACGCAGGTGCCCGTGTGGATGCCGTGGCCGCTGCCTGTCGGCTGGCTCTTCACGGGCGTCACGTACGCGGGGGACGACCGCAGCGGGGGCCGCGCCACCGCCGTGGCCTGCTCCGGGCCGGGCCCGCTCGGCGGTATGGGCGAGCTGATCCTGGTCGCCGAGGAACTGGGCGTCGGGCTCGGCGCGCGTTACGCCGGCGTCGACGGCCCGGACCCGGGCCCGTACATGAGCGTCGAGAAACCCCCGCAGGCCAAGGTCCTGGCCGCCGGCCGTCCGACCCCGCTCTGGCATGTCTCCGCCACCCCGGACGACCGGGCCGTCTTCGCGGGAGAGGCGCGCGGGCTGTGGCTGTGGGCCGTGGTGTGGCCCGAACAGTCCGGCCTGCTGATGTACGACGAGCTGGTGCTCACGGATCTGCGGGACGCGGGGGCCGAGGTGGACCTGGTGCCGTGCGGGGCGCTCTCGCCGCGGCTGCTGAAACCGTAGCGTTCCGCCTGGGGGCCGGCGGTCCCGTACGTGTGCCGCGCTCCGGGGTCTCGGGGGTTTCGGTGGCGCGCGTGTAGGGGGCGCTCGGGGCATTTGGGTGTGACAGGGGTGGGCTGACGACCGGCTATGCTGGAGCGTCCCCTTCCGTCCCGTCACCGCCTGGAGCTCGCGTCGTGCGCATCGACCTGCACTGCCACTCCACGGCCTCCGACGGTACGGACACCCCGGCCGAGCTGGTCCGCAACGCGGGTGCCGCCGGTCTGGACGTCGTCGCGCTGACCGATCACGACACCACTCGTGGATACGCCGAGGCCGTCGCCGCGCTGCCGCCGGGGCTCACGCTCGTGACCGGCGCCGAACTGTCCTGCCGGGTCGACGGCATCAGCATGCACATGCTGGCGTATCTGTTCGACCCCGAGGAGCCCGCCCTGCTCGCCGAGCGGGAGCTGGTGCGCGACGACCGGGTGCCGCGGGCGCGGGGCATGGTCGCCAGGCTCAACGAGCTGGGCGTCCCCGTCACCTGGGAGCAGGTCGCGCGGATCGCGGGGGAGGGGTCCGTCGGGCGGCCGCATGTCGCCACCGCCCTGGTGGAGCTCGGTGTCGTGCCGACCGTGAACGACGCCTTCACCGGGAACTGGCTGGCCGACGGCGGCCGGGCCCACGTCGCGAAGCACGAGACCGATCCCTTCGAGGCGATCCGGCTGGTCAAGGGCGCCGGCGGGGTCACCGTCTTCGCGCACCCGAGCGCGAGCAAGCGGGGCCGTACGGTGCCGGAGTCCGTGATCGCCGAGCTGGCGGCCGCCGGTCTCGACGGCATCGAGGTCGACCACATGGACCACGACGCGGACACCCGCGCGCGGCTGCGCGGGCTCGCCGCCGAGCTGGGACTGCTGGTCACCGGCTCGTCGGACTACCACGGCAGCCGCAAGACCTGCGTGCTCGGCGAGTACACGACCGACCCCGAGGTGTACGGGGAGATCACCCGGCGCGCCACCGGGGCGTTCCCGGTGCCGGGCACCGGCGGGGCCTGAGGCTCGCCTCCGCCCCGTCCGGTCCACCCCCTTTCCCGCAAGGCTCCTGTACTGATGTTCGACGTCGCCGTCTTCGGCTCCCTCTTCCTCACCCTTTTCGTCATCATGGATCCCCCGGGGATCACCCCGATCTTCCTCGCGCTGACCGCCGGACGCCCCGGCAAGGTGCAGAAGCGGATGGCCTTCCAGGCGGTCTGCGTGGCCGGCGGCGTGATCACCGTCTTCGGGCTCCTCGGGCACCAGATCCTCGACTATCTGCATGTCTCCGTCCCCGCGCTGATGATCGCGGGCGGGCTGCTGCTCCTGCTGATCGCGCTCGACCTGCTCACCGGCAAGACCGACGAGCCGAAGCAGACCAAGGACGTCAACGTCGCGCTCGTCCCGCTCGGCATGCCGCTGCTGGCCGGGCCCGGTGCGATCGTCTCCGTCATCCTCGCCGTGCAGAAGGCCGACAGCGCGGCGATGCAGGTGTCGGTCTGGGTGGCCATCCTCGCCATCCATGTCGTGCTGTGGCTGGTGATGCGCTACTCGCTGCTGATCATCAGGGTCATCAAGGACGGCGGCGTGGTCCTGGTGACGCGGCTCGCGGGCATGATGCTCTCGGCGATCGCCGTGCAGCAGATCATCAACGGGATCACCCAGGTGATCCGGGCCGGCTGACCGGACCCCGGTACGCGCAGAGCCCCCCACGGCGACGCCGTGGGGGGCTCTGAAATCTGTAAGGGTCGGGATCCGTGTTACGAGGCCGAGGTGTCGGCCGGGCGGATCCACAGCCGCTGCCCGATGGCGGCGGCCTGTTGAACGATCCGGTTGACGGAGGCGGCGTCCACGACGGTGCAGTCCACGGCCGTGCCGTCGACGTCGTCGAGTCGCATGATTTCGAAGCGCATCGGCTTCTCCCTTCGTCTGGTCATCCTCCTGAGGAGAACTACTTGGTTACGTAGGGAGTCAACGGGATGCGTGTTACAAACATTCCCTACGCTAAAGAAATTTTTCGAACGACTAATTACTGACGAGTAAGAGAGTTCGGGCAAGGGTTCGGCGGAGACTGAACGGGACCGGTTGTGTTCGCAGCGTGACCACCGGAACAATGGAGTCGATGAACGACGACCTCCCGGCCCTCGCCGCCCGTATCGACCGCACGAACGAGCTGCTCACACGCATGCTCGCCGAGGTGGCCAAGACGCCCTCGACCCACGCGATCTTCGTCGACGCGGGGTACCTGTACGCGGCCGCGGGGCGCCTGGTGGCCGGGACCGAGGACCGCCGGGCCTTCGACCTCGACGCCGAGGGCCTGATCGAGGCACTCATCGACCGCGCCCGCTCGATCTTCGCCGACAGCCGGCTGCTGCGCGTCTACTGGTACGACGGCGCCCGGCGCCGCATCCACACCTCCGAGCAGCAGTCCATCGCCGAACTGCCGGACGTCAAGGTGCGGTTGGGCAACCTGAACGCCAACAACCAGCAGAAGGGCGTCGATTCGCTGATCCGGACCGATCTGGAGTCCCTGGCCCGGCACCGGGCCATCAGCGACGCGGCCCTGCTGGGCGGCGACGAGGACCTGGTCTCGGCGGTGGAGGCCGCGCAGGGGTACGGCGCCCGTGTGCACCTCTGGGGCATCGAGGCGCCGGAAGGCCGCAACCAGGCGGAGCCGCTGCTCTGGGAGGTCGACAGCCAGCGCACCCTCGACCTCGACTTCTTCAAGCCGTACGTGTCACGGCGTACCGCGCCGGGCTACGAGGGGCCCGGCGCGAGCCGGCCCAGCCGCGAGGCCGTCCGCTTCGTCGGCGCGCAGGTGGCGGCGAAATGGCTGGCGGCGCGCGGCAGGGAGTCGCTGGCCGAGCTGCTGCCGGGCCACCCCTACCTCCCCGGCTCCGTCGACCAGGACCTTCTCGTGGAGGCCGAGGGCATCCTCCAGTACTCCCTGCGCGGCCAGGCCGACCTGAGACGCGCCCTGCGGGACGGCTTCTGGGAGCACGTGCAGACGCAGTACTAGGGCGCGACCCGCAGGACGGCGACGGGCCGGGCCCTAACGCCGGGGGTGACGGTCCCAGAAGTCGGCGAGCGCGTGGGCCGTCGGCAGCGGCTGCTCCTGGTTCGGCGAGTGCTCGGCGCCCGGCACGACCGTCCGGTGCGCCCCCAGCTCCACGGCCATGTCGTCGAGGAGGGGCACCGGCCAGGTGTCGTCCCGCGCACCCGACAGGACATGGAACGGCAGCGGAACGGCGGCGAGTTCACCGACCCGGTTCGGCTCCACGCACAACTGACGCCCGGTCACCAGGAGTTGAGCGGGCTTGTGGTTCAGCCAGCGCAGCCGCAACAGCTCCGGCGCGGCGGAGCCGCGGGCCGGACCGCCGACCTCCTCCGGCGGCCCCATCGCCAGGATCGCCTCCCACACCTGCGGCATCGACATCACCGCGAGCGCGTCGTGCAGCAGCTTCACCCGCTGCTTCTGCGAGTCCGAGATCTCGGCCGGGCCCGAGGCGACGAGCGTGAACGACACGAACGGGGAGTGGTCGAGAAGGACGGCGGCACGGGCGATCTGGCCGCCGAGGGAGTGCCCCACCAGGTGCACAGGGGCGTCGAGGGCCGCCGCCTGCGCCAGCACATCCAGCGCCAACTCCTCGCGCGCGTAAGCGGATTCGTCTTCGGCAGGCCCGTCGGACTCGTTCTGCCCCCGCCCGTCCACGGCGACGGCCCGGTAGCCGCGGGCCGCGAGCGGCTCGTGCATCCGGTGGAAGTCCTCCTTGCTCCCGGTGAAGCCGGGCATCAGCAGCGCGACACCCCGCTGCTCGACGCCGGCGGGCACGGGCGCGTCGACGACGGCGAACTCGCCGCGCTCGGTCCGCAGCGGATACGAGAGCGCGCCGGGGGGCGGTGGGAAGGGGCTGCTGGTCCTGGGCCTGGTCACGCCCCGAGGCTACCGGGAGGGCACACCGCGCGCCGTCGGTGGGACCTCTCCCGGGAACGCCGACGGCCCGGCCCCTCGTCGAGGAGGGACCGGGCCGTCGGGCCGTCGTGCCAGGCCGACTGATCAGCCGTCCGCGGGCTCCGCGGCGGCCGTCGCCTTGCGGGTGCGACGCACCCTCGGCTTCGCCTCCGCGGTGTCGACCGCGACCTCGACCGCGACCTCGGCCGGGGCGGTGGTGGCGGTCTTGCGGGTGCGGCGGGGCTTGGTGGCTGCCGCTTCCTGGGTGGCCTGGGCCGGGATGTCGGCCGTGGTGGCCGTCGTCTCGGGCGCGGTGGCCTTGCGGGTGCGGCGGGGCTTGGCCTCGGTCGCCTCGGCCGTGTCGACGGCGGCTTCGGCCGGGGCCGCGGCTGCCGTCTTACGGGTGCGACGCGGCTTGACCGCGGCCGCGGCGGCCGCGGCGGCCTCCGCGATCGGCTCCGAGGCCGCAGCCGTGGCGGCGGTCTTGCGGGTACGGCGCGGCTTGGCCTCCGTGGCCTCGGCGGTGTCGACCGCGGCCTCGGCCGGAGCCGCTGCCTTACGGGTGCGACGCGGCTTGACCTCGGGCTCGACGACCGCCGGAGCCTCGACGACCGCCGCGGCGGCCGTCTTGCGGGTGCGGCGCGGCTTGGCCTCGGTGACCTCCACCGCGTCCGTGGTGGCGACGGCCGGGACCGTCGCCTTGCGCGTGGCGCGGCGGCGCGGCTTGGCCTCCGTACCCTCCGCGGTGTCGACCGCGACCTCGACCGCGACCTCGGCCGGGGCGGTGGTGGCGGTCTTGCGGGTGCGGCGGGGCTTGGTGGCTGCCGCTTCCTGGGTGGCCTGGGCCGGGATGTCGGCCGTGGTGGCCGTCGTCTCGGGCGCGGTGGCCTTGCGGGTGCGGCGGGGCTTGGCCTCGGTCGCCTCGGCCGTGTCGACGGCGGCTTCGGCCGGGGCCGCGGCTGCCGTCTTACGGGTGCGACGCGGCTTGACGACGGTCTCGGCGGTGGCGACGGCCGTAACGGCCGCCGGGGCCTCGACGGCCTCGACCACGGCTTCGGCCGGAGGCGTCGCCTTGCGGGTGCGGCGGCGCGGCTTGCTCTCCGTCGCCTCCACCGTGTCGACGGCGGCCTCGGCCACGGGGGCCTCGACGGCCGGCGGTTCCGTCACCGTGGCCGGTGCGGTCTGCGCGGTCTGCGCGGTCTCCGCGGCCTTGCGGGTACGGCGGCGGCGCGGCGCGGCCGGGGCCTCCGCGGCGGACTCCGGGGCGGTCCCCTCGGCGGTCGCCACGACTGCCTGCGCGGCCTCGGCGACGGGCTCGCCCGTCGCCGCGTCGGCCGGCACGGCCGTCACGACGGCGGCCTCGTGCCCGGACCCGTTGCGGGTACGGCGCCGACGGCGCGGAGTACGCGGGCCGGCGGTCTCCTCCGTCACGGGCGTCGGCTCGGCCACGGGGGCCTGCTCGGCAGCCGTGGTCCCGGCGGGCGTCGCGTCGAGCGGCGAGCCGTTGCGCGTACGACGACGGCGACGGGGGGTACGGGCCGAACGCTCGCGCTCGTCGGAGCGCTCTGCGGTCCGCTCGTCGGAGCGGGACTCGGCGCGGCCACCGCGGTCACCGCGACCGCCCCGGTCACCGCGACCGCGGTCACCACGGCCCCCTCGGTCGCCCCGGTCACCGCGACCGCGCGCTCCGCGGCCGCCCGGCTCACCGAGGTCCTCGAGCTCCTCCGCGTCGAGCCCGGCGCGGGTGCGCTCCGAGCGCGGCAGAACACCCTTGGTGCCCGCGGGGATGCCGAGTTCCTCGAAGAAGTGCGGAGAGGTGGAGTACGTCTCCGGCGGGTCGCTGAACTCGAGCTCCAGCGCCTTGTTGATGAGCTGCCAGCGCGGGATGTCGTCCCAGTCGACCAGCGTGACCGCGATGCCCTTGGCGCCCGCGCGGCCGGTACGGCCGATGCGGTGCAGGTACGTCTTCTCGTCCTCGGGGGACTGGTAGTTGATGACGTGCGTGACGCCTTCGACGTCGATGCCGCGGGCGGCCACGTCGGTGCAGACGAGGACGTCGACCTTGCCGTTGCGGAAGGCGCGCAGCGCCTGCTCGCGGGCGCCCTGGCCGAGGTCGCCGTGGACCGCGCCGGAGGCGAAGCCGCGCTGCTGGAGCTGGTCGGCCAGGTCGGCGGCGGTGCGCTTGGTCCGGCAGAACACCATGACCAGGCCGCGGCCCTCGGCCTGCAGGATGCGCGAGACCATCTCGGGCTTGTCCATGTTGTGCGCGCGGTACACGTGCTGCTTGGTGTTCGCGACGGTCCTGCCCGCGTCGTCCGGCGACGTGGCGTTGATGTGCGTGGGCTGCGACATGTAGCGGCGGGCGAGGCCGATGACCGCGCCCGGCATGGTCGCCGAGAACAGCATGGTCTGGCGCTTGGCCGGAAGCATGTTGATGATCTTCTCGACGTCGGGCAGGAAGCCCAGGTCGAGCATCTCGTCGGCCTCGTCCAGGACGAGCGACTTGATGTGCTTGAGGTCGAGCTTCTTCTGGCCCGCGAGGTCCAGCAGGCGGCCCGGGGTGCCGACGACCACGTCGACGCCCTTCTTGAGGGCCTCGACCTGGGGCTCGTAGGCCCGGCCGCCGTAGATGGCGAGGACGCGCACGTTGCGCACCTTGCCCGCGGTCAGCAGGTCGTTGGTGACCTGCGTGCACAGCTCGCGGGTGGGGACGACGATGAGCGCCTGCGGGGCGTCGGTGAGGTCCTCGGGCCGGGCGCGGCCCGCTTCGACGTCGGCGGGGACGGTCACGCGCTCGAGGAGCGGGAGTCCGAAGCCGAGCGTCTTGCCGGTGCCGGTCTTGGCCTGGCCGATGACGTCCGTGCCCGTCAGGGCCACGGGGAGCGTCATCTCCTGGATGGGGAAGGGACTGATGATGCCGACGGCCTCAAGGGCCTCGGCGGTCTCGGAAAGGATGCCGAGCTCTCGGAACGTAGTCAGGGTGCTGCCTCTTCTGTGTGCGCGGTGCGAGGCGAGCGCGGGGGTCGTGTCAGGACCGTGCCGGGGGACGACGGCTGCCTCACGGGCCAGCCGTCAGGACACGGGACCTCTGCCGACGCTCTAGCGCTCGTACCGCTGAGGGGGTCCCCTCCGGGTTGCCGTACGCACAGTGCCGTACGGGCGAGGAGGGCTGTCGGGTCGGAGCCGATCGGGCCACCGACCGGGCATCCTCATACGTGCGGCCCGACGAATATTCGGCAGGCGCATTACCACCATACCCCGGATTCACGCACACGCGATGGCCGATTCGGTCACGTTGTGGTTGTCACAGTGCCGGGGGTGGTCCCGTACGTCTTCGTTGTCACACTGATTGACCAGGGACTTCCCCCGTGCGACGAGCGGGCTATTGTGCGCTTCATGACGACCTCTGACAAGCCTGAGAACACCGCCACCGGCATCGCCGCCCAGGACTGGACGACGGCGTCGGCCGACCCGCAGTACCGGGCCGCGGTCGTGGATCTGCTGGGCGCGCTGGCGTACGGCGAGCTGGCGGCGTTCGAGCGGCTCGCGGAGGACGCCAAGCTGGCGCCCACGCTGGAGGACAAGGCGGAACTGGCGAAGATGGCGTCGGCCGAGTTCCACCACTTCGAGCGGCTGCACAACCGGCTCACCGAGATCGGCGAGGAGCCGACGCGCGCGATGGAGCCGTTCGTCGCCGCGCTCGACGGCTTCCACCGGCAGACGGCCCCGTCGGACTGGCTGGAGGGCCTCGTCAAGGCGTACGTCGGCGACTCGATCGCCAGCGACTTCTACCGCGAGGTCGCGGTGCGCCTGGACACCGACAGCCGCGCTCTGGTGCTGGCCGTGCTCGACGACACCGGCCACGCCGGCTTCGCCGTGGACCGGGTGCGCGGCGCGATCGACGCCGACCCGCGGGTGGGCGGACGGCTCGCGCTGTGGGCGCGGCGGCTGATGGGCGAGGCGCTGTCGCAGTCCCAGCGGGTGGTCGCCGACCGCGACGCGCTGTCGACGATGCTCGTGGGAGGTGTCGCGGACGGCTTCGACCTCGCCGAGGTCGGCCGGATGTTCTCCCGGATCACCGAGGCGCACACCAAGCGGATGGCGGCGCTGGGGCTGGCCGCCTAGTCGGTCTCGTCGCTCTCCTCGGCCTGGTCCCGCCGGCCGTCGCCGGGCTCAGGCCGGGGCCGACCGCCGGCGGAGTCGGCCGGCCGGGCGCAGCAGCAGGGAGAGCGAGGCGGCGGAGACGATCGCCGCGCCGAGCAGACTCGCCAGGGCGGTGCCGGGGCCCAGCGCGGTGTGGGTGACGAAGTCACCGAACAGGGCTCCCGCGACGCCCGTCGCGACGACCAGGGTGCGGACCGGCAGCCGGTGGGAGAAGCGGTGGACCGCGGCCCACGCGAGCACGAGACCGAGCACAGCGGAGCCGAGCGCTTCCAAGATCATGAGGGTCCCTCCCGGACGGTGGGGCTGTGCACCAAGGTCGTAGCCCGTCATACCCGTGACCTGCGGAATGCAATCCTCCTCTGTGGTCGGGTTGTGCTCCATCTGTGGAGAAGGCGCTGACAGCGAAACCGCGGGGAATCCGGCCGCGAGAAACGTCCGGCCGCGAGAACGCCCGGTGGTCAGCGCGTCCGGACGTGAGAACCCTCGGCGGTCAGTGGGTCCGGCCGTGAGAACGGAAGCGGGGCCCGGCGACCAGATGGTCGCCGGGCCCCGCTTCCTTGCTTCGCCTACAGAGCGCCGAAGCCCACCTTGCGCGGGGCGGCCTCGCCCAGCTCGACGTAGGCCAGGCGGTCGGCCGGGACCAGGACCTTGCGGCCGTGCTGGTCCACGAGGCTGAGCAGCTGCGACTTTCCGGCCAGGGCCTCGGCCACCACGCGCTCGACCTCCTCGGGAGTCTGACCGCTCTCCAGAACGATCTCGCGGGGTGCGTGCAGCACGCCGATCTTGACCTCCACGGCTATGTCCCTCCGACGGTCATGGGGTGCGCGGGCGTCCGCGCCGTACGCTGCACACATTAGCCCGGTGAGGGGACGTTCACGGCGCGGCCGTCCACGCCAGGAGCGAACAGCGGGCGGGAACAAACGGCCGGGCGTCCCCTCGGTCAGTGCTGATCGGTGCCGTGCAGCGGGAAACCGGCGATGCCCCGCCAGGCCAGCGAGGCCAGCAGCTGCACCGCCTGGTCGCGCGGCACGCTGCGGTCGCTGTGCAGCCAGGAACGCGCCACGACCTGGGCGAGGCCGCCCAGACCCGAGGCGAGCAGCATCGACTCCGCGCGCGAGAGGCCGGTGTCCTCCGCGATGACCTCGCAGATCGCCTCGGCGCACTCGGTGGTCACCTTGTCGACGCGCTCGCGCACCGCGGGTTCGTTCGTCAGGTCCGACTCGAAGACCAGACGGAAGGCGCCGCCGTCGTCCTCGACGTACGCGAAGTACGCGTCCATCGTGGCGCGGACCCGCTGCTTGTTGTCGGTCGTCGAGGCGAGCGCGCCGCGCACGGCCTGGATGAGCGACTCGCAGTGCTGGTCCAGCAGGGCCAGGTACAGGTCGAGCTTGCCGGGGAAGTGCTGGTACAGCACGGGCTTGCTGACTCCGGCCCGCTCGGCGATGTCGTCCATGGCGGCGGAGTGGTAGCCCTGCGCCACGAAGACTTCCTGGGCGGCGCCCAGCAGCTGGTTCCGTCGGGCACGGCGCGGCAAGCGGGTGCCTCGCGGGCGCGCCGCCTCTGTCTGCTCGATGGCTGTCACGCCGCCTCCCAAAGTGGTCCTCATGCGGTGAGCGCCGCGTCGCCATCGTACTTTTCGGTAACCCTGGTGTGCGCGGTGCGCGTGCAGAATTTCACGGACTGGACGACGACAAAAGCGGTGTAAATGGTTTTGGACCGGGATGTTACGGGCATACTCCGCCCCGCTCCAGCTCGGCGCATGTCAGCGATAGTCGTCCTCGTCGAGGGATACGACGCGGGCCTGTTCGACGAGGTCGGCTTCGTCGGCCCGGGTGGGATCCGCGTCCTTCAGGGAGTCGTCGCGCTCCGCGGCGACGTCCTTGTACTGCTCGGCGGCGTCGTTCTCCGGCGCCTCGACGTCGAGCTCCCCGAAGTCGTCGTCCTCTTCGAACGTCTCCGGGTCGGTGGGGTCAACGGCCATGGTGGGCTCCCTTCCTACGAACGTCCCTGCGAGTTGCAGGGGCCACAAGCGGGTGCCCTCGGTACGAGCCTAGGAGACACCCGTTTCGTACGCCAAGCGGTCGCTGTCCGAAGTGCCCCCTCTTCGCGGCGGTACGGGCTCCCGCGCGGCGCGGGCGGGGCGGCCGCCACACGCGCGTGCGAACCGCGCGTGTGATGGCGAACACACAAAAGCGCGCGTGATCGTCTCGTAACATTGCCCGCATGTCTTCGACCGAGCTGCCCTCCGTGCCGCCCACCAGTGTGCTGCCGAAGGCGATCGCCGTCCGGGTCGCGGAGGGCGAGCGGCTCCGGTCGGTCGGGCTGCCGGGCGTCACGCTCACGGTCCGTTCCCGGCCGCCCGTGCGCGAGGGCCTCGAGCCCGCGCTGTACGTGCACGGCCTGGGCGGTTCCTCGCAGAACTGGTCCGCGCTGATGGCGCTGCTCGACGGGGCGGTGGCGAGCGAGGCCGTCGATCTGCCGGGCTTCGGCGACTCCCCGCCGCCGGACGACGGCAACTACTCCATCACGGCACACGCGCGTGCCGTCATCCGCTACCTCGACGCCGTCGATCGCGGACCCGTGCACCTCTTCGGCAACTCGCTCGGCGGCGCGGTGTCCACGCGCGTCGCCGCGGTCCGGCCCGACCTCGTGCGGACGCTGACGCTGGTGTCACCCGCGCTGCCCGAACTGCGGGTGCAGCGGACGGCCCTGCCCACGGGACTGGTCGGGCTGCCCGGCGTGGCCGCGCTCTTCACCAGGTTCACCCGGGAGTGGACCGCCGAGCAGCGCGTCCGGGGCGTCACGGCACTCTGCTACGGCGATCCCGGGCGGGTCGGCCCGGACGCGTTCCGCCACGCGGTGGACGAGCTGGAGCGGCGCCTTCAGCTGCCGTACTTCTGGGACGCGCTGACGCGTTCCACGCGCGGCCTGCTCAGCGCGTACACGCTGGGTGGCCAACACGGGCTCTGGCGTCAGGCCGAGCGCGTCCTCGCCCCGACCCTCCTGGTCTACGGTGGTCGCGACCAGCTCGTCGGTTTCCGCATGGCGCAGCGGGCCGCCCGCACCTTCCGTGACTCCCGCCTGCTCACGCTGCCCGACGCCGGGCACGTGGCGATGATGGAGTATCCCGAGACGGTCGCGACGGCGTTCCGCGAGCTTCTCGCCGACACCGCCGCAGCGACCGAGAACTCGGGAGGCTGAGACCGACGTGGGACGCCACAGCCGGCGTGGACCCGCGCCCAGGAGTGCCGCCAAGGGCGGCGGCTCCAAGGGCGCGTCGCAGGGGGCTTCTCCGGAGCCCCCTCCCCAGGGGGACCCGCGCGGCGCCCGCGTCCAGGTACCGCCCCCGGGGTACGACGGAACCCCCTCGCACGGAGTGCCCCGCTTCCCCTTTCCCGACGGGACTCCGGCCCACGGGTTCCCGCAGGTGCGGGGCGGTCACCCCGAGCAGCGTGAAGGCGGGGGCGGCTGGGGTGACTTGAGAGGACGATCAGCGGGTACCGGGCAGCCCGTGATACCTCGTCAGCGCCCCATGCCCCAGGACGGCCCGCGTCAAGGCCCCCGTCAAGGTTCCCGTCAGGGACCCCGACAGGACTACCTCGACGCCTTCGGCGAGGACGACGAGGATGTTTTCACGCGCGCGAGACCGCAGTCCGCGGTCACGCGTGCGCAGGATCCTTACGCCGCCACCACCGCCACCGACCGGGACACCGCCTTCCGTGCGACCTCCCCGGCCGGCGCCGGCCGGCGTGACGGGGACGACGGCGTGCCGCCCGCCGGCGGGCCCATGACCGCTCAAGGAGTCAAGGGGCGGGCGTTCGGCGGAATCGCGGCCGCCGCCGTCACCACGGTGCTTGCCGTCGTGGTGGCCGGGCAGGTCGCCACCGGCCGGGACGACGACTCCGTCGGGTCGAAGTCCGCCTCCGGGCAGACCCGTGAGGCCGTCGACGACACCGCGGCGCGCGGGGACGACCGGCCGAGCCCGTCCGTGTCCGCCGCCGCGTCCGGCGCGCCCGGCGGGGTGGCCACGCTGACGTACGCGCAGGGGATGGCCACGAAGTACGCGCTCAGCGCCAAGCTCAAGGGGTCGGGGAAGTTCGACTCCGTCGCGGGCGTCGACAAGGCGCCCGGCAAGGGGCAGAAGTACACCTACCGGGTGGACGTGGAACAGGGTCTCGGGCTCGACGGCGAACTCTTCGCGCAGGCCGTGCAGAAGACGCTCAACGACGCCCGCAGCTGGGCCCACAACGGCGCCCGCACCTTCGAGCGCATCAACTCCGGCAAGGCCGACTTCGTCATCACGCTCGCCAGCCCGGGCACCACCGCCGTGTGGTGTGCCAAGTCCGGTCTGGACACCACGGAGGACAACGTCTCCTGCGACTCGGCCGCCACCGAACGCGTGATGATCAACGCCTACCGGTGGGCCCAGGGGTCCGAGACCTTCGGCGACAAGATGTACGCCTACCGGCAGATGCTGATCAACCACGAGGTCGGCCACCGCCTCGGCTACAGCCATGTCACCTGCGACCAGGACGGCGAGCTGGCACCGGTCATGCAGCAGCAGACGAAATTCCTCGACCACGACGGGATCCACTGCCTGCCCAACGCCTGGCCCTATCCGAGCAGTTGAGCCTCAGGGATGGACAGGCGTCTCATAGGTCGCGTTGACATGCCCAAAAAGTTCCTCCATATTGCTGCGTATGTGGTCTAGTCATCTCGTCGACAGGAGCGCCGCCATCGAGCTGGCGCTCTTCGGCGTGACCGCGCTCTGCGTGGCCGACATCCACTGTCGCTGACACCGCCCCCAGGCGCGTGTGTCGCGAATCCTCTTTCCTTCTTTCAGCCGTGACGTGGTCACGGCTCTTCGACGACTCGGCGCCGGGGTGGACGTCTGTTCACTTTCGTCTCACTCCTCGTCCATATGTCTCGGATATCGAGACGCCCCGGAAGGGGCGGCGAGACCGTCAACCGAGAGGTCGTCATTCCGATGCGTCAACCGTCCCTCATAGCGCGCCGTGTCGCCGCGGCATCCGTCAGCCTGGTGGTGGCCGCGGGCGCCGCCGCCTGCGGGCCTGAGGACAACGATGCCAAGGCCTCCGGAGGCGACTCCGCCCCGCACCAGGGCGGGACACTCACCATCCTGAACCGCAACCCCCAGCAGGACTTCGACCCGGCCCGCCTCTACACCTCCGGCGGCGGCAAGGTCCCCACCCTGGTCTTCAGAACCCTCACCACGCGCAACCGCGAGAACGGCGCCCCCGGCACCGATGTCGTCCCCGACCTCGCCACCGACACCGGGCGCCCCAACGAGGACGCCACCGTGTGGACGTACACGCTCAAGGAGGGCCTGAAGTACGAGGACGGGACCGCGATCACCTCGGCCGACATCAAGTACGGCATCGAGCGGTCCTTCGCGCCCGAGCTCTCCGGCGGCGCGCCCTACCTGCGGGACTGGCTGGTCGGCGCCGCCGACTACCAGGGGCCGTACAAGGACTCCAAGGGCCTCGCCGCCATCGAGACGCCGGACAGCCGGACGATCGTCTTCCATCTGAACAAGCCCGAGGGCGAGTTCCCGTACCTGGCCACGCAGACGCAGTTCGCGCCCGTCCCGAAGGCCAAGGACACCGGTACGAAGTACGAGGAGCACCCGGTCTCGTCCGGCCCCTACAAGGTCGTCAAGAACGAGAACGACGGCGAGCGCCTCACCCTGGAGCGCAACACCCACTGGTCCGCGAAGACGGACGCCGAGCGCAAGGCGTACCCCGACAAGATCGACGTACGGTCCGGGCTCGACTCCTCGGTGATCAACCAGCGGCTGTCCGCGTCCCAGGGGGCGGACGCCACCGCCATCACCACGGACACCAACCTCGGCCCGGCCGAACTCGCCAAGGTCAGCGGCGACAAGGCACTCGCCGCGCGGGTCGGCACCGGCCACTTCGGCTACACCAACTACATCGCGTTCAACCCGAACGTGAAGCCGTTCGACGACATCAGGGTGCGGCAGGCGATCTCTTACGCCATCGACCGGTCGTCGGTCGTCAACGCGGCGGGCGGCTCGTCGCTCGCCGAGGCCGCCACCACCTACCTGCCGAACCAGAAGTCCTTCGGCTACGAGCCCTACGACCTCTTCCCGGCGGGCAGGACCGGCGACGCGGCGAAGGCCAAGGAGCTGCTGAAGGCGGCCGGTCACCCGAACGGGCTGACCATCACCCTCACCCACTCCAACAGCCAGGACTTCGAGACCAGCCCGGAGATCGCGACCGCCATCCAGGACGCGCTCAAGAAGGCCGGCATCACCGTCAAGCTCCAGGGTCTGGAGGACAACGACTACTCCGACACGATCCACGACGTGAAGACCGAGCCCGGCTTCTTCCTGGCCCACTGGGGTGCCGACTGGCCCTCCGGAGGCCCGTTCCTCGCCCCGATCTTCGACGGCCGGCAGATCGTCAAGGACGGCGCGAACTTCAACACGGGCTTCCTGAACGACAAGTCGGTCAATGCCGAGATCGACGCGATCAACAAGTTGACCGATCTCGACGCCGCCGCCAAGAGGTGGGGCGCACTGGACAAGAAGATCGGCGAGCAGGCGCTGACCGTGCCGCTGTTCCACCCGGTCTACAAGCGGCTGTACGGCGAGGACATCCGCAACATCGTCATCAGCGACTGGGACGGCGTCCTGGATCCCTCGCAGGTCGCGGTGAAGTAGCACCGTGAGCGAGGCAGTCACCGAGGCGGCCGCCGAGGCCGTCGTCGCCGCCCGGGCCCCCGGTACGGACCCCACGTCCGTCCCGGGGGCCTCGGGGGCCCGTCAGTTCTGGCGGCGGCTGCGGGCGCAGCGCGCCGCCCTCGTCGCGGCGGTCGTCGTCGCCCTGCTCGTCCTGGTCGCGCTCGCCGCGCCGCTGCTCACCGCCATCGAGGGCCAGGACCCGACCACCTACCACCCCTCCCTCATCGACTCCGCGCGCGGGGGCGTGCCCGTCGGACCGCTCGGCGGCATCGGCGGCGACCACTGGCTCGGCGTCGAACCGCAGACCGGACGCGACCTGTTCGCCCGTCTGGTGCACGGGGCCCGGGTGTCCCTGGGCGTCGCGCTGGCCGCGACCGTGATCCAGGTGGCCATCGGCGTCACCCTGGGCATCGCCGCCGCGCTCGGCAGCCGATGGGTCGATCAACTGTTGAGCCGGATCACCGACATCTTCGTGGCCCTGCCGCTGATGATCATGTCGTTGGCGCTGCTCGCGATCGTCCCGGCCAGCTTCCCCCGGCCCGTGCTGGTCACCCTGGTCATCGGCCTCATCTCCTGGGGCAACGTCGCCAAGGTGGTGCGCGCCCAGACGCTGACCCTCAAGGGGCTCGACTACGTGTCGGCGGCCCGGCTCAGCGGCTGGGGCACCTGGCGGATCGCCCGCCGGGAACTCCTGCCCGGGCTCGCCGCCCCCGTCATCACCTACGCGGCGCTGCTCGTGCCGCAGAACATCACCGTCGAGGCCGCGCTGTCCTTCCTCGGGGTCGGGGTGAAGCCGCCGACGCCGTCCTGGGGGCAGATGCTCACCGCCGCCGACGTCTGGTACCAGGCGGCCCCGCAGTACCTGCTGCTGCCCGCCGGCGCCCTCTTCGTGACCGTCCTGGCGCTGACCGTCCTCGGCGACGGCGTGCGCACGGCGCTCGACCCGCGCGCGGCCTCCCGGCTGCGGGTGGGGACGGGACGCCGGCGCGAGCACCGGGCGGACACCGCCGCCGAGAAGGAGACGTCCTCATGAGCGGCTTCGGCGGCTTCGTGCTGCGCCGGGGCATCGGCACGATCCTCACCCTGTTCGCCATCTCGGTGATCGTCTACGTCGTCTTCTACGTCACCCCCGGCGACGTCGCCCAGATCACCTGCGGTCCGCGCTGCTCGCCGGCCCAGGTGCACCAGGTCGCCGAGCAACTGCGCCTCGACGAACCCCTCTACCTGCGCTACTGGCACTTCCTCGAGGGCCTCGTCGCGGGCCAGGACTACTCGACCGGCACCTCCGTGGAGCACTGCCCGGCGCCCTGCCTGGGGCTGTCGTACCAGAGCGATCAGCAGGTCACCCGGCTGATCCTGACCAAGCTGCCGGTGAGCCTGTCGCTCGTCCTCGGCGCGATGGTGGTGTGGCTGATCCTCGGCGTGGGCACCGGCGTGCTCTCGGCCTGGCGGCGTGGGCGGCTCACCGAGCGCGTCCTGACCGCCGTCACCCTGGCCGGAACGGCCACGCCCGTGTTCGTGATCGGCCTCATCCTGATGATCGTCGTCTGCGGCGAGCTGCAACTGCTGCCCTTCCCGCAGTACGTGAACCTCACCGACGACCCCGAACAGTGGGCGTGGAACCTGCTGCTGCCCTGGCTCTCGCTCGCCCTCATCGAGGCCGCCTCGTTCGCCCGGCTGACCCGGTCGTCGATGCTGGAGACCCTCGCCGAGGACCACATCCGCACCTTCCGCGCGTACGGCGTCGGCGAGCGGTCGATCATCGGGCGGCACGCGCTGCGCGGGGCGTTCGCGCCGGTCATCGCGCTGAACGCCAACAACTTCGGCTCCGCGGTCGGCGGCGCGGTGCTCACCGAGACCCTCTTCGGGCTCCCCGGCATCGGACAGGAACTGGTGCACGCGGTCAACGTCGTGGACCTTCCGGTGGTCGTCGGGATGGTCCTGGTCATCGGTTTCTTCGTGGTCCTCGCCAACGCCGTCGCGGACGTCCTGTACGCGGTGGCCGACCGACGGGTGGTGCTCGCATGAGCCTGGTGGAAGTCACGGACCTGACGGTCGAGTTCGGCGCTCTGCGCGCCGTCGACGGCCTCTCCTTCCGTCTGGCGGAGGGCGCCGCCCTCAGCCTCGTCGGTGAGTCCGGCTCCGGAAAATCCACGGTCGCCTCGGCGCTCCTGGGACTGCACCGGGGGACGGGGGCCGCCGTCGGCGGCTCGGTACGGGTCGCCGGTACCGACGTGCAGACCGCGTCCGACGAGGAACTGCGGCGGCTGCGCGGCGGCCGGGCGGCGATGGTCTTCCAGGACCCGCTGTCCTCCCTCGACCCGTACTACGCGATCGGCGACCAGATCGCCGAGGTGTACCGCGTGCACACGCGCGTGTCCCGCCGTACTGCACGCGCGCGTGCGGTGCAGGTCCTGGAGCGGGTAGGAATTCCGGACCCGGTCCGGCGCTCCCGGTCGCGGCCGCACGAGTTCAGCGGCGGCATGCGCCAGCGCGCCCTCATCGCCATGGCGCTGGCCTGCGAGCCCGACCTGCTGATCGCCGACGAGCCGACGACCGCGCTCGACGTGACCGTCCAGGCCCAGATCCTCGACCTGCTGCACACCCTGCGCGAGGAGACGGGGATGGGGCTGCTGCTGGTCACGCACGACGTGGGCGTGGCCGCGGAGAGCGTCGACGAGGTGCTGGTCATGCGGCACGGCCGGCTCGTCGAGCACGGGCCGGTCGGAGCCGTTCTGGCGGCTCCCGCGCAGCCGTACACGCGCGAGCTGCTCGGCGCCGTGCCCCGCGTGGAGGCACGCCGCGCGGTCGGGGACGGGCCGGACAAGCCCGGCGTACGAGAGCCCGACGTACGACAGCCTGAGGTACGACAGCCTGAGGTACGACAGCCTGAGGTACGGCCGTCGGACGCCGGTGGGCCGGACGCCGGTGGGCCGGATGCGGGCGGGCCGCGGGCGGACGTGCGGCGGCCGGCCGGCCGGGCGTCGGGCGAGGTCGTGCTGGAGGCACACGGGCTGCGCCGCGAGTTCGGGCGCGGCAAGCGGGCCCTCACGGCCGTCGACGGCGTGTCGCTGACCGTCCACCGGGGCGAGACCCTCGGCGTCGTCGGGGAGAGCGGCAGCGGCAAGACGACGCTCGGCCGGATGCTGGTCGGACTGCTGGAGCCGACGGCCGGCGAGGTCAGGTACGAGGGACGGGTGTCGTCGGGGGTGAACCCGACCGTGCAGATGGTCTTCCAGGACCCCGTCTCCTCCCTCAACCCCCGCCGCAGCGTCGGCGAGTCCATCGCCGACCCGCTTCGCGCACCGGGCGCACGGGGCGCGAGCGGCGTACGGGGCACACGGGGGAGGGGTGAGGCACGTGTCAGGGAGCGCGTGACGGAACTGCTGGAGCGCGTGGGGCTCGAAGCGGCGCACTACGACCGCTACCCGCACGAGTTCAGCGGCGGTCAGCGCCAGCGCGTGGGCATCGCGCGGGCGCTCGCGGCCGAGCCGCGCGTCATCGTGTGCGACGAGCCGGTCTCCGCGCTCGATGTGACCACCCAGGCCCAGGTCGTCGCCCTGCTCGGCGAACTCCAGCGCGAACTCGGCCTCGCGCTGGTCTTCGTCGCCCACGACCTGGCCGTGGTGCGCCAGGTCAGCGACCGGGTCGCGGTGATGCGGCGCGGCCGTGTCGTCGAGGAGGGGCCCGCCGACGAGGTGTACGAGTCGCCGCGGGACCCGTACACCCGGCAGCTCCTGGCCGCCGTACCGGCGCTCGACCCCGCGGTCGCCGCCCGACGACGCGCCGAGCGACGGGAGCCGGCCCTCGCGTGAGACCCGCGGGACGCGAGTGACGTGACGTTGCGAAGTCGGATGATCTCTTAGCGCGACCGAACGCGACCCGCACGGGAAAGTTACGACCGTTCACCCCTTTTGGTGGCGCGACGGACAACCGTCCGTCGCGCCACCACCTTGTCCGCATACGTTCGTCCCGCTGCGAGCCGCCGGGTCAACGGCGGCTCCCCAAACGGGAGATCGGGAGTGGGCGTGCGCATCGGACTGCTGACGGAGGGCGGCTATCCGTATCTGAGCGGTGACGCCGGACTCTGGTGCGACCGGCTCGTGCGCGGGCTCGGGCAGCACGAGTTCGACGTCTACGCGCTCAGCCGCGCCGGACACCAGGAGGAAGCGGGCTGGGTCGAGCTTCCGCCGCAGGTGAGCCGGGTGCGTACGGCACCGCTGTGGACGGCCGAGGACGACGGGGTCGCCTACGGCAGGCGCGCGCGCCGGCGCTTCGCGGAGTCCTACGGCGAATTGGTGACCGCGCTGTGCGAGGGGGACCCCCCGGACCCGGCGAATCCCCCGGAGGCCGCTCCGACCGCTCAGGCGGACCGTTTCGCCAACGCGCTGTACGGCCTCGCCGAACTCGCCCGGGACGAGGGCGGCCTGGTCGGGGCGCTCCGCTCGGAAAGCGCCGTGCGCACCCTGGAACGTGCCTGTCGCGCGCCCGGCGCGCTGCGGACGGCGCGCGAGGCGCGCGTACCTGAGCTGCTCGCCGTCGCCGCGCACCTCGAACGCGCCCTGCGCCCCCTCTCGCTCGACTGGTACGGGGAGGAAGGCGCAGGCGACGGGGGTGACGGCCTCGGCGCGGTCGACCTGTGCCATGCCACGTCCGGCGGCGCGGCGGCCCTGCCCGGGCTGCTCGCGCGGCACTTCTTCGACGTCCCGCTGCTGGTCACCGAGTACGGGGTCCGGCTGCGGACGCACTATCTGAGCTCGGGGACGGGCCCCTCGCCCGAAGGCTCCGGGAGCGTGCCGTCCGCGGAGGCGGCTCCCGCCGTACGCGCCCTGGTCGCCGCCCTCCACGGTCGGCTCGCCGCCGAGGTGTACCGGCAGGCGGCATGCGTCACCCCCGGCAACAGACACGCCCGCCGCTGGCAGGAGCGCTGCGGTGCCGACCGCGCCAAACTGCGCACCGTCTACCCGGGCATGGAGGCGTCCCGCTTCGCCGAGGCGGGCGACTCCCTCGACACCGCCGATCCACACACCCTCGTCTGGGTCGGCCGGGTGGAACCGGCGAAGGACCTGGTCTCCCTGCTGCACGCCTTCGCGGAAGTCCGCAAGGAGGAACCGCGCACGCGCCTGCGGATCATCTCCGCTCCGGCCGGGGCGGAGGGGCAGCAGGCCTACCTCGGCCACTGCAAGGTGCTGGCCGCTCAGCTCTTTCCCGACGAGGCGGACGGGCCGCACGCCGTCGGCGACAACCCGGTGTCCTTCGAGGAGATCGGCGGCCCGGAGGCGCCCACCCTCGCCGAGGCGTACACGGCCGGCGCGGTGGTCGTCCTGTCCAGCGTCGTCGAAGGGTTCCCGGTCGGTCTGGTCGAGGCGATGTTCTGCGGCCGCGCGACCGTGTCGACCGACGTCGGCGCGGTGGTCGAGGTCATCGGCGGCACGGGACTGGTCGTTCCGCCGCGCAATCCGCGGGCGCTCGCGGAGGCGTGCGTGGCGCTGCTGCGCGACCCCGACCGCCGTGCGCGCCTGGGCGCGGCCGCCCGCGCCCGAGCCCTGGAACTCTTCACGGTCGAGCAGAACATCACGGCATTTCACGGCATTTACCTGGAGCTCGTCGCCCAGGCCCCGGTGCGGCGATTCATCTTCGACGACGGCGATCCCCGCCCGTTCGCCGTCCCGGCCGAGGCGTGTCTGCCCGGCCACTGGACCGGCCGGGACGCGCGTGTCACCGCCCGGCGCGGTCCGGGCTGGGCGGCGGGGCCCCCGGCCCGGGACACCTCGCCGATCGCCGCGACGGAGGGGGCACGATGAGCGGGCTCGACGAACTGGACCGACCGGGAACGCCGGGAACGCCGGAAACGCGAGGCGCGCCGGAAACACGGGGCACGCGGGGCACGCCGGGAACATGGGAAGAGCGGGGGGCTGCGGAGGCGCCGGGGAGTTTCGGGGAGCCCGTCGCCGCCGCCGACGGGCGCAGACCTGCCGCTGCCCGCCGTGGTGCCGCGGACCCGGTGAAAGCCCTGATGCACCGTCATCGCGAGCTGTGCGAACGGGCCGTCGACCCGCTGGAGATCGCGGCGGGACTGGAGGCCCACGGGGTCACCGACCGCACCGCGGCACGCTTCCGCCACCGGGACGTCTTCTCCCTCGCGGAGGAGATGTACGCCCGCGTCCCCCGCGACGGCGACGCGCCCCCGCCGCCCCCGGCCACGGCGTCCCCGCGACCCCGTCTGGACCGGGCACTGCTCACCCTCCTGCCCGGCGTCCTGTGCGCCGCGACCGTGACCGGTGTGCGTCTCACCCACGGGCGCACATGTCTGCTCGTCGCCGCCGCGGGCGTCCTCGCCGTCGTCCTCGCCGTGCGTGCGGTACTGCGCCGGGGCCCGTTGAGCCCGCACCGTGGCGCCCACCCGGGCCCGCACCGCACGGGCGCCTGGACCTGCTGGCTGCTCGGCTACGCGGCCCTCGGCGACAGCCTCCTGCGCGTCGCCGTCGCCGGAGGCCCCGACGGCCTGCCCGACGGGACGGCCGACGGCCCCTGGCCCCTCGCCGCGGCACCGCTGCTCACCCTCACCCTGGCCTGCGCCCCGGCCGCCTTGTGCGCCCACCTCCTCGCCGTACGGGCCCGGCGCCGACTGGACACCAGCCGTGGCCTGGAGGAGTTCGCCGCCTCCGTGCAGCCGCTGCTGCTCGGCACCTTCGCCCTGTTCCTGTGCGCGCTGGCCGCGCTGACCCCGCTGTGCGCCGCGGTCCTGGGTGAGCCGGCCGAGTACGGCCACACCCTCACCCTCGGCGCGCTCCTCTTCCTCGCCCGTCTCCTCACCGCGCACGGCTTCACCCACGTCCCGGCGGTCGTCCTCGGAGCCGTCGGCACGGCGGAGGCGCTCGCCCCGGCCACGGTCTTCACGGGCCGGCTCCCGGACTGCGACTTCCTGGCCACCCCCGTGGAGAGCCTCGTGACCGCCTGGGGTCCGGCCGGTGTCCCGACCCTCGTCTGCGGAACCGCGGCGCTGGCCCTGCTGTTCCACGCGACCCGCACGCTGACCCGGGCCTCGGCCCACGCGCGAACGGACCAGCCGTGCTGAGCGCGCCGGCGGTGCTGGGCGGGCCGGCGGTGCTGAGCGCGCCGGCGGGGCTGAACCGGCCGGTGGCGCTGAGCGGACCAGCCGTGCCGGCCCGAGCCCGCCCCCGCACCCGCCCGTTCCCCCGGCGTCCGTTCCTTCGGCGTCCGCTCCTCCGACGCCCGCCGTCGGTGTCTCGGCCACCGGGCGCGGCGCAAGCCCCGCCGTGCCCGGACCGTGCGGCGCACTCGTTCCTCCACCCAGACGCAGCCCACCGCAACACGCTTGAAGGAGAGACCAGATGACCACCTCCCGATCCGGAGCGACCGGAGATACCGGGGCACCCGGGGTCCCAGGCGCCCCCGCGGTCACAGGAGCAGCCGCAGGACACGCGGCGACCGGAGCCCCGGCGGCCCCGTCGACGACCGCGGCGCACACCCCGGGAGCCGCACGATGAGGGTCCTGCTGATCGGAGCCAACGGCTACCTCGGCCGTTTCGTCGCCGACCGTCTGCTCGCCGACCCGGCCGTCCAGCTCACCGCGCTCGGCCGCGGCGACGACGCCGACGTCCGCTTCGACCTCGCGTCCGGCAGCCCCGGCGCGCTCACCCGCTTCCTCGACGCGGTCCACCCCCAGGTCGTCGTCAACTGCGCGGGCACCACGCGGGGCGGCGCCCGCGAGCTCACCCGGCACAACACGGTCGCCGTCGCCACCGTCTGCGAGGCCCTGCGCCGCAGCGGCTGCGGCGCACGTCTGGTGCAGATCGGCTGCGGCGCCGAGTACGGCCCGAGCCAGCCCGGCTCCTCGACGGCCGAGGACGCCGTGCCCCGCCCCGGCGGCCCGTACGGCGTCAGCAAGCTCGCCGCCACCGAACTCGTCCTCGGCTCCGGTCTGGACGCCGTGGTCCTCCGGGTCTTCTCGCCCGCCGGTCCGGGCACGCCCGCCGGCTCCCCGCTGGGCCGGCTCGCCGAGGCCATGCGCCGTGCCATGCAGTCCGGCGACGGCGAGCTCAAGCTCGGCGGCCTCGGCGTGCAACGCGACTTCATCGACGTCCGGGACGTCGCCCGCGCCGTGCACGCGGCCTCGCTCTCCGCCGCGCAGGGCGTCATCAACATCGGCTCGGGCCGCGCCGTCCGCCTGCGCGACGCCGCCGCGGTCCTCGCGCGCGTGGCCGGGTACGGCGGCGCGCTGCACGAACTCGACGGGCCGTCCGGCGGCCATCTCAGGGCCGCCATCGGCCACCCCCGCCCCGAGCCGGACCACGCGGGACCCGTCGCGTACCCGTATCCGGACGGCTGCGGCAGCTGGCAGCAGGCCGATGTGCGCACCGCCCGGGACCGGCTCGGCTGGCGGCCCCGCATCAACCTCGAGGAGTCCCTCGCCGACATCTGGATGGAGGCGGCATGTCGTATCTGACCGGAACTCCGGCGGGCACGGCGAGCGCCGGCACCACCGACGTCCGCACCGGTTTCGGCGTCCCCGGCATCGCGCACCCCCTGCTCGCGCCGACCGAATGGCGCGAACTCGCCCGCCCCGGCAGACCCCTGCACTGGGTCGTCCTCGACGTCGCCGACGGCCCCGGCGACCGCCCCGACCCGCGCTGTCTGGACGCCGCGGGCCGGCTGCGCAACGCCGGTGTCCGGGTCCTCGGACACCTCGACACCCGCTACGGCGCCCGTCGCTCCACCGAGGTGATCTCCGACGCACAGCGCCACCTCGACTGGTACCAGGTCGACGGCTTCCTCCTGGACCGGTGCCCGGCCGGGCGCACCGCCCTCCCCGAGCTGCGCCGCACGGTCGGGACGCTCCGCGCCCTCGGCGGCGCGCCCCACATCGTCCTCGGCCACGGCACGCACCCGTACCCCGGCTACGCCGAACTCGCCGACCAGGTGGTCACCTTCTCGGGCTCCTGGAGCGACTACCGCTGGTCGCAGGTGGCCGAGTGGACCGCGGAGCATCCGCCCGAGCGCTTCTGCCACCTCGTCCACGGCGTGCCGCGCGGCCACCTCGACGAGGCGCTGCGCATCGCGCGCTGGCAGGGCGCCGCGACGATCTGGTTCACCGACGGCACCGACCGGGGCGGCCTCGGCGACCCGTGGGAGACCCTGCCCGGCTACTGGGACGAACTCGTCTCGCGGATCGGAACGGGTGTCTCGGAATGAAGAAGGCCATGACAGTGTTACGGGGAGAACAACTGTAGTGATCGACCGACCAACGGAGTCCCCGTGTCGCTGCCACCCCTGGTCGAGCCAGCCTCTGAGCTCACCGTAGACGAGGTCCGCAGGTACTCCCGCCACCTGATCATCCCCGATGTCGGGATGGACGGGCAGAAGCGGCTGAAGAACGCCAAGGTGCTCTGTGTGGGCGCCGGCGGCCTGGGCTCGCCGGCGCTGATGTACCTGGCCGCGGCGGGCGTGGGCACGCTCGGCATCGTGGAGTTCGACGAGGTCGACGAGTCGAACCTCCAGCGGCAGATCATCCACAGCCAGGCCGACATCGGCCGCTCCAAGGCCGCGTCCGCCCGCGACTCCGTCCTCGGCATCAACCCGTACGTGAACGTGGTCCTGCACGAAGAGCGGCTCGAGGCCGAGAACGTGTTGGAGATCTTCGGTCAGTACGACCTGATCGTCGACGGCACGGACAACTTCGCGACCCGCTACCTGGTCAACGACGCGTGCGTGCTGCTGAACAAGCCGTACGTGTGGGGCTCGATCTACCGCTTCGACGGCCAGGCGTCCGTCTTCTGGTCCGAGCACGGTCCCTGCTACCGCTGCCTCTACCCGGAGCCCCCGCCGCCGGGCATGGTCCCCTCCTGCGCCGAGGGTGGCGTGCTGGGCGTGCTGTGCGCGTCGATCGGCTCCATCCAGGTCAACGAGGCGATCAAGCTCCTCGCGGGCATCGGCGAGCCGCTGCTCGGCCGCCTGATGATCTACGACGCCCTGGAGATGCAGTACCGCC
The DNA here is from genome assembly GCF_040295245.1 of Streptomyces sp. NPDC002884. Taxonomy (NCBI): domain Bacteria; kingdom Bacillati; phylum Actinomycetota; class Actinomycetes; order Kitasatosporales; family Streptomycetaceae; genus Streptomyces; species Streptomyces sp. NPDC002884. The sequence continues at coordinate 274,517 of NZ_JBEOVB010000007.1, read as the reverse complement.
AGGTCAAGGTCCGCAAGGACCCCGACTGCGCGGTCTGCGGCGAGAACCCGACCGTCACCGAGCTCATCGACTACGAGGCCTTCTGCGGCGTCGTCTCCGAGGAGGCCCAGGCGGCGGCGGCCGGCTCGACGATCACTCCCAAGCAGCTCAAGGAGTGGATCGACGACGGCGAGAACATCGAGATCATCGATGTCCGGGAGCAGAACGAGTACGAGATCGTCTCCATCCCGGGCGCCAAGCTGATCCCGAAGAACGAGTTCCTGCTGGGCACCGCCCTGGAGGGCCTGCCGCAGGACAAGAAGATCGTCCTGCACTGCAAGACGGGTGTCCGCAGTGCGGAAGTCCTCGCGGTCCTGAAGTCCGCGGGCTTCTCGGACGCCGTGCATGTCGGCGGCGGCGTGATCGGCTGGGTCAACCAGATCGAGCCGAGCAAGCCGATCTACTGACCCGGCCGTTCCCCTGGCGCACCGGGGTGACCGGTCCGTTCGGCAGGGGCTTCGCGTACCACGAGTGCGCGAAGCCCCCGCCGTCGTCATGAGCAGACCTTGCCGTCCTTCGGCACCGTTCCCTTCAACAGGTACGCGTCCACCGCCGAGTCGACGCAGTCGCTCCCGCTGCCGTACGCACCGTGCCCCTCGCCCTTCCAGGTGAGCAGCACACCGACGCCCTTGCCGAGCTCGTCCGCCATCTTCCGCGCACCCTCGTACGGTGTCGCCGGGTCCCCGGTGTTGCCGACCAGCAGGATCGGCGCCGCGCCCGCCGCGCTCACCTCCGGGGTGTCGTACTGCCCGGCCACCGGCCAGTCGTGGCACCAGCCTGCGGTGTCCCAGCCCAGGAAGTCCCCGAACACGGGCGAGATCCTCTCGAACTCCGGCAGCAGCTTCTTCGTCCCCTCGGCGGTCGGCCGCTGCTTGTCGTCCAGGCACGATATGACCCGCTGCGAGTGGGTCGTCGTGCCGTAGTGCCCCGAGGTGTCCCGCTCGTTGTAGCCGTCGGCGAGCGTCAGCAGTTCCGAGCCGTCCCCGTCCTCGGCCGACTCCAGGGCGCTGGTCAGGCTCGGCCAGCTCTGCTTGCTGTACAGCGGCAGGACGATGCCGGTGACCGCGAGCGTCTGCGTCAGCTTCCGCCCGTCCGAGGTGGGCAGCGGGTCGGTGTCGATCCGGTCCAGCAGATCCGCGATCTTCTTGCTGCCCTTCGCGGGGTCCTGGCCCGTCGACTCGAGGTAGTCGTCGAGGGCCCGCTGGAAGCCGCGGGCCTGGTTCTGCGCGTGGCCCACCGCGTCGGCGCTCGGGTCGACGACCGCGTCGAGGATCAGCCGCCCCACGTTCTTCGGGAACAGGTGGGCGTACACGCCGCCCAGTTCGGTGCCGTAGGAGATGCCGAAGTAGTGCATCCTCGCGTCGCCGAGGACCTGGCGCATGAGGTCCATGTCGCGGGCGGTGTCGGTCGTCGACACATGCGCCAGCAGCTTTCCGGCGGCCTTCTCACAGCCCTTGCCGAAGTCGGTGGCGTCCTCGAAGTACGCCTGTTCCTCGGCCGCGGTGTCCGGGGTGGAGTCGAGGGACTCGGCGGCCTGGATGTCCTTGTCGGCACGGCAGCGGACGCCCTCGCTGGCGCCGACCCCGCGCGGGTCCCAGCTCACCAGGTCGTAGCGCTCGCGGAGCGAGGAGAAGGCGGAGCCGTAGGAGGGGAGCGTGGACACTCCCGAGCCGCCGGGTCCGCCGAAGTTGAACAGCAGCGAGCCGGTCCGCTTGCTCCCCTCGGCGCGGGACTTGGTGCGCACCAGGGCGAGGCCGATCGTGTTGCCGTCCGGCTTCGACCAGTCCAGTGGCACCTTCAGCGTCGCGCACTGCCAGTCGCTGCCCGGCGCGGCGGAGTCCGCGGTGGCCCTGCAGCGTCCCCAGTCGAGCTTCTGCCCGGTCAGCGAGGCGGGCAGCGCGGACGTCGTAGCGGTCGCGCTGCCCGCCGCGGAGGAGGCGGCCGGACCGCCCTTGTCGTCCCCGTCCCCGTCCGACGCGCCGCCGCTGCAACCTGTCACCAGCAGTGCGGCGGCGGCCCCCAGCGCCGTCCACCGTACGAATCGCGCCATGTGCAGTTCCCCCCTCGCAGGCCGTCCGCGCTCGGCGGCGAACGGCTGTCAGGCCATATTAGGCGGCGCACGGCCCACCCGTCCGAGCCTGTGGATAACCTTTTGACCTGCGGGTTTCTCGGGAATCTGCGGTGGCTTCAGGAGCAGACGGTCCCTGCCGCCGGCACTTTGCCGTTCAGCAGGTAGCCGTTCACCGCCGTCTGTACGCATGTGTTCTTGCTGCCGTACGCACCGTGCCCCTGCCCCTTGTACGTCAGCTCGACCCCGACGCCGGGGCCCAGCGCGTCCACCATCTTCCGGGCCCCCTCGTACGGGGTCGCCGGGTCGCCGGTGTTGCCCACGACGAGGATCGGCGCCGCCCCGGGCGCGCTCACGTCGGGGTGGTCGGCGGCGCCGGCGACGGGCCAGTCGGTGCAACTGACCATGCCCCAGGCCAGGAAGTCCCCGAACACGCTGGAGGCGGCCCGGAACTCCGGCAGCTTCTGCTGCACCTGGGCGGTGGAGTAGCGCGGCTTGTCGTCGGCGCAGTTGATGGAGATGTTGGCGGCAGTGATGTTGCTGTACTCGCCGTTCTCGTTGCGGCCGTTCATCAGGTCGGACAGCAGCATCAGGACCTTGCCGTCCCCGGCGTAGGCCTGCTCCAGGCCCTCGGTGAGGTACTCCCAGAAGTCCTTCGAGTACAGCGCCTGCGCGATGCCGTTGGTCGCGGCGCTCTGGGTCAGTTCGCGCGGGAAGATGCCCGGGATCGGCTTGCCGTCGAGGTTCTGGAGGAGCCCCGCGATCCGGTCCTTCACGTCCTGCGCGGTGTCCCCCACGGGGCAGTCCGCGGTTTTGGACGTGCAGTCCTCGGCGAAGTTGTCGAGTGCGAGCTGGAAGCCCTCGGCCTGCCCGAGCGAGCCCTGTTCGGACGTCTGCGTCGGGTCGACGACCGCGTCGAAGACGGCGCGTCCCACGTTCTTGGGGAACAGGTGGGCGTACACGCCGCCCAGTTCGGTGCCGTAGGAGATGCCGAAGTAGTACAGCCGGTCGTCGCCGAGGACCTGGCGCATCAGGTCCATGTCGCGGGCCGCGTCCGTGGTCCGCACGTTCGGCAGCATCTTCGCGGAGTTCTTCTCGCAGGCCGCGTTGAAGTCCTTGGTGTTGCCCAGCAGCGCGGTGCGCTCGGCGGCGTCGTCGGGCGTGCTGTCCTGCTGGAAGTACGCGTCGAGCTGCTGGTCGTTCTCGCATCGCACCCCGGCGCTGCGGCCGACCCCGCGCGGGTCGAAGCTGACCAGGTCGTAGCGGGTGCGCAGGGCCGCGTACTCCTCGCCGAAGGCGGGCAGGGTGGAGACGCCCGAGCCGCCGGGGCCGCCGAAGTTGAAGACCAGGGAGCCGATCCTGCGGCTCTCGTCGCCGCTCGTCCGGGCCCGGATCAGCGCGATGTCGATCGTCTCGCCCTCGGGGTCGTCCCAGTCGCGGGGCGCCTTCATGGTGGCGCACTGCCACTGGTCGCCGTCCGGCAGCGGAGACGGGGCGCTGCCGCCGCCCTCCGCCTGGGAGGGGGCCGGGCAGTCCTTCCAGCTCAGCTTCTGCGCCGTCAGATCCTCGTCCTGCGCATCGTCGCCGCAGCCCGCCACCATGGAGGACAGCAACAGGGCGGTGGCGGTCACGGCGGCGGCGCGCAGGCGGGAGGGGTTCGGCATGATCCCATCCTGCGGTCGTGCCCGGGCCCGCGCGCGGGGCGCGGGCCGTAAGAGGTACGGGCGCCGGCGCCCTCCTACAGGGCGCCCTTGCGGGTGAGGTGGTTGAAGGCCAGCCAGCCCGGCAGCACCGGCAGCCACAGCGTCAGCAGGCGGAAGAGCAGCACCGCGGGAGCGGCGACCTCCTTGGGCAGGCCCACCGCGATCAGACCGACCGTCAGGGTCGCCTCGACGGCGCCGACTCCGCCCGGTGTCGGGGCGGCGGAGCCCAGCGCGTTGCCGGCGAGGAAGACGACGGCGACGCTGGCGATGCTGAGCGAGGTCGACTCGTCGCCGAACGCGCGGATCGACGCGTCCAGGCACATCACGAAGCAGGCCGTGAGGAGGAGCATGCCGCCGATCCCGGTGACCAGCTTCTGCGGCCGCTGGAGTACGTCCAGCATGCGCGGCACGACCCCGGCGAACAGGGACCGCACGCGCGTGCTGACGAACTTGCGCAGGAACGGCACCGAGGTCACCACGAGCACGAGCACCGCCACCGTGAGCAGACCCGCGATGACGGTGCGGGACGGCGACAGCGACGGCGTCTTCTCGGTACCGGTCAGATAGCCGAACGACAGCAGCATCAGGATGTGACAGCCGAGGCCGAACAGCTGGGAGGCGCCGACGCTGGCCACCGCGAGGCCGGGCCGCACCCCCGCGCGCTGGAGGAAGCGGGTGTTGAGGGCGACCCCGCCGACCGCGGCCGGGGCCACGATCTTCACGAACGACCCGGCGACCTGCGCGGCCACGGTCCGCGGGAACGGCACCCGCTCCGGTACGAACCCCAGCAGGCTCATCGCCGCGGCGACGTAGCTCACCGCCGAGAACAGCACGGCCGCGGCCACCCAGCCCCATTCGGCGTTGGCGATGAGCGGACCGAACTCGATGTGGGTGAGCTGCGTCAGCAGGAAGTAGGCGCCGATGGCACCGGCGATGAAACTCATCAGGGTGCGCGGCCGCACCCGCTCGAGCCGGGCCGGCTCGACCGGCGCCTGGGGCCGGATCAGCAGCACCTCGTGCCGGATCTGCGTCAGCAGGTCCTCTTCGCGGGCCTCTTCGAGCGCGTCGTCGATGGCCCGCTTCTCGGCCCGCGCCTCCGCGCGTACGGCCTTCTTGTCCGGCTTCTCGAGGACGACGGGTGCGGTGTCGTGTCCTGCCGCCTCCAGGCGGGCCTGCTTGGCCTGTTGCGAGGCCTCCAGGACCGCCTCGCGTTCCCGTTGCGCACGCTCGCGTGCCAGCCGGCGCAGCGTCGCGCGCGTGGAGCGGGTCAGCGCGATGGGCTGGAGCATCGGCAGACAGTCCGCGACCGCGTCCGGTCCGAGCACGCCCACCGCGGAGGCCACCGCCCGTTCGGCGCCCACCAGCAGGCCGAGCGTCGTCACCAGCTGGGCGACGTCCATGCGGAGCAGCAGGTCGCCGGCCGCGATCTCGCCGCCGCGAAGGTCGGTGAGGATCACCGTGCCGGAACGATCCACCAGAATCGCGTCACCCGCGAGCCGGCGGTGCGCGATGCGCCGCGACTGGAGTGCCTGCACCTGGTGCCAGGTGTTGCGCAGCAGTTCGTCGGTGATCTCGTCGTCCGCCAGCGAGTCGAGGGTGCGGCCGCCGGTGTGTTCGTAGACGAGTATGACCGCGTCGGGACCGAGCTCGGAGGTCGCGATCAGCTTCGGCGCGTTGGCGCCGGCCGCGATGGCGGCGTAGGCGAGCAGCGCCTCCTGCTCCAGCGCCTGCCGCAGCGACTGCAGGCTGCTGCGGGTGGCGAAGCCGCGCAGGGTCAGATTGCGCCACGCACGGTAGAAGAACCCCTGGGCCTGCTGCTCCCGGTCGACGACCGTGACGTCGAGCGGTGGACCGTCCTCCAGGGTGACGAAGTAGCGTCTGCCCCGGTCGCCCTCGGCCGCGTCCGGGCCTTCCTCGCGGGCCGCGCTCACCGGGCGGAAGCCGACGTGCCGCAGGCCCGCCATCAGCGTCCGCCCCGTCGGGCGCACGTTCGGGGAGCCGACCGCGTACAGCGTCCCGTAGGCCACCGTCCAGCCGATCAGCACCGTGAGGATGATCGAGAACGGTGTGGTGTAGCCGGTGACCAGCATCGAGAAGGCGTCGAGGAGCAGCACGATCCACAGCACCGAGCGCCAGCGCGGCCGACGGGACATCCCGACGGCCGTCATATAGGCGATGACGGGCGCGAGGTAGCCGTGCACGGGGTCGGTGAGGGCGTGGATGTCACCGGGGGAGGGCTGGGTGAGCGCCTCCTGGATCGAGCCCGGGGCGGCCTTGGCGACCCACAGGTCGGTGGCGAGGGTCACACCGTGCGCGAGGACCGCGGCGAGGACGCCGTCGGCGATGCGCAGCCCGTCGCGCTTGATCAGCCGCTCGATGGCGAACGCGACCGGCACCAGCAGGATCGCGATGCTGGACGCCAGCCCCGCGATCTTGATGAGGAGATCGGGGGCCTGTCCGGTGCCCTTGTTGATGTCCTGTTCGAGGCCGGAGGTCGTCCCGTGTGCGAATGCGGCGATGCCCAGGAGCAGGACCACGGCGAGCACGCCCACCAGCAGCCGCATCAGGTCGGAAGGGCGGTGCACGCGCGCGGGAAGGAGCGGTTCGTCGCCCTCGACCTCGTCGATGTGCACCTCTTCCCGTGCCTCTTCGGTGATGTCCGGGCGCGGGGCAGCGTCAGAGGTGCTGTCCGCGCCCTCAGGATGCACGCCCTGCTGCTTCATCGTCTCTTCTTGATCTCGTATCACCGGTGTCACCGCCCGCACGATGGTGGCATGCCCCACTGACACACGGGGGCATCAGGGTGCAAACGCGGGGGCGCACAGTCTGCCTGAAGCGCCGCCCGGGGGCGAGGGTCACAGAGGGTCGCCGGCCCGTCCCATTGTCGGTGCCGTGGGGCAGGATGGGCCGGATGAGCGAGCAGAGCCTTCCGGACGACGCCCGCCCGGAGTACACGGACGCGCTGCCGGAGTACGCCGAGCGGGTCCTCGAGGTCGCGGAGCTGATCCCGCCCGGGCGGGTCATGACGTACGGGGACGTCGCGGAGTGGCTGGAGGAGGGCGGGCCGAGGCAGGTGGGCCGGGTGATGGCCCTCTACGGCGGCGCCGTCCCGTGGTGGCGGGTGGTCCGCGCGGACGGGGCGCTGCTCCCGGGCCACGAGCTGCGGGCGCTGGACCACTACCGCGCCGAGGGCACGCCGCTGAAGCAGGCGGGCAGAGCCGCCCAGGGGCACCTGCCGCGCCTCGACATGAAGCGGGCTCGATGGGACGGCGGCGGGCGCGCGGAAGGTCACACCTGACAGCTTCCGCCATCGGGCGGCGCCGAGGGGATCTTGTGGCCCGTACGGGGGAAACGGCGCAAAGAGGGCACGTCCGTGGCATGGCGTACGTTCGAGGGGCGAGGGACGTGCACGACAGGCGGGCCGGGAGGGGCGTGAGGGCTGCGAGGGCCTCGAGAGAAGAACCGGAAGCCGTCCTTCCGGACCGTTCGTCGGCGTAGCGTCGGCTGCACGCGTCCCCCTCATCCCGTGATCACCGCTCTCCCCGAGCGGCGCTCCGTCAACCAGTACACCCACCAGGACCGGCGAACCACGTGAGCTCCTCTTTCTCCACCAGGCGCCTGTCGCACCCCCAGGGGCGACAGGGGGACCGTGGCGCTTACCGACTGGTGCGTACCCCGCCGGCCCGCGTGGGTCCCCCTCGTCTGGACGCCACACAGCGCTCCGTGGTTGACCACGGCGCCGGTCCACTGCTCGTCCTCGCAGGTCCGGGCACCGGGAAGACCACCACCCTCGTCGAGTCCGTGGCGGCCCGGATCGCCCGCGGGGACGACCCCGAACGCATCCTGGTGCTCACGTTCAGCCGCAAGGCGGCCGTGGAGCTTCGGGACCGGATGGCGCATCGCATGGGAGCCGCCCGCGCGCCCCAGGCGACCACCTTCCACTCGTACTGCTACGCCCTGATCCGCGCCCATCAGGACGCCGACCTGTTCGTGGAACCCCTGCGGCTGCTGTCAGGACCCGAGCAGGACGTGGCCGTCCGCGAACTGCTCGCCGGCCAGCTCGACCTGCAACGGCTCGGTCTCGCGCATGTGCGCTGGCCGGACGAACTGCGCGCCTGCCTCACCACGCGCGGCTTCGCCGACGAGGTCCGCGCGGTGCTCGCGCGCAGCCGCGAACTGGGCCTCGACCCCGCGGCCCTGGACGCCTTCGCGCACCGCATCGGCCGCCCCGACTGGCGCGCCGCCGCCGCCTTCCTCGCCGAGTACCTCGACGTGCTCGATCTGCACGGCGTGATCGACTACGCGGAACTCGTCCACCGCGCGGTCCTCCTCGCCCACCGCCCCGAGGTGGCCGAGCGGCTCGCCGCGCGGTACGACGCCGTGTACGTCGACGAGTACCAGGACACCGACCCGGCCCAGGTGCGGCTGCTGCACGCCCTCGCCGGCGGCGGCCGCGGCCTGGTCGCCTTCGGCGACCCCGACCAGTCGATCTACACCTTCCGGGGCGCCGACGTGAACGGCATCCTGGACTTCCCCGAGGACTTCCCGCGCCCCGACGGCCGTCCGGCCCCCGTCGAGGTCCTGCGCACCTCCCGCCGCTCCGGTGCCGCCCTCCTGGACGCCACCCGGCGGCTCACCCGGCGGATGCCCCTGACCCGCCTCCCGGCCGAGAAGGTCCGCGCCCACCGCGAGCTGGCCGCCGCACGCGAAGGCGGCCGCGTCGAGGTCTACACGTACCCGACCCCGGGCACCGAGCTGGACAACGTCGCCGACATCCTGCGCCGCGCGCACCTGGAGGACGGCGTGCCCTGGAGCGAGATGGCCGTACTGGTACGCGCCGGCTCCCGCACGATCCCGACGGTCCGCCGTGCCCTCACCGCCGCCGGCGTCCCCCTCGACATCGACGGCGACGATCTCCCCCTGCGCCACGAACCCGCCGTGGCACCCCTGCTGACGGCCCTGCGCGCGGTGGCGACCGCGGAGGCCTCCGCGGCGGCACCGGCGGGGGACGAGGGGCCCGAGGCGGACGCGGACGCCTGCTGGCTCGACACCGAGACCGCCCTCACCCTCCTAGCCTCCCCGCTCGCCGGCATGGACGCCGCCGATCTGCGCCGCCTCGGCCGGGCCCTGCGCGACGAGGAGCGGGCCGCGGGCAACGCGCTGCCGCCGCCCTCCGACGAGCTGCTCACGCGCGCCCTGGCCGAGCCGGTGCGGCTCGTCGCCCACGACCCGACGTACGCCCGCGGTGCCCAGCGCCTCGGCGCGCTGCTGGCGACGGCCCGGGAGGGCCTCGCGCGGGGCGGCACGGCCGAGGAGGCGCTGTGGGGCCTGTGGGACGGCACGCCCTGGCCCACGCGCCTGGAGCGGTCCGCCCGGCGCGGCGGCGCGGCCGGCCGCAACGCCGACCGGGACCTGGACGCCGTGTGCGCGCTCTTCGCCACCGCCGCGCGCGCGGAGGAGCGCACCGGAGGCCGGGGCGCCCTGAACTTCCTGGCCGAGATCGAGGCCGAGGACATCGCCGCCGACACCCTCGGCCGGCGTGCCGTGCGCCCCGACGCCGTACGCCTGATGACCGCCCACCGTGCCAAGGGCCTGGAGTGGAACCTGGTCGTCGTGGCCGGGGTCCAGGAAGGCCTGTGGCCGGACCTGCGCCGCCGGGGCTCCCTCCTGGAGGCTGACCGCATCGGCCGCGACGGACTCGCCGAGCCGCTCACCCCGGGCGCGCTGCTCGCCGAGGAGCGCCGCCTGTTCTACGTCGCCGCCACCCGCGCGCGGGAGCGACTCGTCGTCACCGCCGTGAAGGCCCCCGCCGACGACGGTGACCAGCCCTCCCGCTTCCTGACCGAACTCGGCGTCGAGCCCAAGGACGTCACCGGCCGCCCGCGCCGCCCCCTGGCGGTCGCCGCGCTGGTCGCCGAACTGCGCGCCACGACGGTCGACCCGCGCGCCTCCGCCGTCCTCCGGGAGGCCGCTGCCCGCCGTCTGGCCCGGCTGGCCGCGCTCGCCGACGAGGACGGCAGGCCCCTGGTGCCGTCCGCCCACCCGTACCGCTGGTGGGGCATGTTCGAGCCGACCGAGAGCAAGGTGCCGCTGCGCGACCGCGACCAGCCCGTCGTGCTCTCCGGCAGCGCCCTCGACCAGCTCGCCAACACCTGCGCCCTCCAGTGGTTCCTGGGCCGCGAGGTGAAGGCCGACGCCCCCGCCACCGTCGCCCAGGGCTTCGGCAACGTGGTGCACGTCCTCGCCGACGAGGTCGCCTCCGGGCACACCCCGGCCGACCTCGACGTCCTCATGGAACGCCTCGACTCCGTGTGGAACGCCCTCGCCTTCGACGCCCCGTGGAAGTCCACGCAGGAGAAGGCACACGCGCGCGTGGCGCTCGAACGCTTCCTGAAGTGGCATGTGATGGACCGCACGGGCCGCACACCGGTCGCCAGCGAGCACGACTTCGACGTCACCCTCGAAGCGGGCGAGTACGAGGTCCGCATCCGCGGCCAGATGGACCGTGTCGAGGCCGACGGCGAAGGCCGTGCCTACGTCGTCGACTTCAAGACCGGCAAACACGCGCCGACCGCCCGCGAGGTGGAGCGCCACCCCCAGCTCGCCGTGTACCAGCTCGCCGTCCGCGAGGGAGCCGTCGACGAGGCCTTCGACGGAGTACGGCCCGCACCGGGCGGCGCCGAACTCGTCCAGCTGCGGCAGAGCGCCGCCAAGCGGGACGGCGGCGAGAGCCTGCCCAAGGTGCAGGCGCAGGAAGCCCTCGAGGGCGAGGCGGGGGAGTGGGTCGGCGACCTGCTCGCCACCGCGGCCGGCAAGGTCCTCGACGAGCGCTTCACCCCGACCGCCGGCCAGCAGTGCACCCACTGCGCCTTCCGCGCCTCGTGCAGCGCCCGGCCCGAGGGACGGCACGTGGTCGAGTGACAGACCCGCGGTGACAGACCCGCGGTGACAGACCCGCGGTGACAGACCCGCGGTGACAGGGGCCGTGGTGACAGGCCCGTGTGACGGACCGCACCACCTATGCTGACCTGCACTTCTCCCGTTCGGTCGGGGTGATTTGTCATCGACTGTCAGTGCCCGCCGCTAGCCTCTCCCCATGCCCGCCCGTATCAGCGATCCCGAGCAGCTCAAGGAGCTCCTCGGGATCCCCTTCACCCCGGAGCAGACGGCCTGCATCACCGCGCCGCCCGCCCCGCAGGTGATCGTGGCCGGAGCCGGGTCGGGCAAGACGACGGTGATGGCCGCGCGCGTGCTGTGGCTGGTCGGCACCGGCCAGGTCGCCCCCGACCAGGTCCTCGGCCTGACCTTCACCAACAAGGCCGCCGGGGAACTCGCCGAGCGCGTCCGCAAGGCACTGGTCAGGGCGGGCGTCACCGACCCCGACGTCATCGACCCGGACAACCCGCCGGGCGAGCCGGTGATCTCCACCTACCACTCCTTCGCGGGCCGCCTGCTGACCGACCACGGTCTGCGCATCGGCCTGGAGCCGACGTCCCGCCTGCTCGCCGACGCCACCCGCTACCAGCTCGCCGCGCGGGTGCTGCGCGAGGCCCCCGGCCCCTACCCGTCACTCACCCGCTCCTTCGCCGACCTGATCAGCGACCTCCTCGCGCTCGACGCCGAACTCGCCGAACACCTAGTCCGCCCCGAGGACCTGCGCGCGTGGGACGCCGGACTGCTGAGCGACCTGGAAGGCGCCGGACTCACCAACGCCGACCTGCGCAAGGTGCCCGAGACGGCCGCCGCCCGACGCGAACTGGCCGACCTGGTGCTGCGCTACCGGACCGCCAAGCGCGAGCGCGACCTGCTCGACTTCGGCGACCAGATCGCCCTGGCGGCCCGGCTCGCCCAGGTTCCCGAAGTGGGACCGATCCTGCGCGAGGAGTTCCGCGTCGTCCTCCTCGACGAGTACCAGGACACGTCGGTGGCCCAGCGCATCCTCCTGGCCGGCCTGTTCGGCGGCGGCACCGGGCACCCCGTGACCGCCGTCGGCGACCCCTGCCAGGCCATCTACGGCTGGCGCGGCGCCTCCGTGGCGAACCTCGACGACTTCCCCGAACACTTCGCGCACCGCGACGGAAGCAGGGCGCGACGCCAGTCGCTCAGCGAGAACCGCCGCAGCGGCGGCCGTCTCCTGGACCTCGCCAACGGCCTCGCCGAGCCGCTGCGCGCCATGCACGCGGGCGTGGAGGCCCTGCGCCCGGCCCCCGGTGCGGAGCGCGACGGAGTGGTGCGCTGCGCCCTCCTGAACACGCACGCCGAGGAGATGGACTGGATCGCCGACTCCGTCGCCCACCTCGTGCGCACCGGCACGGCACCCGGCGAGATCGCCGTCCTGTGCCGCACGGCCACCGACTTCGCGGAGATCCAGGGTGCGCTGGTCGCCCGGGACGTCCCCGTCGAGGTGGTGGGTCTCTCCGGTCTCCTGCACCTGCCCGAGGTCGCCGACCTGGTCGCCGTCTGCGAGGTCCTCCAGGACCCCGGCGCCAACGCCTCCCTGGTCCGCCTGCTCACCGGCCCGCGCTGGCGCATCGGCCCCCGCGACCTCGCGCTCCTGGGCCGCAGGGCACGGCTGCTCGTCACCCACGCGCGCGGGAACGCCGACGACGACCCGGACCGCCGTCTGGCCGAGGCCGTCGAGGGGGTGGACCCGTCCGAGGTGATATCGCTCGCGGACGCCCTCGACACCTTCCTGGAGACGCCCCTGTACGGCGACGGCGGTGGCAGGTCCGGGTACGACGACGGGCTGCCCTTCTCGCCGGACGCGCGCGTGCGGTTCGCGCGACTCGCCACCGAACTGCGTGACCTGCGTCGTTCCCTGGCCGACCCCCTGATGGACGTACTGCACCGCGTCCTCGCCGTCACCGGCCTCGAGGTCGAACTGTCCGCGTCCCCGCAGGCCCTGGCCGCCCGGCGCCGCGAGACCCTGTCCAACTTCCTCGACATCGCGGCCTCCTTCGCCGCGAGCGAGAGCCAGGCGAGCCTGCTGGCCTTCCTCGCTTTCCTGCGCACCGCCGCCCAGTACGAGAAGGGCCTCGACAACGCCCTCCCCGGCGGCGAGAACACCGTCAAGGTGCTCACCGCGCACAAGTCCAAGGGCCTGGAGTGGGACGTCGTCGCCGTCCCCGGCCTGGTCACCGGAACCTTCCCCAGCGGCCAGGGCCGCGAGAAGTGGACCGCCCAGGCCAAGGTGCTGCCGCACGCACTGCGCGGCGACGCCGACACCCTCCCCGACCTCGACTCCTGGGACGCGCGGGGCATGAAGGCCTTCCACGAGGCCATGAAGGACCACCAGCGCACCGAGGAACTCCGCCTCGGCTACGTCACCTTCACCCGCCCCCGCTCCCTGCTCCTCGGGTCCGGCCACTGGTGGGGCCCCACCCAGAAGAAGCCCCGCGGCCCGTCCGACTTCCTCCAGGAGCTGTACCGACACTGCGCGGCCGGGCACGGCGAGATCGAGGCCTGGGCGGACGAACCGGCGGAGGACGAGGAGAACCCCGTCCTGCACCGGGCGACGGCCGACCAGGTCTGGCCGCTCCCGCTGGACGACGACTCCCTCGCCCGCCGCCGCGCCGCCGCCGAGACCGTCCTCGCCCACCTGGAGGACCTCGCCTCGCACCAGGACGGCCACCCCGGCGCCACCCACGACCCGGACACCTACGACGACCCGGACTGGCCCCCGCCGCCGGACGAGGACGAGCTCTCCTACGAGCCCGAGTACGACGAGCCCGAGTACGACGAGCCCCGGTACGACGACGCCGAGTACGGCGATCCCGGGCACGACGAGCCGTCGTACGGCGAGTCCGACCCGTTCGGGGACGCGCCCTTCGAGGGCACCCGCCTCGCCGTGCCCCACCAGGCGACGGCCCCCGGGCTTCCCGCGACCCGCCCGCGCAGGCCCTCCCTCACCCCTGAGGAGTCCCGCGCCGTCGCCTCCTGGGACCGTGACCTCGACGCGCTCGCCGGAGAGCTGCTCCGCGCCCGCCGGAGCGTCACGGACGTGATCCTGCCCACGACCCTGACCGCCTCGCAGGTGCTGCGGCTGGCCGCCGACCCGGACGGTCTCGCGCAGGAACTCGCGCGCCCCATGCCGCGCCCCCCGCAACCGGCCGCGCGCCGGGGCACCAGGTTCCACGCGTGGGTGGAGGCCCGCTTCGAGGAGTTGACGCTCCCCCTGCTGGAACCGCACGAGCTGCCCGGCGACGACGCCGAGATCGCCGACGAGCGCGATCTGGAAGCGCTCAAGGAAGCCTTCGAGAGCACCGAATACGCCCACCGCACGCCCTACCGCGTCGAGGCTCCCTTCCAGCTCGCCCTCGCCGGCCGCGTCGTACGGGGCCGTATAGACGCGGTCTACAAGGAGGGCGACGGAGACACGGCCACCTACGACATCGTCGACTGGAAGACCCACCGCGCCCACACCGCCGACCCCCTCCAGCTCGCCCTCTACCGGCTCGCGTGGGCCGAGCAGCAGGGTGTGCCCGTGGAATCCGTCACAGCGGCGTTCCTCTACGTTCGCAGCGGCGACGTCGTACGACCGGAGGGTCTGCCCGATCGTGCCGCCCTGGAGCGCCTGTTGACCGGGGAGGACGGCGCCGAGGAGGACCGTGGCGGTCCGGTCGCGCAAGTAAACCCTGCGCAAGGGCCCGGCGAGGATGTCGGTGCGGGCCGATAGGCTCGTGACCATGAGCCATACCGTTGACAGTGCCGTCAGCGCCGTCCGCACGTACATCGAGCAGCACCGCGCCGCCTTCCTCGACGACCTCGCCGAATGGCTGCGCATCCCGTCGGTGTCGGCGCAGCCCGACCACGCACCCGACGTACGGCGCAGCGCGGACTGGCTCGCGGCCAAGCTCAAGGAGACCGGCTTCCCGACCGTCGAGGTCTGGCAGACGCCGGGCGCGCCGGCCGTCTACGCGGAGTGGCCCTCCGGAGATCCCCGGGCCCCCACCGTCCTGGTCTACGGACATCACGACGTGCAGCCCGCCGCCCGCGAGGACGGCTGGGACACCGACCCCTTCGAGCCCGTCGTCCGCGGAAACCGCCTGTACGCGCGGGGAGCGGCCGACGACAAGGGCCAGGTCTTCTTCCACACCCTCGGTGTCCGCGCCCATCTCGCCGCCACCGGCCGCACGGCTCCGGCCGTCGGCCTCAAGCTGCTGATCGAGGGCGAGGAGGAGTCCAGCTCCCCGAACTTCCGCGCCCTGGTCGAGGAGCAGGCGGAACGGCTCGCCGCGGACGCCGTGATCGTCTCCGACACCGGCATGTGGTCCGAGGACACCCCCACGGTGTGCACCGGCATGCGCGGCCTCGCCGAGTGCGAGATCCGGCTGTTCGGCCCCGACCAGGACATCCACTCGGGCTCCTTCGGCGGTGCCGTGCCCAACCCGGCCACCGCTGCCGCCCGCCTTGTCGCGGCCCTGCACGACGAGCACGCGCGCGTGGCCGTTCCCGGCTTCTACGACGGCATCGTCGAGCTCACCGACCGCGAGCGCGAGCTCTTCGCCGAGCTGCCGTTCGACGAGGACCGGTGGCTGCGCACCGCCAGGTCGCACGCCACCCACGGCGAGGCCGGACACACCACCCTGGAGCGCGTCTGGGCCCGCCCCACCGCCGAGGTCAACGGCATCGGCGGCGGCTACCAGGGCCCGGGCAGCAAGACGATCATCCCGTCCTCGGCCTTTGTGAAGCTGTCGTTCCGGCTGGTCGCGGGACAGGACCCCGATCAGGTGGAGAAGGCCGTCCGTGACTGGGCGTCCGCGCAGCTGCCCGCCGGGATCGGGCACGAGATCGTGTTCAGCCCGGCCACGCGCCCGTGTCTGACCCCGCTGGACCACCCGGCCCTGCGGTCCGTGGTCCGTGCCATGGGCCGTGCCTTCGAAGGGCCCGTCCGCTTCACCCGGGAGGGCGGCTCGGGACCGGCCGCCGACCTCCAGGAGGTCCTCGGCGCCCCCGTGCTCTTCCTGGGCATCTCCGTTCCCTCGGACGGCTGGCACGCGCCGAACGAGAAGGTCGAGCTGGACCTCCTCCTCAAGGGCGTCGAGGCCACCGCGTACCTCTGGGGCGACCTCGCCGAGAGCTGGCGTCATGAGCCCTGACGCCGCCGCACGGTCCGGAGGGGACCCGCGCGCGGGGCACACTGGAAAGACCGCCCCGCCCCGCGACACCACACCGAGACCGGTCGTCCTCTGCCGTACGTCCCACTGAACCACCCGCCGAAACAACCGTTCCACCGGGGGAGTTGGAAGTACCCGTGACCACCTGGACCGACCAGAACGCCGATCGACCCATCTCGCTCACCGCGCCGAGCGGTGTCGACCGCGCCGCCCACCACCGGCTCGACGAGGCCTGGCTCGCCGCGGCGTGGAGCCACCCCACGACGCGCTGTTTCGTCGTCTCCGGCGGCCAGGTGCTCATCGACGAGACGTCCGAAGGCCACACCGAGCTGGTCATGACCCCGTCGTTCGAGGCGCCCCTGACCGAGGCGCACCGCTACTTCCTGGGGACCGACGAGGACGGTGTCAGCTACTTCGCGCTCCAGAAGGACGCGCTGCCCGGCCGTATCGACCAGTCCGCGCGCCCGGCCGGTCTGCGCGAGGCGGGCCTGCTGCTGTCGCCGCGCGAGACGGGACTGATGGTCCACGCGGTGGCCCTGGAGAACTGGCAGCGCCTGCACCGCTTCTGCTCCCGCTGCGGCGAGCGCACGGTGATCGCCGCGGCCGGCCACATCCGCCGCTGCCCCGCCTGCGGTGCCGAGCACTACCCGCGCACCGACCCCGCGGTGATCATGGCCGTCACGGACGAGGAGGACCGCATCCTCCTCGGCCGCCAGGTCCACTGGCCCGAGGGCCGTTTCTCGACCCTCGCCGGCTTCGTCGAGCCCGGCGAGTCCATCGAGCAGTCCGTGCGCCGCGAGGTCTTCGAGGAGGTCGGTGTCACCGTCGGCCAGGTCGACTACATCGCCAGCCAGCCCTGGCCCTTCCCGTCCAGCCTCATGCTGGGCTTCATGGCCCGTGCCACGTCCACCGACATCGACGTCGACGGCGACGAGATCCACGAGGCCCGCTGGTTCTCCCGGGACGAACTCGGCGCCTCCTTCGAGTCCGGCGAGGTGCTGCCGCCCTACGGCATCTCCATCGCGGCCCGTCTGATCGAGCTCTGGTACGGCAAGCCGCTGCCGACCCGCAGCTTCGTCTGACCCACGACGCGAGAAGGGCGGCCCCCCGATGTCTCGGGGGGCCGCCCTTCTCGCGTCCGGCCAGGCGCCGAACGCGGTTACGCGCCGATCTGGTTACGCGCCGATCCTCTGCTTCACCTGCGCCAGCGACGGGTTCGTCAGCGTGGAGCCGTCGGGGAACAGCACGGTCGGAACCGTCTGGTTTCCGCCATTGGCCTTCTCCACGAACGCCGCGGACTCCGGGTCCTGCTCGATGTTGATCTCGGTGTATCCGATGCCCTCGCGGTCGAGCTGCTTCTTCAGCCGCTGGCAGTAGCCGCACCACGTGGTGCTGTACATCGTCACAGTGCCCAGCATGTCTCTTGTGCTCCTTAGGCGGGTCGGGGGCAGGTGGTCGCAGTGGGAGAACGTACGTGAAAGTGCCACCATTCCCGTCGGCCTCCCTTTCCGCCGAGGGACGGACCTCCGAGCGTGACGCTCGCCGCATTAATACGACTGCGAGGGCCCACCTGTGGACAACCGGCTCGTCCGTCTCCGCCGACCTGGCAGCATGGCCATGTGACAGCAGCAACGCACTCCACCCTCTTCCCGCGGGTACCGGACTCGGCCGACGCGGTGCTCGAAGGGCTCGACCCCGAGCAGCGCGAGGTGGCCACCGCCCTGAACGGTCCGGTGTGCGTGCTGGCAGGAGCGGGCACCGGCAAGACCCGGGCGATCACCCATCGCATCGCCTACGGGGTGCGCGCCGGCATCGTGCACCCGTCCAGTGTGCTGGCCGTCACCTTCACCAACCGTGCCGCCGGGGAGATGCGGGGCCGGCTGCGTCAGCTCGGCGCCCAGGGCGTCCAGGCCCGCACCTTCCACTCCGCGGCCCTGCGTCAGCTTCAGTACTTCTGGCCGAAAGCGATCGGTGGCTCTCTGCCCCGGCTCGTCGACCGCAAGATCCAGCTCGTCGTCGACGCGGCGGCCGCGTGCCGCATCCGTCTCGACCGGGGCGAGCTGCGGGACGCCACCGCGGAGATCGAGTGGTCCAAGGTCACCCAGACCGTCCCCTCCGACTACGCCCTGGCCGCCGCGAAGGCGGGCCGCGAGATCCCCCGCGACCCCGCCGAGATCGCCCAGCTCTACGCGGCCTACGAGGACCTCAAGCGGCAGCGCGGTGTCATCGACTTCGAGGACGTCCTGCTGCTGACCGTCGCTGTCCTCCAGGACCGGCACGACATCGCCGAGCAGGTCCGCGCCCAGTACCAGCACTTCGTGGTCGACGAGTACCAGGACGTCAGCCCGCTCCAGCAGCGCCTGCTCGAGCTGTGGCTCGGCGAGCGGGACAACCTGTGCGTGGTCGGGGACGCCAGCCAGACGATCTACTCCTTCACCGGAGCCACCCCCGACCACCTCCTCGACTTCCGCACCCGTCACCCCGGCGCCACCGTCGTCAAACTGGTCCGCGACTACCGCTCCACCCCCCAGGTCGTCCACCTCGCCAACGGTCTGCTCTCCCAGGCCCGGGGCCGTGCCGCGGACCACCGCCTGGAGCTCGTCTCCCAACGCGGCCCGGGACCCGAGCCCGGCTACGGCGAGTACCCCGACGAGCCCGCCGAGGCCGAGGGCGCGGCCCGGCGGATCCGCGAGCTTCTCGACGCCGGTGTCCCGGCCGCGGAGATGGCCGTCCTGTTCCGCACCAATTCACAGTCGGAGACGTACGAGCAGGCGCTCGCCGACCGCGGCATCCCGTACCAGCTGCGGGGCGCGGAGCGCTTCTTCGACCGCCCCGAGGTCCGCAAGGCGGGCGTCGCCCTGCGCGGCGCGGCCCGCTTCGGCGGCAACGACACCCTCCTCGAGGACACCGTCGACCTGCCTTCCCAGGTGCGTGCCGTCCTTTCGGGCGAGGGCTGGACCTCGCAGCCGCCGGCCGGCTCCGGAGCCGTCAGAGAACGCTGGGAGTCGCTGGCGGCACTGGTCAACCTCGCGCAGGACTTCGCCGCCGCGCAGTCCGGCGCCACCCTCGCCGACCTGGTCGCCGAGCTCGACGAACGGGCGAACGCCCAGCACGCCCCGACCGTCCAGGGCGTGACCCTGGCCTCCCTGCACTCGGCCAAGGGCCTGGAGTGGGACGTCGTCTTCCTGGTCGGCGTCGCCGAGGGCATGATGCCGATCACCTATGCCAAGACCGACGAGCAGATCGAGGAGGAGCGCCGCCTCCTCTACGTCGGAGTCACCCGGGCCCGTGAGCGCCTGCACGTCTCCTGGGCGCTCTCCCGCTCACCCGGCGGCCGTCCGAGCCGCCGTCCCAGCCGCTTCCTCGACGGCCTGCGTCCCGGTTCGGGCGCTGCCGCCGCCGGCCGCGGCGCCGGCGGAGGCGGCGGGGGCATCGAGCGCGGCTTCACCGGTGCCGCGGCGGCGGGCGCCCCCGTCGAGCGGCGCCGGACCCAGCGGAGCCCGGCCCGCTGCCGGGTCTGCGGGCGCACTCTGACCGACGCCGGCGAGATGAAACTGATGCGCTGCGAGGAGTGCCCCTCCGACATGGACGAGGGGCTGTACGAACGGCTGCGCGACTGGCGAGCGGTCCAGGCACGACAGGCGGGACAGCCCGCGTTCTGTGTCTTCACCGACAAGACCCTGATGGCGATCGCCGAGACCGTCCCCGAGGAGGAGGGCGAGCTCGCCCGGATCCCGGGGGTCGGCGTACGCAAGTTCAACCGCTACGGCGCCGATGTCCTGGCCATCTGTGCAGGCCAAGACGTCACAGGGGACGAAGAGGGGGAGTGAGGGCGGGTGGCCGGGCAACTGATCCGAACTCGTCGGAAAAATAGTTTGCGCATGCCCCGGCAAGCCCCATAGGTTCTTAGACACGGGAACGGCGGCCTTCTCGAAGGCCCTGATTCCGTGCTGTACTTGCATACCCGCCGGACCGGATTCATCCCTGGTCCCCCGAGACGCCGAGAGGAGGCGATTCCAGTGATCATCATCAACAGCAGCTCAGCCGCCAAACTGACCGATCCCTCGGTCGTCTCCACGTGCATCCTCGACGTCTCGATCCTGGGCACCGGTCTGTCCGGCATTCGTGCCGACCGGTCGGCGTCCTCCGCCACTGCTCCCGCGGGTCTTCTCAGCCGCGAGCGCAATGAGCGACCGACCGAGGCACTGGAAACAGTAGGGGCGCAGGCGCATGCCTATGCCTTTACGGCAGCCGGTGCCGGAGCCCGGAAGCAGACGACGCAGCACCACCTGATGTGGGCCTTCCGTGGGCCAGAACCCTGGAGTGATCCAGCCTGATCGTCGATCAGGCCGGCGCCTTCAGGGCCGCGGAACCCACCCGGGATCCGCGGCCCTTCTGTTTGCCCCGAACAACGGGGAAAGCGGAGCGAAGGGGCCTCGGGACAAGAAAAGAACCCGGTACCCAGCCGACACCCGGTCCTACAGGACCGGACCGACAGACGAGGAAGACGAACCGTGCAACTCGAAGCGCACGCCCCGTCAGTACCGCCTTCCGAAACGATCCCCCCGCCCGGCCTCACGGAGGACTCCACCTTGACCCCGCTCACGGCGCTCACCGCGCTCGACGACGCCATCGAGAACCTCGGCGTACCCGTCCCCTGCCGCTCCTACGACCCGGAGGTCTTCTTCGCCGAGTCGCCGGCCGACGTCGAGTACGCCAAGTCCCTCTGCCGCACCTGCCCGCTGATGGAGGCCTGCCTCGCCGGCGCCAAGGAGCGGCGCGAGCCCTGGGGCGTCTGGGGTGGCGAGCTGTTCGTCCAGGGCGTCGTCGTCGCCCGGAAGCGGCCGCGTGGCCGCCCGCGCAAGAACCCGGTCACGGCATGAACACCACAGGAACGATCGACCGCCCCCTCACGCAAGACCCCAAGAAGCAGGCCCCGATGAAGCCGTTCCCCAGCGAGCCCGAAGGCTCCGCGACCGAAGACATCACCACCACCGGCGCGTACGACTCGCGTCAGAACAGGACACGCGAGATGCAACTCATCCCAGAAGCCCTGGCTCGTGCGCATATGCACGACCGGCTGCACGAGGCCGAGCGGGAACGCCGGGCGCTGCGCCTGGCGACCGCTCGCCGGATGCAGCGCCGGGCCGAGCGCGCTTCGCTGCGCGCTCGGCGGGCGCTCGCCATGGCCGTGATGCAGTAACCACGCACACCTGAAGCGGTGGCCTCCCGGAAAAGGGAGGCGAAGCTCTTCCCCGCGGGGGCCGGTCCGTCCGAACGGACCGGCCCCCGCGGTGCGTTGTGCGGGCGATCCACCGCCGCGGCGTTATCGTCCCGAAGGTGACGAGTCCTCCCGGAGACGATGACCCAGGCGGTTCCCCGACCGAGCCCCGCCCTCTCGTGTGTGCCCGCTGCGGCGCCCGGGCCGAGGAGCCCCCGCCCGTCACCTGGACCTGCTCGGTGGAGAACGGCGTCCGGAGCTACTGCTGCGAGGCCTGTGCCCGCGAGAACCTCCGGGCGATCGAAGGACGACTGGACCCGGAGTGGTGGTGATTCACGTCACAGGCCCGTGAGGAGGTCCTGCGGCTCACGCCTCCGCGACCGACTCCTCCACCTCGAACTCCTCCAGGACGTCCGCCGAGAGGAACCCGGGCAGCCACTCCTCCAGTTCCTCGCGCAGCCGCACCGTCGCGCCGAGCTGGCACAGCACGCCGATCGTGCTGAGTGTGACCCGGTGTATCAGCAGATAGGCAGGCGGCAGGTTGAGCTGCTTGCCCAGCTGATGGGCGGGGGAGCGGAGGTCGGCGATCCGGGCCGCCTGACTGCGCATCCAGCCGCGGCTGAAGGTGAACTCCTCCACCAGGGCCGGCTCGATGATCGGCAGGAGGTAGTCGAGGACCGCGTCGGGATCCAGCTCGATGGAGTCCTTGACGAAGCCCTCCCTGCGGAGGAGTTCGTAGACCGCCTCCGCCTCACCGTCGAGGGTCATGCGCAGGGACTCGCCGATCGGGTCCGGCAGACCGCCCGGGAGCCGGTCCACCGTGCCGAAGTCCAGGACGCCCAGGCGCCAGTCGTCCTCGCCGTCCGGTCCGCCGGGCAGGAGGCGGAAGTTGCCGGGGTGCGGGTCGGCGTGGAGCAGGCCGGTGCGGGCCGGACCGGAGAAGAGGAACAGCGACAGCAACTGGCCGGCCCGGTCGCGCTGCTCCTGGGTGCCGTCGGTGATCACCTCGGACAGGGGCACGCCGTCGATCCACTCGGTGACCAGGACCTGGTCGCACTGGTGGACCACCGCCGGGATCACCACGTCGGGATCGCCGGCGAACTCTTCCGCGTGGGCCCGCTGGGCCTGTGCCTCCAGGCCGTAGTCGAGCTCCTCGGAGACACGGTCCCTGAGCTCGGTGATCAGTGGCTTGACGTCCATCCCCGGAATGAGCGGGCCCAACAGGCGGGCGAAGCGGCTCAGTTGGTTCAGGTCGGACAGCAGGGCCTCACCGGCCCCGGGGTACTGGACCTTGACCGCGACCTCCCGGCCGTCGTGCCACACGGCTCGGTGCACCTGGCCGATCGAGGCTGCCGCGGCCGGCTTGTCGTCGAACTCCAGGAACAGCTCGGGCCAGTCCTCGCCGAGCCGTTCCGCGAGCACCGAGTGCATCGTGCGGGTCGGCATGGGAGGCGCCGCCTCCTGGAGTTTGGTGAGGGCCGCACGGTAGGGACCGGCGACCTCCTCGGGCAGGGCGGACTCGAAGACGGACATGGCCTGTCCGAACTTCATCGCGCCCCCCTTCAACTCGCCCAGCACCTTGAAGAGCTGCTCCGCGGTGCGCTGCTGCAGCTCGCGGCCGACGATCTCCGCGGACTCGCCCACGATTCGCTTGCCCAGGCCCCAGGTCGCCCGCCCGGCGAAGCCGAGCGGGAGCGCGGCGAGTTTGGCGGTCCGGGTGACCGCCTTCCGGGGAAGATCAGACATGCGCCCTCCAAGTACCGGCCAGCCGCGCCGCGTCTGTCGTACGGCGGAACTCCTTCGAATGCTGCCCTGCCATTGTCGCGTGCGTTGCCCGGTCCTCGGCGATGTGTTCCTGCTTACCTTTCTCTGAGGCCCCGCACGGGCATGCGGAATGGGGCCATACCGGTCGGGCGTGCCACTGGAGGGCGGGGACGGAGACCTCCCAGCGGGCGCCGGCGCTCGACGGGGTCCGGCCGTCGAGGAAGGTGAGCGCGTGGGCGGCCGCCAGCCCGGCGACGGTCGTGGCCAGCGTCAGGTCGCAGGCCCGCGCCGGGCGCCGTCGCCCGGAGTGCCACTGGGCGACCAGCCGTGGCCAGGCCGGATCCCGGTCGGTGCGCTCCTGGTGCAGACAGCCCGCGCAGCCCGTCTCGCCCGGCAGCACGAGCGGGCCGACGATGCCCGTCCCCTCCACGACGCCGGCGTAGAGGTGCGGCGTACCCGAGGCGACCAGAGGCTCCGCCTCCGAGGGAGCGGGCGCGTGCACGGACACGTCGTCCCGTGGGGCGATGATCACCAGGGAGAAACCGGGGGTGTCCGCCTCGGCAGGTGACCGCGGTCCTCTGCGGGGTACGGGGCCCGGGGCGGCCCGGCGCACGGCGCGGCGGGCCGATTCGTCCCGACGCTCGCCGACCGCCTCGGCGGGCAGACCGCCCGGTGCGATGTCCCCCGGCTCGACCCGGCCGCCGTCCCGCACGTCCACCTCGCCGACCCCCGCACCCGAGAGCAGCGCCGCCAGTACCGCCCCGACCCGGCCGGCGCCCCGCACCTGGACCCGCAGCCGGTGCCGGACGGTCAGCCGCTCGATCGCGTCGCCCGGTTCCGATGTGAGGAGGGACAGCGCGGCGAGGTCGGGGCGCAGCCGGTCCAGGACCTCTTTCCGCTCCCGCAGCTCGACGGCTTCCGGCCCGCCGCCGCGGGCGTCGTCGAGCAGCCCCGCCCGCGCCAGCCGCTCCACCAGCCGGTCGACATGACCGTCCGGCAGGTCCATTCGGCGGCCTTCCTCGCGCAGCAGCGCCAGCCCGCGGGTGCCGTCCAGCAGGTCGAGGAAACTGCCCGTCGCCGTGTCCACCGGGCCGAGCGTCAGCGCGTGCGCCGGTGTCATCCCGAACTGCACCGTGTTGAGGTCACGCCAGCCGCGCCGCAGCGCGGGCTTCACCATCGGATGCATCAAAGGCCCCCGTATGCCTGGAAACTCCCCGTCACATCGGCGGAGCGGGGGCGTGGGGTGTCCTCGCTCCGCCGACGAGTGCCAGCATGCCCGGGCCCGCTCGAGCGTGCCGAAAGTTGTCCACAGGCAGGGGCGTTCATCGTACAAATCCGTCGTACGAGGCAAATACGGCAGGGCGGATCGGAACCGAACCGTTCCGGAGTCGGGACTTCCCCCGTGTGCAGCGGGTAACGTCGGGGCGTGTCCGCCGACCCATTGCACCGCGCCGGAACACCACAGCGCAGCACGACGAGCCAGCCGCCCAGCGGCCCACGGGCGAGCGCGATCGAGGTCCGCAGGAGCGCCCGTCGACGTCGGACGGTCTCCGCGTACCGCGAGGGCGATCGCACCATCGTGCTCATCCCTGCCCGGATGTCCGAGGCCGAGGAGCAACGCTGGGTGAGCGTCATGCTCGACAAGCTCGCCGCGCAGGAGAGCCGGCGTGTCCCGGGCGACGCGGAGTTGGCCGAGCGCGCCGAGCGGCTGTCGGCCCAGTGCTTCGGCGGCCGGGCCCGGCCCGCCTCGGTCCGCTGGGTGACCAACCAGAACACCCGCTGGGGCTCGTGCACACCGGCCGAGGGCAGCATCCGCCTGTCGCACCGTCTGAAGGGCATGCCCGAGTACGTCATCGACTACGTCCTCGCCCACGAGCTCGCGCATCTGCTCGTGCCCGGTCACGGCCCCGACTTCTGGCGGCTGCTGGAGGCGTACCCGCGCACCGAGCGCGCCCGGGGCTACCTCGAGGGCGTCGTCGCGGCCGAACGGCTGCCCCACCTGCCCGTCACGGGCGAGGAGTGACCTGCGGCGTACGCGGTGAGCCCGTCCCCTGTCGCGTGACGCCGGTTGTGTACCGGGTCTGTACCGACATCGTGCGTTGTCCGACTTTGCCGTTAGCCTGACGCGACGCATTCACAATCGGGATGGGGGACGGTCGTTACGCATGCCCAGGGAATTCCAGCGCGGCCACAAGGCCAAGATCAGTGACCTCACCGCGGGCACCGATCTGTACGTAGGCGTGCAGATCACCGCCCCCGGCCTGACCTTCGACATCAGCTGCTTCGGCCTCGACGCCGACGAGCGGCTCTCGGACGACCGTTACTTCATCTTCTTCAACCAGCCGAAGTCCCCCGAGGAGTCCGTCCAGCTCCTGGGCGCCCAGGCGGGCGACACGGAGTCCTTCCGCATCACCCTCGACCGGATTCCGCCGCAGATCCAGAAGCTGTCCTTCACGGCGACGCTCGACGGCGCCGGGCAGATGTCGCAGATCAACCCCGGCTATCTCCGTATCGTCGCGGGCGGCGAGGAAGTGGCCCGCTACGCGTTCAGCGGCTCCGAGTTCTCCAGCGAGCGGGCCGTGATGCTGGGTGACTTCTACCTGAAGGACGTGTGGCGGTTCGCGGCCGTCGGACAGGGCTTCGACGGCGGTCTGGACGCGCTGCTGAAGAACTTCGGCGGCGAGGTCGCGGAGGAGGAGGCGCCCGCCGCGCCGCAGCAGCCGCAGGCCGGCGCTGCCGCTCCCGGCTTCGCCCCGCCCGCGTTCGGCGCACCTTCCGCGCCCGCGCCCGCTCCGGCGCAGCCGCAGCCCGCCGTGCAGGGCTTCGCGCCCCCGCCCGGCGCGACCCCGCCGCCCCCCGCGCCGGCGCCCGCGCCCTCGGTGCACGCCGCGCCGACCATCATCGCGCCCCTGACCCCGCCCGGCGGCGGCCAGGTACCGCCTCCCGCACCGGCCCCGGCGCCCTACGGCCAGCCGCCCCAGCAGCAGCCGTACGGTCAGGGCCCCGCGCCGACCGCGCCCATGCCCCCCGGCTACGGTCAGCCGCCGCAGCCGCCCGGCTACGGCCAGCAGCCTCCGTTCGGGCAGGTCCCGGGCCAGCAGGCGTACGGCGTACCGCAGGGCGCGCCCCAGGGCGGTGCCGGCGTGGCCGCGGCGCTCCAGCAGTTCAAGGAGACGCCCACCGGACAGCGCTGGACCCAGCAGAACAGGAAGCTGGTCCGCGTCGACCTCGGGATGGGAGGCCAGCCCGTCCTCGCCCGCCAGGGCAGCATGGTCCTCTATCAGGGCAAGGTCGACTTCAGCTACAAGGGCGCCGGGTTCACCGGCCGGATCGTCGGCAACGCCACCGGTCAGGAGATGCAGCTGATGCGCTGCACCGGCCAGGGACAGGTGTTCCTCGCCGAGAACTCCTCGATGCTGCACCCCATCGAGCTCCAGGGTGACGGCATCTGCGTCTCCGCGGAGAACGTCCTCGCCTTCGACGAGAGCCTCCAGTACGAGGTCCGCCGAATCGAGGGGCACGGCATCCCCGGCGGCGCCCTGTTCACCATGCAGTTCACGGGTACCGGCACGATCGTCGTCAAGACGCACGGCACGCCCGTCGTCCTGCCGGTCACTCCCACCACGTTCGCCGACTGCAACGCCGTCGTCGCCTGGTCGTCCGCCGCCCAGGTGGTCGTCTCCAGCCAGGTCCGGATGCGCCGCAACGCCTACCCCGGCGACACCGGGGAGAGCGTCAACCTCCAGTTCCGGGGCGCTCCCGGCAACTTCATCGTCGTCCAGCCGTACGAGGTCTGAGGGAGCCCGTCATGAACCAGCCACTCGCGGGCTATGCCCCCGCACCCGTCACCGCCCGTATGGAGAACCACGGCAACCACATGCTGAAGGTCGCCCTCCAGACCGGGAACGACCTCCTCGCGCGCGTGGGCTCGATGGTCGCCTACGAGGGCTTCGTGCAGTACGAGCCCAACCCGCCGGCCGTGCGCCAGATCGCGCGCGACTGGATGACCGGCGAGGGCGCGCCCCTGATGAAGTGCTCGGGCGACGGCCTGCTCTACCTCGCCGACTACGGCGCCAACGTCGTCGTGATCAACCTCAACGGTGACGGCATCTCCGTCAACGCCACCAACCTGCTCGCCTTCGACGCGCACCTCACCTGGGGTGTCGAGCGCGTCAAGGGGCTCGCGAAGTTCGCCGGCCAGGGCCTGTGGAACACCAAGATCTCCGGGCAGGGCTGGGTCGCGCTGACCTCCCGGGGCAAGCCGATCGTCGTCGACTGCGGCGGTGGCGAGGACGAGACGTACGTCGACCCCGACGCGCTCGTCGCCTGGTCGCCGAACCTCAAGGTGAAGGGCAAGCGCAGCTTCAAGGCGCAGTCGCTCATCGGCCGGGGCAGCGGCGAGGCCTACCAGATGGCCTTCTCCGGCCAGGGCATCGTCGTCGTCCAGCCCAGCGAGGACAGCACCGACCGCCTTCGGGTCCGGGGCTGAGGGGGAGCCAGAAACGCCATGCAGAGCTCACTTTTCGCGCACAACGACTCGCAGACCCAGGAGCGCTGGAGTCTCCAGAACAAGCAGATGCTCCGGGTCAGCCTCGAGGGCCACGACGACATCCTCGCCCGCAAGGGCACGATGGTCGCCTACCAGGGCCTGATGGAGTTCGACGCCGAGTACCAGAACAACCAGCAGGGACGCGCGCGGGCGCACACGGGCGAGGGCCTGGACCTGATGCGCTGCCACGGGCAGGGCACGGTGTACCTCGCCAACCTCGCCCAGCACGTCCACGTCATGGACGTGGACCAGGACGGCCTGACCGTGGACAGCAGCTACGTCCTGGCCATGGACTCCGCGCTGCACCACGAGGTCATCGCCGTCGACAGCCTCTACGGCATCTCCGGCTCCGGGAAGTACCAGCTCAACATCACCGGCCGCGGGAAGGTCGCGCTGATGACCTCGGGCGCGCCGCTGATGATGCAGGTCACGCCCGACAAGTACGTCAACTGCGATGCCGACGCCATCGTCGCCTGGTCCACCGGGCTGCGGGTGCAGATGCAGGCCCAGACGCACTCCTCCGGGGTGTGGCGCAGGCGTGGCAACACCGGTGAGGGCTGGGAGCTCAGCTTCATGGGCACCGGCTACGCGCTGGTCCAGCCCAGCGAGCTGCTGCCGCCGCAGAACGCCCAGATCGGATCCGGCATGGCCGCCCAGTACGGCATGGGACAGCAGGGCGTACGGCAACAGAACCAGGGCAACGCCTGGAGCTGACCGTCCGGAAAGCAGACGTAAGGGGCGGCCACCATGAGGTCGCCCCTTACTCGTTCCGGCTCACAGCCGCGCGTGCGCCCGCCCGGCGGGTCACAGCCGCGCGCGAGTCGCTTCCAGCAGCCGCACGACCGACTCGTCGGCCACGTCCCCGACCTCGGCACAGGCGAACCAGCGCAGGTCGAGCGACTCGTCGCTGATGGCCTCCACGGCCCCGGCCGGAGCGAGCACCGCGTACTGGACGTCGTAGTGCCACGCGCACGGCGTGTGATGCCGGTCCAGGCGCACCGGGCCGCCCGGGAGCAGGGTCAGCCCCCCGATGCCGGACTCCTCGGTCGCCTCGCGCAGCGCGGCGGCCCGCAGGGTCGGGTCGGCCGGCTCGCAGTGGCCTCCCATCTGGAGCCACATCCGCAACTTCTTGTGCAGGGTCAGCAGCACCCGGCCGCGC
Source organism: Streptomyces sp. NPDC002884 (assembly GCF_040295245.1). Lineage (NCBI taxonomy): Bacteria > Bacillati > Actinomycetota > Actinomycetes > Kitasatosporales > Streptomycetaceae > Streptomyces > Streptomyces sp. NPDC002884. Next base: position 245,898 of record NZ_JBEOVB010000007.1, on the reverse strand, counting down.
TCCGGGTCGATCACCAGCGCGCTCGCCGTGATGTGCCCGTCCCCGCAGGCCTTCCACAGGCCGTCCGGGTGCGCCCCGAGATGGTCCAGGTAGGTCTGGCGCAGCTCTTCCTGGCCCTCGTACCCCTTCAGGACGAGGACCGCGTCGTCGTACAGGCTCACTCGGTGTCGTCGTCCTTGGAGTCGGTCCCGTCGTCGTCCTTCTTCAGGTTCGGCTTGTCGCCGGAGCGGCCGCTCGCCGCCTCGCCGAGCATCTTGTCCAGCTCGGAGAAGTCCAGCTGCTCGCGGTGCACGAAGCCGTCGGGGTCGTCCAGGTCGGACGCCGTGGGCAGCATGTCCGGGTGGGCCCACAGGGCGTCCCGGCCGTCGACCCCGCGCGCGTCCGTGAGGGACGCCCACAGGCGGGAGGCGTCACGCAGGCGGCGCGGACGCAGTTCCAGACCGATCAGCGTCGCGAACGTCTGCTCCGCGGGACCGCCCGTGGCGCGACGGCGGCGCAGCGTCTCGCGCAGGGCGTCCGCGGACGTCAGGCGCGGTTTCGCGGCCGCGTGCACCACCGCGTCCACCCAGCCCTCCACGAGCGCCAGAGCCGTCTCCAGACGGGCCAGGGCGGCCTTCTGCGCCGGGGTGTCCTCCGGCTGGAACATGCCCTGCTGGAGCGCGTCCTGCAACTGCTCCGGGTTCTGCGGGTCGAACTGACCGACCACGTCCTCCAGCTTGGCCGTGTCGACCTTGATCCCGCGCGCGTAGCCCTCGACCGCTCCGAACAGGTGCGAGCGCAGCCACGGCACGTGCGCGAACAGACGCTGGTGGGCGGCCTCACGCAGCGCGAGGTAGAGCCGCACCTCGTCCTTCGTCACGCCCAGGTCCTTGCCGAACGCCTCCATGTTGACCGGCAGCAGCGCGGCACGCCCGGCCGGACCGAGCGGCAGGCCGATGTCGGTCGAGCCGACGACCTCGCCCGCGAGCACGCCCACGGCCTGGCCGATCTGCGAGCCGAACATCGCGCCGCCCATGGAGCGCATCATGCCGATCAGCGGGCCGGCCATGGCCTGCATCTCCTCCGGCAGAACATCGCCCATGGCCGCGCCGACGCGTTCGGCGACCGGGTCGACGAGCTCCTTCCACGCGGGCAGGGTCGCCTCGACCCACTCCGCGCGGGACCACGCCACCGCCGAGGCCGCGCCCGACGGCAGGGACGTCGCGTCGTCCAGCCACAGGTCGGCCAGGCGTACGGCCTCCTGGACCGCGGTGCGCTCGGACGGGCCGACGCTGGCGTCCTTCACACCGTCGGCGGTGCCCTGGGCGACCGTCTGGCGGGCGATCTGCTTGGCCATGTCCCAGTTCACCGGGCCGCCCTCGTAGGAGAGCATCTGGCCGAGCTGCTGGAAGGCGGCTCCCAGGTCGTTGGGGTTCAGGGAACCGAACATCGCGGCGAGCGGGTTGTCCGCACCGGGGGCGCCAAAGCCTCCGGCGCCGGGCAGCCCGCCGAAACCGAACGGGTTGGCCGGTCCCTGACCACCGCCGCTCTGCGGGTCCTGCTTCTTGCCCTCGTCGCCGTCTTCCGGCTCCTCCGGCGGAAGGCCGAATCCGAATGGGGTGTCACTCACGGGGTTCCTCGGCTGGTAAGGCCACCGGTTCTCGGCCGGCGGCGACTGCCCTGCAACACCACCCAGCGTAGACACCCCGGCTCGATCGGGCCTCGGTGCTTCGCCGACTCCTGGCCTGCGGCAGGATGGATGCCACCTGGTACGTACGCTTCACTCGCGCCCGTATGCCAAGACAACCGCTGGAGACACCTGGTGAGTTCCCCAGATCCGCAGGTTCGCGCAGCGCGAAACCACTCAACCCCGGGGGGCGCGCGCGGGCCCGTCGTCGCCGTGACCGGCGCCGCGACCGGGATCGGCGCGCTGCTCACCGAGCGGCTCGCCGCGTCGGAGGAGGTCAAGCAGGTCGTCGCCATCGACGAGCGGCGGGGCGGGTGCGACGCGGCGCAGTGGCACATCCTCGACGTCCGCGACCCGGCGATCGCCGACAAGCTGCGCGGGGCGGACGTCGTGGTCCACCTCGCGCTCGACCTCGACCTGGGGAGTGAACCCGCCGCCCGGACGGCCTACAACGTGCGCGGTACGCAGACCGTGCTGACGGCCGCCGCGGCGGCCGGGGTGCACCGCGTGGTGATGTGCACCTCCGCGATGGTCTACGGCGCGCTCGAGGACAACGAGCTGCCGCTCTCGGAGGACGCCGAGCTGCGGGCCACCGCGGAGGCGACCGGCGTGGGGGACCTCCTGGAGATCGAACGGCTGGCCCGGCGCGCGCCCCGGGCGCATCCGGGGCTCAACGTCACCGTGGTGCGGCCCGCGGTGCTGGTCGGCGGGACGGACACCGCGCTGACGCGTTACTTCGAGTCGCCGCGGCTGCTGGTCGTCGCCGGGTCACGGCCGGCCTGGCAGTTCTGCCACGTCGAGGACCTGGTGAGCGCCCTGGAATACGCCGTCCTGGAGAAGGTCGACGGCGAGCTGGCCGTCGGCTGCGACGGCTGGCTGGAGCAGGAGGAGGTCGAGGAGCTCAGCGGGATCCGGCGCATGGAGCTGCCGTCGGCGGTCGCGCTGGGCGCCGCGGCCCGGCTGCACCGGATCGGGCTGACGCCGTCGCCGGCCGGGGACCTCGCCTACACGATGTACCCCTGGGTGGTGAGCGGGAGCCGGCTGCACGACGCGGGGTGGCGGCCGCGGTGGACGAACGAGGAGGTCCTCGCGGAGCTGCTGGAGGAGGTGGCCGGGCGGCACACCGTCGTCGGCCGGCGGCTCGGGCGCAAGGACGCCACGGCGGCGGGGGCGGCCGGGGCGACGGTCGCGCTGCTGGGCGCGGCGGCTGTGGTGCGACGGGCGCGGAAGGCCCGGCGCCGGTGAGCGTGGGGGCGGCCGGCCTGTTCACCGCGCCCCGCCGCCCCTTCCCCTGCCGTCTCTCCCCCCCCACCCTCTCTTCCCCCGCCGTCCTTCCCTTCCGGACGCCGCAGGCTGTGCCCCCGGCCCCCCGGGCTTCGGTCCTGAAGGGGCCTCGTCCTCGAACGCCGGACGGGCCGTCTTGGAGGTCGCTCCAAGGCGGTACGCGTGTGTGCCGGGTGATTACGCTATTTCGCCTGTTCCCCGGGGTGCGGCACGATGGGGGTATGGCAGCCATCGACGACCATCCCGGCGAGCGGGCAGCGCAGGATCCCATCAAGCTGATCGCCGTCCGTGACACCGCGCTCTCCCTGGACGAGGTCTTCAAGGCCGTTGGGGACGACGCGGCGGGCGGGACCGCGCTGTTCGTGGGCACGGTGCGCAACCACGACGGGGGCGCCGACGTCGACGCCCTCGGGTACTCCTGCCATCCCGGCGCGGAGGCGGAGATGCGGCGGATCGCGGAGAAGGTCGTCGCCGAGTACCCGGTGCGGGCGCTGGCCGCCGTGCACCGGATCGGTGATCTCGCGGTCGGTGATCTCGCCGTCGTGGTCGCCGTCTCCTGTCCGCACCGCGGGGAGGCCTTCGAGGCCTGCCGGAAGCTGATCGACGATCTCAAGCACGAAGTGCCCATCTGGAAGCACCAGAAGTTCTCCGACGGCACCGACGAATGGGTCGGCGCCTGCTGAATTCCTTCCGGTTGCGTAACCGGACCCCTGCCGTGAGCGTTGTCAGTGCGGATGGTTAATCTGCTGATCAGTCAGTTGCGGTGGCTCATAGGGGTTGGGAGGTCGGCATGGCGGCGCTCGCCTGGTTGCTGATTCCGCTTGTCGCCGCGGTCGGCGCCGGTCTGTGGGGGACGTGGGCCAACCGGACCCGCAAGGCCCGCAGCGACGGCCCTGAGCTGGACGGATACGCCCGCTTCCGGGCGGCCATGGAGAAGCCCCACTCGCATACGTGACCCGGGTGGCAGCCCTGACGGTGCGCCGACAGAAGCGTCCCGTAGTGTCGAGTCATGCCACGCCGCACCGCGACGATGCTCGCCTCCACCCTGATGCTGATCGCGCTCCTGTGTGCGGGCGTACTCATCCCCGTGCCGTACGCGGAGATGTCCCCCGGGCCGACGGTGAACACCCTCGGCGATCACGCGGGCGAGCCGGTGCTGCAGATCTCCGGGCGCAAGACCTACACCACCAGTGGTCACCTGAACATGACCACCGTGCGGGTCACCAGCGCCGACTACCGGATGAACCTGGTCGAGGCCGTCTACGGATGGCTCGCGCACGACAACAAGGTCGTGCCGCACGACACGCTGTACCCGGACGGCAAGACCGAGGAGCAGTCCACCCAGGAGAACGCCGAGGAGTTCAGCCAGTCCCAGGAGAGCGCCAAGGTCGCCGCCCTGAAGGAGCTGGACATCCCGGTGACGTCCTGGGTGATCGTCTCGACGGTGGTGAAGGGGTCCCCGGCGGAGGGCAGGCTGCACGCCGGTGACGTGATCAAGGCCGTGGACGGCACCGCGGTGAAGGAGCCGGGCGACGTCGCCAAGCTGGTGACCAAGCACAAGGCGGGGGAGAAGGTCGTCTTCCGCATCGTCCCGGCGAAGGAGCAGGCGGCCGCCGAGAAGGCGAACAGGACGGCCACCAAGACCCAGGACGTCACCATCACGACCGCGACCTCCGACGACAGCGGCGAGGAGCGGGCCATCGTCGGGATCTCGGCCGGGACCGACCACACCTTCCCGTTCACGATCGACATCAAGCTCGCCGACGTCGGCGGACCGAGCGCCGGGCTGATGTTCGCGCTCGGCATCTACGACAAGCTCACCCCGGGCAGCCTCACCGGCGGCAAGTTCGTCGCCGGCACCGGGACCATCGACGACGCCGGCAAGGTCGGGCCGATCGGCGGCATCGACATGAAGACGGTCGGCGCGCGCAGTCAGGGCGCTCAGTACTTCCTGACCCCCGCGGAGAACTGCGCGGCCGCCGCCACGGACACCCCCTCGGGGCTCAGGCTCGTCAAGGTGAACACCATCGACGACGCCCTCGACGCCCTCAAGGACATCCGCAGCGGCGACACCGCGGACCTGCCGAAGTGCACCAAGTAGCCGGGAGGGCTACTCGGCGAACGTCACCGACAACGCCTCGGCGAGGCCCGGCACCAGGCCCGCGCCGGTGAGGACCTCCGTCGGAGCGTCCTTCTGGCGCAGCCGGAGAGCCGAGTCGCGGGTGCCGTCACGCAGCACCCCGACCGTCATCCGGACCTCCTGACGGTCGGGGTGCTCGGCGACCCACTTCGTGAGCTTCTTGTCGCTCAGGCCCTGCGGGACCTGGGCCTCGGCGGACGGGGGCAGCATCAGACGCTCCACGGTGAGGGCGCAGCCGACCACCGAGTCGGGCCAGGCGATCGTGGCCAGGAACTCGTCGAGCGGCTTGTCCGTTGGCACTTCGTCCTGCTCGATCGGGGTGAGACCGGTGGTCTCGGACTCGTCCTGAAGGCCGAGCTGGGCGGCGAGCGACGGTTCCTGGGTTCGCAGCCGAGCGGTGTCTACGAGGGCGAAAAGGCGGGCGGGCTGGTCCCAGCCGAGGCCGGAGGCGTACTCGTCGATCTCGAGTACGGCCCGGGTGAGCGGGCTCGCCGCCATGGGAGTGTTGGACATGGTCACAATCCTGCCTCGTTCAGGGGTGGAATCGGGAACCGAGTAAACGGTGAGTAAGTTGCATAGGTGTGGGCCCACGATCACGGGGGGCCACGAACGGTCCACGAACACGCGGGCCTGACGAAATCAACTGCGACTTTCGAGGTGCGCACCTTGGCTTTCCAGATGCCGGACCGCGGCGGAGGCCCCACGGGGCCGCGGATCAGAGTGGGCCGCCCGTCCCGGCGCGTCCGGACCCTGCTCATGACACTGGGCGTCCTAGCCGTACTCGGCATGGCGTTCACGATGTTCGCGGGGTTCTGGACGGACTGGCTCTGGTACCGGTCGGTGAACTACTCGTCGGTCTTCACGACCACGCTGTGGACCAAGATCGGGCTGTTCTTCGTGTTCGGCCTGCTGATGGCCCTCGCGGTCGGTTTCAACATCTGGCTGGCGCACCGGCTGCGGCCGCCGCTCAGCGCGATGTCGGTGGAGCAGCAGAGCCTCGACCGCTATCGCATGGGCATCGCGCCGTACAAGACCTGGCTGCTGCTCGGCATCACCGCCCTCGTCGGCCTGATCGCGGGCGCCTCGGCGGCGGGTCAGTGGCGGACCTGGCTGATGTGGGTCAACGGCGTGCCCTTCCACCAGAAGGACCCGCAGTTCCACCTCGACGTGTCCTTCTTCGCGTTCGACCTGCCCTGGTACCGGTTCCTGCTCGGCTTCGGCTTCGCCGCCACGATCCTCTCGCTGATCGCCGCCGCGCTCACCCACTACCTGTACGGCGGGCTGCGCGTCACCAGCCCGGGCGCGCGCGCCACCGCCGCGGCCACCGGCCATCTGTCGGTGCTGCTGGGCATCTTCGTCACGCTGAAGGCGGTCGCCTACTGGCTCGACCGTTACGGCCTGGCCGTGAAGTCCAGCGACTTCAAGGCGACGGACAACTGGACGGGCCTGCGGTACGTCGACGCCAACGCCTATCTGCCGGCCAAGACGATCCTGTTCTGCATCGCCGTCATCTGCGCCCTGCTGTTCTTCGCCACCCTGTGGCGGCGCACCTGGCAGCTGCCGGTGATCGGCTTCGGCCTGATGGTGCTCTCGGCGATCCTCATCGGCGGGCTGTACCCGGCGATCGTCCAGAAGTTCCAGGTCCAGCCGAACGAGCAGGCCAAGGAAGCCCCGTACGTCGAGAAGAACCTCAAGGCGACACGTGAGGCGTACGGCATCGACGGCGCGCAGGTCACCGAGTACTCGGGTACGAGCACCACCAAGGACAAGACGACGCTGCGCGACGACGTCGACGCCACGGCGAGCATCCGCGTCCTGGACCCGAACATCGTCTCCCCGACGTACCAGCAGCTCCAGCAGATGCGGAAGTACTACGCGTTCCCGACCAACCTGGACGTGGACCGCTACAACGTGAACGGTGCCGACCAGGACACCGTCATCGGTCTGCGTGAGCTGAACCTCGCGGGCGTCGACAAGCAGAACTGGATCAACAACCACTTCCGCTACACCCACGGTTACGGCGTGGTCGCCGCCAGGGGCACCACCGCCGACGCCGAGGGCCGGCCGCTCTTCACCGAGTCCAACCTGCCCTCCGAGGGCGACCTGGGCACGTACCAGCAGCGGATCTACTACGGCGAGAAGACGACCGCGTACTCGATCGTCGGCGGTCCCCAGAAGGAGATCGACTACTCCGACGACGCCGGTGAGAAGACCACCAGCTACACCGGCAAGAGCGGGGTCAACCTCTCCAACCCGGTCAACCGGGCCGCGTACGCGGTGGCGTTCGGCGAACCGCAGATCCTGTACTCCGGTGCCATCGGCGAGGGTTCGCGGATCCTGTACAACCGCACGCCCAAGGAGCGCGTCGAGGCGGTCGCACCCTGGCTGACCATCGACGGCGACGCCTACCCGGCCGTGGTCAACCACAAGATCCAGTGGATCGTCGACGCGTACACGACGACGAACGGCTACCCGTACGCCTCCCGTACGACCCTCGGCGACACCACGGCCGACTCGCTGACCGCGACGAACGACAACCGAGCGGTGGTGGCCCAGCAGAACCAGGTCAACTACATCCGCAACTCGGTCAAGGCGACGGTCGACGCGTACACCGGCGAGGTCAAGCTCTACCAGTGGGACACCGAGGACCCGGTCCTGAAGACCTGGATGAAGGCGTTCCCCGGCACGGTGAAGTCCAAGTCGTCCATCTCGGCCGACCTGATGGCCCATCTCCGGTACCCGCAGGACCTGTTCAAGGTCCAGCGCGAACTGCTCACCCGCTACCACGTGAAGGACGCGACGACGTTCCTCAGCGGCAGCGAGGTGTGGCAGGTGCCGGACGACCCGTCCAACAAGTCGGGTGACGCGGTGCCGCCGTACTACCTGAGCATGAAGATGCCCGACCAGAAGTCGCAGGCGTTCTCGCTGACGACGACGTTCACGCCCAACGGCCGGGACAACCTCAGCGCGTTCATGGCGGTCGACTCCGAGGCGGGCACTCCCGACTACGGCAAGATCAGAGTGCTGAAACTGCCGACCAGTACGACCGTCGACGGACCCAAACAGGTGCAGAGCCAGTTCAACTCCGAACAGGACATCGCCGAGTCCATCAGGCTCCTGAAGGGCGGCGACTCCGACATCGAGTACGGCAACCTGCTGACGGTGCCGCTCGACGGCGGGCTGCTGTACGTGGAGCCCGTCTATGTGCGCGGTGGCGGACTCAAGTACCCGCTCCTGAAGAAGGTGTTGGTGACCTACGGCGGCAACACCGCCTTCGAGGACACCCTGGACGAGGCCCTCAATAAGGTCTTCGGCGCGGAGGGTACGACACCGCCGCCGGCGGACGAGGGCGACGGCACGACACCACCGCCGACGTCCACCAACCCGACGGTCCGGGAGGCGTTGGCCGATGCCCAGAAGGCCTTCACGGCCGGCCAGGAGGCTCTGAAGAAGCCTGACTGGGACGCGTACGCCAAGGCGCAGAAGGACCTCGAAGCCGCGCTGAAGCGGGCCGAGGACGCGCAGGCCGAGGCCGACAAGGGCGCCAAGGCGAGCAGCAGCCCGAGCCCGACGAGTTCGGCGAGCCCGAGCGGTGGCTCCGGGGGCGCTGCCGCCAGCAGTCCGAGTCCGAGTCCCAGTCCCAGCAGCGGCTGATCTTGCCCGCCCCGCGTCGTGATACGGTTGTGGAACACGACGCGGGGTGGAGCAGCTCGGTAGCTCGCTGGGCTCATAACCCAGAGGTCGCAGGTTCAAATCCTGTCCCCGCTACTGAATACGAAGGCCCGGATCCTGAAAAGGATCCGGGCCTTCGTGGTGTGCGAACGCATGTGCCGGGGGGACTGGTGGCCGCGCCGCTGTGGGGAGTTGATCGATCCGTGTTTGACTTGTCTCTCTGTGGGCATGTCGACAAAACGCTGAAGTGACCTTACGGGCCGCGGTATACCAGGTGTACCCGGGTTGCGGGTGGTGCGACGATGGACGTTATGGGGGACAAGGCAACTCTGTTCGAGACAGGGCGGTTTGTGCAGCCTTCCGGTGAGGAAGCGACCCCGGACGAGAGCCGGGACGAGGCGGCGGACGCCGTCGAGACGGGGGAGGCCGTCGAGGAGATGAGCCTGCGGCTCGCGGCGGAAGCCGGCGATGTCGAGGCCGTCAGCGTCCTCGGGGCCATGTTGCTGCGCCGCGGTGACCTCGACGGAGCCGAGCCCCATCTGCGTGCCGCCACCGCGGAGGGCGACCGGGCCGCCGCCAACAACCTGGGCGTCCTCCTCCATCAGCGCGGTTACCCCGACGAGGCCGCCGGCTGGTGGCGGGTCGCCGCGGTCGCCGGCTCCGCCGCCGCCGCGCACGCCCTGGGCCGTTACCGCCGCGAGTGCGGCGACGAGCCGGCCGCCGAGTACTGGCTGCGCCAGTCCGCCGAGCAGGGGCACGCGTTGGGCGCGTACGCCCTGGCCGACCTGCTGGAACACCGTGCGGACCCCGGGGCCGAGCAGTGGATGCGGGCCGCCGCCGAGCGGGGGCACCGGGAGGCCGCCTACCGGCTGGCCCGTGCCCTCGACCACCAGGAGTGCAGGGACTCCCGCGCGGACGGCGATGCGGACGGATGCGAGCATGACAACGGTGTCATCGTGCGGGCGGAGGCCGAGCAGTGGTACCGCCAGGCCGCCGCGCGCGGACACCGGCGGGCCGCCCTGCACCTCGGGACGATCCTGGAGCGGCGCGGCGCCCTGAAAGAGGCCGGCCGCTGGTACCTGACGTCCGCCAAGGACGGCGAGGCGCGGGCCGCCTGCGCGCTCGGGTTCCTGCTGCGTGACGCCGGCGACACCGAGAACGCGGCCATCTGGTGGCTGAGGGCCGCGCAGGAGGGCGACGGCAACGCGGCGAACGCGCTGGGCGCGCTGCACGCCGAGCGGGGGCAGACCCAGACCGCCGAGCGGTGGTACCGGGCCGCGATGGACGCCGGCGACGACAACGGCGCCTACAACCTCGCCCTGCTCTGCGTCGAACAGGGCCGCACCGTGCAGGCCGAGCAGTGGTACCGGCGCGCCGCCTACGCGGGGCACCGGGAGGCGGCCAACGCGCTCGCCATCCTGCTGCTCCAGGGCGGCGACACGGCCGGGGCCGAGCCCTGGTTCTCCAAGGCGGCGGAGGCGGGCAGCGTCGACGCCGCGTTCAACCTCGGGATCCTGTTCGCGGGGCGGGGCGAGGAGGGCGTCGCACTGCGCTGGTACGAGCGGGCCGCCGCCGCCGGGCACACCGAGGCGGCGCTCCAGGTCGGTATCGCCCGCCTGCGGGACGGGGACGAGCGGGAGGCCGAACGGCATCTTCGGTGCGCGGCCGGCGGCGGGAGCGCGGAGGCGGCCTACCGGCTGGCGGCCGTGCTGGACGCGCGGCGGCCTCCGCAGCCCGCGCACGAGCTCGGGGAGACCGTGCACGAGAAGACCGAGTGCGAGGAGTGGTACGAGCGGGCGGCGACCCAGGGGCATCGGCGGGCGCAGGTCAGGGTCGGGATGCTGGCCGCCGCGCGCGGGGACGTGGTGGAGGCGGCCCGGTGGTACCGGACGGCCGCGGAGGCCGGGTCGCGCAACGGCGCCTTCAACCTCGGACTGCTGCTCGCGCGGGAGGGGAGCGAGCCCGAGGCGGCTGTGTGGTGGACCCGGGCGGCCGACGCCGGGCACGGGCGGGCGGCGTTGCGGCTCGCCCTGGTCTACGCGCGTCGCGGCGAGCTGGCCGAGGGGCAGCGGTGGGCCGACCGGGCGGTGTCGCTGGGGCCGGGGGAGGTCGCCGAGCGGGCGGCTCGGCTGCGGGACGCGTTGCGGGAAGAGCTTTCTGCCTGACGGCGTAAGCCTGGAAAGGTCCCGCCCGACGGCGTCTGTGCCGGGCGTGCCGGGCGTGGTGCGGGGCGGGCTGCCGGTGCCTCGGGGCCGTACGCCGGGATTTCGCCCCCGCCCCCGAGGCTCCGCCCCTGCGGCCTGCCGCCCCCGAGGCTCCGCCCCCGCGGCCTCCCGCCCCCACGGGCGCTCAGGGCCCGCCGCCGTCCCTGTCGCCCCTTCCCGTTCCAGGCCCCGGGGCCTGCCGCACCCGGACCCCGCTGTCGGCCCCGAACGGGCCTCGTCCCCGGACGCCGGACGGGGTTACCTGCTCTGACCTGCGGCGAGGGGTGGCATCCAATGGATTTGCCTTTGCCCTTCGCCTTCGCGTAACGTTGCATTCAACGGCGCGGGGTGGAGCAGCTCGGTAGCTCGCTGGGCTCATAACCCAGAGGTCGCAGGTTCAAATCCTGTCCCCGCTACTAAAGGCCGAGGGCCGGAATCCGAAAGGGTTCCGGCCCTCGGTCGTTCACGGTTCATGACCGACGGCCTCCTCGTACAGGCGTCGGTTCACCGTTCTCGACTCGGGGAGCGGAGGGGTCGATTCCGAGGTGACCCCCTGGGCCTCGTAGGCGGCCTGGAGGCGGTCGGTCGTGCCCGCGCGGAGCTCCCAGTCCATCCGGAGCGAGGGCGTGGATTCCAGGATCGCCGCGTCGATCTTCAGCAGCTTCGCGAGGTACGTGACGAACGCGGCGTCCTTCTTGTAGTCCGAGGCGAAGTACGTGTTCACGGTACGGATGTAGGCCCGCAGCAGGGCCACTCCCGCGTCCGTGTCGTCGGCGAGCAGACCCGGGCCGTACAGCAGGCCGCCCAGCGGCTCGCCGGGAGGCTGGCCGCCGAGAAACGCGTACCCCGGCTTGTCGTCGACCCTGCGCCAGACCGGGTCGAGGAGCCAGGCCGAGTCGACGCCGCCGTTCTCCAGCGCGGTGAGGACATCGGCGGAGCCGAGCTGCTGGTACTGGATCCGGGCCAGGTCACCGCCGTGCCGCTGCAGGGCCTTCTCCATGGGGTAGGCGATCACCGACCCCTTGCCGATCATCGTGCCGAGCCGTCGGCCGGACATCTCGACGTCCGCCGCGCTCTCGCCGTCCTTCAGCCGTACCCACAGACCGCTCTTCGAGCCGGGGCCGGGCGAGAAGTTCCCCGCCACCCAGCGGATGTCGAAGCCGCCCCGCACGCCGTTCATGACCGCCGCCTCCGGGGCCGCCCACAGGGCGTCGACGTCCCCCTTGGCCAGCAGGGGCAGGGCGTCGGGCGTGGGCAGCACCTTGAGCGTGACGTCCAGGCCCTCCCGTGCGAACTCGCCCTTGTCGAGGGCGACCTCCAGCGGGGCCACGTACTCCGCGCTCAGCGTGCCCGTCGCGATGGTGAGCCTGCGGCGCTCGGAGAGGGGCGAGGGGGGTGGGGCGCCCGGCTGGCAGCGGGCGGGAGCGCGGTCGGCGGAGAGGTCCGCCGGGTCCGTCCACGAGGTGGTGCCGCAGCCCTCGACCGGACGGATCGCGCGTGTCGCGCCCTGGGACCGGGCCCGCGCGTCGTCGTCGCCCGCGTACGGAGCCGAGCACGCCGTCGAGGCCAGCAGGGCCGCGCCGGCCAGCGCGACCGGCAGGGCGCGGACGAGCCCTCGCGAACGTCTCCTCATGACTGCCCCCGGCCCCGGTCCCGCGGCGCCCACGGTGTGAGCAGCCGTCCCACGATGCGCACCAGCTCGGAGAAGACCACCCCGAGCACCGCCACACAGACGATCCCGACGAACATCACGTCGTTCTGGAACAGCGCGCGCGAGTCGAAGATCAGGTGGCCCAGCCCGTCCGCCGCGGCGATCTGCTCCGAGGCGACGATGACGAGGACCGCCACGCCCGCCGCGATCCGCGCGCCCACCAGGACGGCGGGCAGCGAGGCCGGGAGCAGGACATGGCGGAACATCTGCCACGGGGAGGCGCCGAAGACGCGGCCCGCGTCACGGTGACCGGCGGGGATCGCGAGCACCGCGGACATCGTCGAGATCCACACGAAGAAGAAGACCGTCGTCGCGACCAGGGCCACCTGCGGGCCCTCGCCCAGGCCGAACATGTTCAGGAAGACCGGCAGGAGGGCCAGTTTCGGGACGACGTACAGGGCGTCCAGGAGCGGTTCCAGGGCTGCCCGGACCAGCGCCAGTGAGCCCATCAGCAGGCCCAGCGCGTAGCCGGAGGCCGTGCCGAGCGCGTAGCCGCCCAGGACGCGCTCGAGTGTGGCCCGCACGTCCGGCCACAGTTCGCCGGCCGCCGCCCGGTCCCAGCCGTCGGCGAGGATCGCGGACGGGGCCGGGTAGACGCGGTCGTCGATCCAGCCGCGGACGGCCGCCAGCTGCCACAGGAGAATCAGCAGCAGGGGGACCGCGACCGCCAGGGACAGCTCCAGGGCCCTGCGGCGGCGGTGGGTGCGTACGGGGTGCAGCTCCTCGGGGCCGGGGCGGCGGACCAGGACAGGTCCCCCGGGCTCCTGGCCGGCGCCCGGGGCGGAGTTCTTCAGCAGGGTGCTCACGCCGGTACCGCCTCCCTCCGCAGCAGGTCCCACAGCTCGCCCTTCAGGGCCGTGAACTCAGGGGTCGTGCGGATGTCCCCCGTGCGCGGGCGCGGGAAGGGCGGGCGGTGCTCGGCGATGATCCGGCCGGGGCGGGCGGACATCACCAGGACGCGGTCGCCCAGGACGATCGCCTCCTCCAGGCTGTGCGTGATGAAGAGGGTGGTCGTGCGGGTGGCCTGGGCGAGGTCGAGGAGCTCGTCCTGGAGGATCGTGCGGAGCTGGGCGTCCAGGGCCGCGAAGGGCTCGTCCATCAGCAGGACTTCGGGCTCGACGGCCAGGGCGCGGGCGATGGCGACTCTCTGGCGCATGCCGCCCGAGAGGGCTGCCGGGTACGCGTCCGCGAAGTCCGTCAGGCCCGTGCGGGCCAGCCAGTCGTCGGCGCGCGCGTTCGCCTCGCGACGGGGGACGCGTCGGACGTCCAGGCCGAAGCGGACGTTGGCGCGGACCGTCTTCCAGTCGTAGATCCCGTAGTCCTGGAAGATCATGGCCGCGGGCCGGGGGCTGGCGGTGCGGATCTCCAGCGTGCCGGTGCTCGGGCGCAGCAGACCCGCGGCGATGCGCAGCAGGGTGGACTTGCCGCAGCCCGAGGGGCCGACGACGCAGGTGAACTCGCCGGGGGCGACGGTCAGTTCGAGGGGGCCGAGGGCAGCCACCGCGCCCGGGCCCCGGCCGAAGGTTCGGGTCAGATCACGTGCGCTGAGTTTCGGATACGGAACTCCCACAGCCCCTGACGATATGACGACCCGTCAGATTCGGGAACCCCGCGTGCGGAGGGAGGGGAGGGAGGGGGTGTGGGGGAGGGTGCCGGAGGCGGGAGTCAGGCCGCCGCGCAGTCCGGGCAGATCCCGCGGTACGTCACCTCGACGTCCGAGACCGCGAAGCCGAAGCGCTCCGAGTCGGGGAGGTCGGCCAGCGGGTTGCCGCCCGGGTGGACGTCCTTGATCGCCCCGCACCGGGCGCACACCAGGTGGTGGTGCGGGCGGTGGGCGTTCGGGTCGTACCGCTTGGCGCGCTTGTCGGTGGCGACCTCGAGCACCTCGCCGAGGGAGACCAGTTCACCGAGCGTGTTGTAGACGGTCGCCCGGGAGATCTCGGGCAGCCGGACGACGGCCCTGGAGTGCACTTCGTCGGCGGTCAGGTGGACGTGGTCGCCGTCGAGCACCTCGGCCACGACGCGTCGCTGCGCGGTCATTCGCCATCCGCGTCCGCGCAGCCGTTCCAGAAGGTCACTCATGGAATCAGCCTAGCAGCTAGTGAGACCAGGTCCCGAACAGGTGTGACTTTAGATCCTGGATTGATCTGGATGAAGTCCACTGTAGGATCAGGTCGACAGAATCCGTGGCGAGCGGCTGGAGGCCGCGGTCCAGATCCTGCGCGGCCGACAGCACTGGACCGCTCGTCGTGGTGAACGGGCCGGGTCCCCTCAGGGGGTCCGGCCCGTTCGCGTACTCAGGCGGGTACCTGCTGACGGGCGGGCGCCCAGCAGCGGATGATGTCGCGGACCGAGACGATGCCGGCCGGTTCGTCGCGGTCGAGGACGATCAGGTGCCGGAAACCGCCGTGGGCCATCGCCCGGGCCGCTTCCTCCAGGGTCCAGCCCGGGGCGGCGAAGACGACGTCGTTGGTGGTGTGGGCGTGGGTGCGTTCCGTGTCCGGATCCTGTCCCAGGCCCACGGAGTTGAGGATGTCCCGCTCGGTGAGGATGCCGATGCCGCCGGCGTCCGGGTCGAGGACGATGGCCGCGCCGACGCTGCGGGCGGACATCAGGGCGGCGGCCTGACGGAGGGTGTGTGCGGGGCCGATGGTGAGGACCACCGTGCTCATGGCGTCGCGGACGAGCATGGCTGGAGCCACCTCCTAAGAATCCACGGTTGTTCATGGATTCACAAGTTCACAAGTGGGGGTGCTGTCAGCGTGGCAGGTAAAGCGGGGGTCAACAAGAGGGCGCACGCAGCCAATTGAGGGCGTGCGCGCTCATCTGTGAGGCTCCGGCGGACTTTTCAGTGGCGCTCGTTGAGATAGCCCAGCAGCTCCTCGTGGAGCAGCCCGTTCGACGCGGCCGCGTTCCCGCTGTGCGGACCAGGGCGGCCGTCGAGACCCGTGAAGGTGCCGCCGGCCTCGGTCACGACGATCGCCGTGGCCGCCATGTCCCAGAGGGAGAGCTCGGGTTCGGCGCACAGGTCGATCGAGCCCTCGGCGACCATCATGTACGGCCAGAAGTCGCCGTACGCGCGCGTGCGCCACACCTCGCGGGTCAGGTCGAGGAAGCCGTTCAGGTGTCCGCGCTCCTCCCAGCCGGTCAGCGAGGAGTACGCGAAGGAGGCGTCCGAGAGCTCCGAGACCCGGGAGACGCGCAGGCGGGAGGCCGAGGTCAGGCTGCGCCCGGTGAAGGCGCCGTGCCCCTTCGCGGCCCACCAGCGCCGGCCCAGCGCCGGGGCGGAGACGACGCCGACCACGGGCTGGTAGCCCCCCTCGGCCGCCTCCGTCAGCGAGATGAGGGTGGCCCAGACGGGAACGCCCCGGACGTAGTTCTTCGTGCCGTCGATCGGGTCGATCACCCAGCGGCGGGGGCCGGTGCCCTGGACGCCGTACTCCTCGCCGAGGATCGCGTCGCGCGGACGGGCCCGCTGGAGCTGACCGCGGATGAGCTCCTCGGCGGCCTTGTCGGCCTCGCTCACCGGGGTCATGTCCGGTTTGGTCTCGACCTTGAGGTCGAGGGCCTTGAATCGGTCCATGGTCACGGCGTCGGCGGCGTCCGCGAGGACGTGCGCGAGTCGGAGATCGTCGTGGTAGTCCGGCATGGGACGAACCGTATCCGCCGAAGGTGAGCAGGGGCCACAGGGGACCGCGGGGTGGACGTGCGGGAGCTGTGGACGCGGCCGGTGGACCGCCGGTCGCCCCGCGAACCCTTGACAGTGCTCCCGTCCGCGTCAAACCTGGGCGCAGAGCCGCTCGCCCCAGGGAGGCGATGATGCCTGCAGCGCGGGAATCCCTACTGGACGCCGCCTTCGAGGCGCTCGCACGACGGCCGTGGGCCACCGTGCGGATGGTGGACGTCGCCGCGGCGGCCGGGGTGTCCCGGCAGACGCTGTACAACGAGTTCGGCAGCAAGGAAGGCCTGGCCCGGGCGCTGGTGAGGCGCGAGGCCGACGGTTACCTCGCCGGGGTCGAGCGGGCGCTGGCCGTGCACGGCGACGCCCGGGAGAGACTCACCGCCACCGCCGAGTGGACCACCGCCGCGGCCCGCGACAACGTCCTCGTACGGGCCGTCCTCACCGGCTTCTGGAGCGAACGCCTGCCCTCACCGACGCTCTCGGCGGTGCCGTCCTCCTCGGCCGTGCCGGCCCAGCGCCGGGCGGACGGGCCGCTGCCCTCGCCCGTCGACCTGGTGGGCGCCGTCCGCGACCGGGCCGTGGCCGTGCTCTCCGGTCCCGGCGCCGTCCGGGCCGACGCCGCCGACCTGGCCCGCTCCTGCGAACTCGCCGTCCGGCTCGCCCTGTCCTGTGTGGCCGCGCCGCCGGCGGGGGAGGGCGGCGTCAAGGAGCTGGTGCGGGGGGCGCTCCAGCGGCAGCCGGCCGACCGGTCGGGTCAGTGAGCCGACCCCGACAGCTGGAGCCCGATCACTCCTATGATCACCAGGCTGATCGAGACGAGCTTCAGCACCGACACCAGGTCGCCGAGGAAGATCATGCCGTAGATCGCGGTGCCCGCCGCGCCGATGCCCGTCCACACGGCGTAGGCGGGGCCCACGTCGAGCTTCTTCAGGGAGAGGGTCAGCAGACCGAAGCTCCCCAGCGCGAAGGCGCAGAAGGCGATGGTGGGCCAGAGCCTCGTGAAGCCGTGGGACAGCTTGAGGCATACGGCGAAACCGGTCTCGAGCAACCCGGCCACGACGACCAGCAGCCACGCCATGTGCTGTCCCTCCGTCTGCCCGGCCCGGTCCGGCTCCGGCTCGGTGCGATTATGCACTTACCGGGCCCGGAGGGACGCAAACAACGCGGTGGTCAGCCGGTCGATCAGCGGTGGATCAGCCGGTCGATCAGTCGCCTTCGGTGCGTTCACGGGTGGCCAGCAGCCGGCGCAGGGAGTACAGCCGCGCCGGATCGGCATGACCCTCGGCAACCCACGCGTCCAGCGCGCAGTCCTTCTCGTCGTGGCTGCACGCGCGTGGGCAGCCCTCCGTGCCCGGCTCCAGGTCGGGGAAGGCGTGGATCACCCGGGACGGGTCGACGTGGTGCAGGCCGAAGGACCGTACGCCCGGGGTGTCGATCACCCAGTCGTCCGTGCCCGCCAGGGGCAGGGCCAGCGCCGAGGTCGTGGTGTGGCGACCGCGGCCGGTCACCGCGTTCACATGGCCGGTCACCCGGCGCCGCTCCTCCGGGACCAGCGCGTTGACCAGGGTCGTCTTGCCGACGCCCGAATGACCGACGAACGCCGTGATCCGCCCGGCCAGGAACGCGCGCACCCGGTCCGCCGCGTCTCCGTTCTCCAGCTCGTCGCGGCTGGTGACGACGTACGGGATGTCGAGATGGCCGTACAGCTCCAGCAGCTTGTCCGGCGAGGCCAGGTCCGACTTCGTCATGACCAGCAGGGGGGTGAGGCCGGCGTCGAAGGCCGCCACCAGGCAGCGGTCGATCAGACGCGGGCGGGGCTCGGGGTCGGCGAGGGCGGTGACCACGGCGAGCTGGTCGGCGTTGGCCACGACGACGCGCTCGTAGGGGTCGTCGTCGTCCGCGGTGCGACGCAGTGCCGAGGTGCGCTTCTCGATGCGGACGATCCGGGCGAGGGTGTCCTTCTTGCCCGACAGGTCGCCGACGATCGCGACCCGGTCGCCCACGATCGCGGCCTTGCGGCCCAGCTCGCGGGCCTTCATCGCCATCACGATCCGGTCGTCGACCAGACAGGTCAGCCGGCCCCGGTCGACGGTGAGGACCATGCCCTCGGCGGCGTCCTCGTGCTTGGGGCGGATGTGCGTGCGAGGCCGGTTGCCCTTGCGGTTCGGGCGGCTGCGGATGTCGTCCTCGTCGGTGTTCTTGCTGTAGCGGCGCATGGCGAAAGTCCCTATACCCCGAGCATCCCGGTCCACAGTTCGGGGAAGTCCGGCAGGGTCTTCGCCGTCGTCGCCACGTTCTCGATCTGCACGCCCTCCACGGCCAGGCCGATGATCGCGCCGGCCGTCGCCATGCGGTGGTCGTCGTAGGTGTGGAAGATCCCGCCGTGCAGCCGGCGCGGGCGGATGTGCAGACCGTCGGCGGTCTCCGTGACATCGCCGCCGAGCTCGTTGATCTCCTTCGTCAGCGCGGCCAGCCGGTCCGTCTCGTGCAGGCGCAGGTGGGACACGCCCCGCAGGGTGGACGGGGAGTCCGCGAGGGCGGCGACGGCCGCGATGCCCGGGGTCAGCTCGCCGACGTCACCGAGATCGACGTCGATGCCGTGGATCGAGCCCGAGCCGGTGAAGACCAGACCGTAGTCGGCCAGTTCGCAGGAGCCGCCCATCTCGGTGAAGATCTCGCGCAGCCGGTCACCCGGCTGGGTGGTGCGGGCCGGCCAGTCCGGGATCAGCACCCGGCCGCCGGTCACCAGCGCCGCCGCCAGGAACGGCTGGGCGTTGGACAGGTCCGGCTCGATCGTCAGGTCCCGGCCCAGCAGGGCGCCCGGGGTGACCCGCCAGACGTTCGGCTCGCCGCCCGACTCCGGGGTGTCCACCTGCGCGCCGACCGCGCGCAGCATGTCGACCGTCATCCGGATGTGCGGCACGGAGGGCAGCGTGGCGCCGATGTGGCGGACCTCCACGCCCTGGTTGAAGCGGGGGCCGGAGAGGAGCAGGGCCGACACGAACTGGGACGAGGACGAGGCGTCGATCTCCACCGTCCCGCCGTCCAGGGCACCCCCGCCGTGCACGGTCAGCGGCAGCGCGCCGCGGCCGTCGTCGTCGATCCGGGCGCCGAGGACACGCAGCGCGTCGACGACGCCGTTCAGGGGACGCTCGTACGCCCGCGGGTCGCCGTCGAAGCGGACGGGCCCGTCGGCGAGGGCGGCGACCGGCGGCAGGAAGCGCATCACCGTGCCCGCGTTGCCGACGTCCACCGTGGCCGGTCCGCGCAGCCCCGCGGGGAGGATCCGCCAGGCCTCGCCGGTGCTGTCGGGGCTTCCGGCGCCGGAGGAGCTGGACGACACGGTCTCCTCGATGCCGACGCCCATCTCGCGCAGGGCGGCCGCCATCAGCAGCGTGTCGCGGGAGCGGAGGGGGCGGCGCAGCCAGCCGGGCTCGGAGGCGAGGGAGGCGAGGACGAGGGCACGGTTGGTGACGGACTTCGACCCCGGCACGTGGACCGTCGCGGCGACGGCCTCGCTTGCGTGCGGGGCGGGCCAGAGGGCGGTGTGGGCGGGGTTCGGGGCCATGGGCCCCACTTTAGTGGTCGGCCGTCCTTCGGGTGCGGCGCCGTCGGGGCCGGCGGCGACCCGTGGCGGAGCCGTGGACGTCCTCTCCCGCACCCCGGTGCGCGCGCCGCTTCGGAGCCGCGTCACAGCCCCAGCAGCCACCTGCCCCCGCCCAGCAGGGCGCACAGGCTCACCGCGTGGAACAGGAACAGCCACAGGCCCGCCGGTACGTGGGTCAGCCGGGACAGCTGGTCCGCGTCCGAGTCGCCCGCGCCTCCGCGCGAGCGCTTCGCCTGGAGCTCGAAGGCGGGCCGTACGCCTCCCAGCAGCAGGAACCACACCACCGCGTACGCGAAGGCCGCCTGCACCTGCGGTCCCGCCAGCCAGGACACCAGCAGGAAGGTGCCGCCGGTGAGGACCACCGTGAGGGCGCCGTACGCGTTGCGGATCATCACCAGCATCACGACCAGCAGCGCCGTCGCCACCCACAGCAGCAGGGTGATGCGGCCGGCGCCGAGGAGGGAGGCGCCGCCCAGGCCGAGCAGCGGGGGAGCGGTGTAGCCGGCCGCCGCGGTGAGGATCATGCCGAGACCGTGCGGCTTGCCCCGGCTGAGGGTCAGGCCGCTGGTGTCGGAGTGCAGCCGGATCCCGGTCAGCTGGCGGCCGGTCAGCAGCGCGACCAGGCCGTGACCACCCTCGTGGGCGATGGTGATCGCGTTGCGCGATATCCGCCACAGGGTGTGCGGTACGACGACCGCGAGGGCGGCGACGGCGGTGGCCACCACCACCCACAGGTCGGGGTCGGACTGGGTGCCGACGAGGCGGTCCCACAGGTCGGGCAGCGCGAGGGCGGCGGTGCTCTCCATGTTTTCTGGTGGCTCCCTTTCGGCTCACGGAGTCTGGCAGTGTGGCACGTATGTGCGGACGGTATGCAGCGAGTCGCAGGCCCGAGGATCTCGCAGGAATCTTTGAGGTCGAGAAGTGGGAGCCCGAGGAGGCCCTGGAGCCCGACTACAACGTGGCGCCGACCAAGGAGGTCTACGCCGTCCTCGACCGTCCGGTGAAGGACGCCGACGACCGCAGTCCGGTTCGGCAGCTGCGGAAGCTGAAGTGGGGACTGGTCCCCTCCTGGGCGAAGACCCCCGAGGGGAGCGCGCGGATGATCAACGCGCGCGCCGAGACCGTCCACGAGAAGCCCTCCTACCGCCGCGCCTTCGCCGCCCGGCGCTGCGTCCTGCCCGCCGACGGCTACTACGAGTGGGTCACCGGCGTCCAGGAACGGGACCTGGAGGTCGAGGGAAAGAAGAAGCGGCCGCGCAAGCAGCCCTACTTCGTGCTCCCGGCCGACGGCACGGTCTTCGCGATGGCCGGGCTGTACGAGTTCTGGCGGGACCGGACCCTGCCCGACGACCATCCGCAGGCCTGGTGGGTGACGTGCTCGGTGATCACGACCGAGGCGGAGACCTCCCCGCTCGCCGTGGCACCCGCCGACGGCCCGCACGCCCTCGCCGACATCCACCCCCGGATGCCGCTGATGCTCACCCCGGACCGCTGGGACGCCTGGCTGGACCCGGCACGGACGGACGTCGACGACCTGCGCTCCCTCCTGGAACCCCCGCCGGCCGGACTGATGCGCGCCTATCCGGTGTCCACGGCCGTCAGCAGCGTCCGCAACAACGGCCCGGAGCTGCTGAAGGAGCTGGAGGGGCCCGAGGAGGGCACACTCTTCTGACGTGAGCAGCGAAACAGTGGTGAGCACCGAAACGGTGGAGACCGACGCGGGCACCGCCCGCATCACCTGGCACCACGCCGAGGAGCCGAGGCTGGTCCTCGCCGTCGGCCATGGCGCCGGGGGCGGTGTCGGGGCCCGCGATCTTCGGGCGCTCGCCGCCGTGCTGCCCGGACACGGGGTGAGTGTCGCTCTCGTGGAGCAGCCCTGGCGGGTGGCGGGCAAGAAGGTCGCGCCCGCGCCGAAGACCCTCGACGTCGGCTGGCGCGGGATCTGGCCGTCCGTCGTCGCGCCCGGGCTGCCGGTGATCTCGGGCGGCCGGTCGGCCGGCGCGCGGGTCGCCTGCCGCACGGCCGGCGAGCTCGGGGCGCACGCCGTGCTCGCGCTGAGCTTTCCGCTGCACCCGCCGGGGAGACCGGAGAGGTCCCGGGCCGACGAGCTGCTCGGGGCGGGGGTGCCGACCCTCGTCGTCCAGGGCGGCAACGACCCCTTCGGCGGACCGGACGAGTTCCCCGCGGGCGGGTACGCCCTCGTGGAGGTGCCGTACGGCGATCACGGGTTCGCCGTGCCCAAGAGGGCCGGGGTCACCCAGGAGGAGACGCTGGAGGTCGTCACCGCCGCGGTCGTCGGGTGGGTCGCTCCGCTCGGGTGAGGTGACGGGCGGGAATGTGGAGGGGCGGGGCGCTGTTGAGGCGGACAGGAGTGCTGAACAACCGGCACCGAAGTCAGTGGGAGAGGAAGTCCGCCGCATGGGTTCGACCATCTGCCCGAGCCGCAGCAGCCGCACCGATCTGGACTGGACGGTGCTGCACGCGGCCAGGACCGCTCCTATTGGAGCGGCGGCAGGCGCGGGTAGTCGTCTATCCTCCGATTCGAGTGGGATCGGTTTCGGTCCTACCCGCGATCTTGAGGAGGTGGGTCCGGTCACCGGTACCGACGCAGGGACCGACAACGGCCAGGCGGAGCTGCCCGAGGGCCAGGGCGTGAGCCAGGAGACGGGCGCGGAATCCACCGCCGAGCGCAGCGCGCGCTTCGAGCGGGACGCGCTCGAGTTCCTCGACCAGATGTACTCGGCCGCGCTGCGCATGACGCGCAACCCGGCGGACGCCGAGGACCTGGTGCAGGAGACGTACGCGAAGGCGTACGCGTCCTTCCACCAGTTCCGCGAGGGCACCAACCTCAAGGCCTGGCTGTACCGGATCCTCACCAACACCTTCATCAACTCGTACCGCAAGAAGCAGCGTGAACCCCAGCGCAGTGCGGCCGAGGAGATCGAGGACTGGCAGCTGGCGCGCGCCGAGTCGCACATGTCCACCGGTCTGCGCTCCGCGGAGTCGCAGGCGCTGGACCACCTGCCCGACTCGGACGTGAAGGCGGCGCTCCAGGCCATCCCCGAGGAGTTCCGGATCGCCGTGTATCTCGCGGACGTAGAGGGCTTTGCGTACAAGGAGATCGCGGACATCATGGGGACACCCATCGGTACGGTGATGTCCCGGCTGCACCGGGGCCGCCGTCAACTGCGCGGCATGCTCGAGGACTATGCCCGTGAGCGCGGGTTGGTCCCGGCCGGTGCCGGAGAGTCGAACGAAGCGAAAGGTTCGGGCTCATGAGCTGCGGAGATCCGCACGAGACGGACTGCGGTGAGGTCCTCGACCACCTGTACGAGTACCTCGACAGCGAGATGCCCCCGCTGGACCGGGACAAGTTCCAGCACCATTTCGAGGAGTGCTCCCCCTGCCTGGAGAAGTACGGGCTGGAGGAGGCCGTGAAGAAGCTGGTCAAGCGGTGCTGCGGGCGTGACGACGTGCCGACCGACCTGCGCGCCAAGGTCATGGGCCGGATCGACCTGATCCGCTCCGGCCAGGCCGTCCCCGAGCACGACGTGACGGCGACGGCCCAGGAGAGCTGAGCCGCTCTCCGCGGGCCCGCTCCGAAGGGAGCCCGCTTGTGGGAGAGCCGCTTCCGGAAAGCGCTGCCGTCACTCGAATGTGCTAATCCGCGGGTGATACGCCCGCGGAGCCGCCCCCGGCCGTCCTAGGCTCCTGAGCCCGGACAGGTACGGCTGGGGGAGGCGTCATGGAGGGGATTCCGGCGCGGGCGCGCGTCTACGCCGCCTGTGTCGCCCTCGGCGCCCTGCTCTGCGCCCTTCCCTCGCTGCCCGGCGCGCGTACCCCCTGGTGGGCCGTCGCCCTGCTCGCCGCCCTGTACGCCGGGGGCGAGCGGATCGCCCGCCGCAGGTTCGCGGGCACCCTCCACCCCGTGCTGCTGGCCGGGGCGTTCCTGCTGACACCGGCCGCGGCCGCTCTCGTCCCGCTGCCCGGGGCGCTGTTCTCGCACGTCGAGCGGCGCCCCTTCCTGCTGCGCCGGGTCTGGCGGGCCGCCCACTCCTCGCTCGCCGTGTGGGCCGCCGCCCGGGTGCACGCCGCGCTCGGCGGGCGGGACGCGGTGGCCGCCTCCGACCTGCCGTACGCGCTGGTGCCGGCGGCGGCGGCCGTGCTGGTGTTCTGCGCCGCGCTCGCCCTGCTGGACGGCGGGATGCTGGCGCTCGCCGAGGGGCTGCCGCCGCGGCGGGTCTGCCGGGGGCTGTTCCTGCGCTCCCTGGCGCCGCTGGCCGTGCACGGGCTGGGCGGGCTGATGATGGCGGTGCTGTGGCGCAGCCCGTACGGGCCGGTGGCGGCCCTGCTCGTGCTGTTCCCGATGGCCGTGTCGTGGTGGGTGTTCGCGCAGTACCACCGGGAGCGCGCCGCCCACCAGGCGACCATTCGCGCCCTGGTGCAGGCCGTCGACATCAAGGACGGCTACACGCGCGGACACAGCGAACGCGTCGGCCAGGCCTCGGTGCTGATCGGGCGCGAACTGGGGATGGACGAGAGCCGGATCGACATGCTCCGCTTCGCCGGGATCCTGCACGACGTCGGCAAACTCGGCGTCCCCACCCGGCTGTTGCGCAAGGACGGGCCGCTCACACCGCAGGAGCGGCGGGTGATCGAGCTGCACCCCGAGTACGGGCACGAGATCACCCGCGGGATCTCCTTCCTCGGCGAGGCCCGCTCGGCGATCCTCCACCACCACGAACGCATCGACGGCAAGGGCTACCCGTACGGGCTGGTGGGCAGCCAGATCCCGGAACCGGCCCGGGTGGTCGCCGTAGCGGACGCGTTCGACGCCATGACGTCCACCAGGTCCTACAGCAGGGCCCGGCCGGTGCACGTCGCACTGGAGGAGCTGCGGCGGTGCGCGGGCGCCCAGTTCGACCCCCGGATGGTCGCGGCGCTGGCGCACGTCATCGCCCGGGACGGCTGGCATCCGGTCGTGACCGCCGAGGAGGACCGGGCCGGCGTGCCCGCGCAGGCGGACGACCGGTCCGGGGTGCGCCGATGACCGTCCGCCGCTCGCACGTCGCCCTCCAGTGCTCGGCCGCGCTCCTCGTCGCCGTCTCCCTCTTCGTTACGTTCATGACAGGCGTGGAGGACCGGCCCGTGGCGCTCGCCTTCGGGGTCCTCGTCGCCGTCGGGGAGCTGACCCGCCCCCAGAGCGGACCCCCGCTGCGTGAGGCCGCGCCGCTCGGCGCCGCGGGGTCGCTGTCGTACGCGCTGGTCGGAGGGCACGCCGGGCACCCCACGCACCACGGGGTCACCCAGGTCGTGGCGGTCGTGGTCGCCGCCTCCCTGCTCGGCAGCGTGCCGCAGCTGGCCCGCGGGCAGGCGGTCCTCGACCACCTGGTCCGGCGGGTACTGGCCGTCGGGTTCGCCGCCGTCTGCTTCCAGCCCCTCCACAACCGCGGGGTGTTCGACGGCTGGAGCGGCCCCGCCTACGCGCTGCTGCTGCTCGCGCTGCTCGTCCTGACCGTCCTGTGCGACGCCGTGGTCGCCGCCGCGCTCGCCCACTCCCGGACCGGCTGGCCGTTCGCCCCGCTGCTGCGGGACGAGCTGCGGGCGGTGCCCGGGATCGGCTCGGCGGTCTGCGCGACGGGGGCGGTGATGGCGCTCGCGGTGGCCGTCGTCGGGCTGTGGGCGCTGCCGGTGTTCTCGGTGCCGCTGCTGCTCACCCAGCTGTCCCTGCGCCGGTACGCGGCGGTGCGGGCCACCTACCGGCAGACCATCGCCTCGCTGGCCCGCGCCACCGAGATCGCCGGGTACACCCCTGCCGGGCACGCCCGCCGGGTCGCCGCCCTCAGCCAGGCCGTGGGCCGGGACCTGGGGCTGCCGGAGCCCGAGCTGGCCGTCCTGGAGTACGCGGCCCTCATGCACGACATCGGCCAGCTCAGCCTCGTCGACCCGGTCCCGGCAGGGGCCACCGCCGAGCTGCCGGCGGCGCAGCAGCGGCGGATCGCGCTGCTCGGCGGGGCCGTCGTCCGCCAGACGGGGGCGGGCGCCCAGGTCGCGACGGTCGTCGAGCGGCAGGCCGACCCCTACCCGGAGCAGCCGGTGGCCGCGCGCATAGTCCGGGTGGTGAACGCATACGAGGAGAAGGTGCAGGGAAGCGGTCCCGGTGGGCCCCTCACCGCCCTGGAGGAGCTGCGGCTCGGCACCGGCGGGGAGTACGCGCCGGAGGTGGTCGAGGCACTGGCCAGGGTGCTGTGGAACGCGGGCGCGGCGCGCCGGGGGCACCCCCGGGCGTTCAGCCCCGGGGAAGCCTCGGGCAGGGTGGTGGCAGGTGACGGGCAGGCTGTCTGACCTTGTCGGCAGGTGGGTAACCCATGGGTAATGAGCGGCCCTCCGGCCACACGTGGTTGGATGCGAGGGAGAGAGTGTCCGGGGGCACTGGCCAGCCCACAGAACGGAACTGGCAGGCGGGAATCGTGAGGATCTTCGGTAAGGGACGGCACCGGCCCTCCGCCTCCTGGCGGCAGGCCACCGACCGCGCGTTCACGCTGATCGGCGACGGGCGGTACGAGGACGCGGGCGCGCTGCTGACACGTGCGGCCGACCTGGAGCCCTGGCTTTCCGAGTCCTGGTTCAACCTCGCCCTGCTGCACAAGTTCCGGCACGACTGGGAGCAGGCCCGTACGGCGGGACTGCGAGCCGTCGCCCTCCTCGAACGGGAGGCCGGGGCCCCCGACTGGTGGAACGTCGGCATCGCCGCCACCGCCCTCCAGGACTGGCCGCTGGCCCGCCGCGCCTGGCAGGCGTACGGGCTGCGGGTGCCCGGCGACGCCATAGGCGCGGGCGAGCCGGTCGGCATGGACCTGGGCAGCGCGGCCGTACGGCTGTCGCCCGAGGGCGAGGCCGAGGTGGTGTGGGGGCGGCGGCTGGACCCCGCCCGGATCGAGGTGCTGTCCATCCCGCTGCCCTCGTCCGGGCGGCGCTGGGGCGAGGTCGTGCTGCACGACGGGGTGCCGCACGGCGAGCGGACCACCGCCACGGGCCACTCCTACCCGGTCTTCGACGAGATCGAGCTGTGGGCGCCGTCGCCGGTGCCGACCTGGGTCGTCCTGCTGGAGGCGGCCACCGAGTCCGACCGGGACGCGCTGGAGCAGCTGGCGGCCGACGCCGGTTTCGCGGCCGAGGACTGGTCGTCGTCGGTGCGGCTGCTCTGCCGGATGTGCTCGGAGTCGCGCATGCCGTCCGACGAGGGTGACGGCGAGCACCTCGACCCGCACGACCACAGCGAGCCGGGGCATCCGGGTCCGCTCGGGCACCGGACGGACGGGCAGCTGTGGGTGCCGGAGCGGGAGTGCGGCGTGGCCGCCCCGGCTTCTCTCGTCCGGGGGCTGCTGGACGGTTGGGTCGCGGACAGCCCGGATTCCAGGGACTGGCGGGACCTGGAAGAGGTCTGTTAGGTCCGGGGATCGCCGCGGCGTCGTCGTGGCAGGTCGCTGCCCCACGCGGCTTCGCTCGAGCGGGGCCCCGTCGCGGCGGAGCCGCGTATCGATCCGGCCCCGCGCCCCCGGGAGCGCGATCCCCGTACCCTGTATCAGCAACTTCACCCCTGTTCCACTGAGGAAGGCATCGTCGGTCATGGCCCAGCAGGACACCGATCAGCAGCACGCGGGCGTGCTCCCCGTGGACGACGAGGGCTTCGTCATCGACACCGAGGAGGCGGAGGCGCGCGAGCTGGCATGGCGTGAGGCCGGTACCTCGCGGCCGATCACCGTCGTCGGGAACCCGGTGCTGCACAAGGAGTGCAAGGACGTCACCGAGTTCGGCGAGGAGCTGCGGCAGCTGGTCGCGGACATGTTCGCCTCGCAGCACGTCGCCGAGGGAGTGGGCCTGGCTGCCAACCAGATCGGTGTCGACCGGAAGGTCTTCGTCTACGACTGCCCCGACGACGAGGGCGTCCGGCACACCGGCGTCGTCTGCAACCCCGAGCTCGTCGAGCTGCCCGCCGACCGGCGCCGGCTGGACGACAGCAACGAGGGCTGTCTGTCGGTGCCCACCGCCTACGCGCCGCTGGCCCGTCCCGACTACGCCGAAGTGACCGGGCAGGACGAGAAGGGCAACCCGATCAAGGTGCGCGGCACCGGATACTTCGCTCGGTGTTTGCAGCACGAGACCGACCACCTCTACGGCTACCTCTACATCGACCGTCTGTCCAAGCGTGAACGCAAGGACGCCCTGCGGCAGATGGCCGAGAACGAGCCCCGTTACCCCGTGGTCGCCAACGACTGAGCTCGTCCGCACCACCACGACGCCCGGCCGGGATCCCTCCGGCCGGGCGTCGTTCGTGTGTCCGACGGACGTTCGATCGCTTACGCACATCTACTGCACATCTGCTGATCCGTAACCAGTCATGCGGGGGTGGATTCTCGGCATGTTGGGGTGGTGAATGAAGCAAATCCGTTCCCAGAACGGTCAGTTGTAGTGCTGAATGGGAAGTGCGGGGATACGCAACGGCGCACGCCCGGCACGGGGCGAGGGGTGTGCGCCCACTGGCGGCTGAGAGGGGTTGTCCGTGCCAGCTTTCCCATACAGCACCACATACAGCACCACAGCGACGGTGGCCGCGCCCGCGGTCCCTCCCTCGCTCTCTCTTCCAGTCATCGAGGCGGCGTTTCCCCGGCAACTGCATCCGTATTGGCCTCAGTTGCAGGAGAAGACGCGCTCCTGGCTGCTGGAAATGCGGTTGATGTCGGCGGACAAGGTCGCAGAATA
This sequence comes from Streptomyces sp. NPDC002884, assembly GCF_040295245.1. Classification (NCBI taxonomy): domain Bacteria; kingdom Bacillati; phylum Actinomycetota; class Actinomycetes; order Kitasatosporales; family Streptomycetaceae; genus Streptomyces; species Streptomyces sp. NPDC002884. Next base: position 217,169 of record NZ_JBEOVB010000007.1, on the reverse strand, counting down.
TGCCGACGGACTTTGCTACACCGACCTGATGGCGGGCTTCTACCTCGGCGCACCCGACGAGGTCATGCAGGCCATCGCCGACTACAGCACGTGGTTCTTCGTCTGGGACGACCGGCACGACCGTGACGTCGTGCACGGCCGGACGTCCTCCTGGCGGCGGCTCAGGTTCCGCTTGCACGCGGCCCTGGACTCCCCGGCGGAGCATCTGCGCCACCCGGATCCGCTGGTCGCCGGGCTCGCGGACAGTGTGAGCCGGCTGCACTCCTTCCTTCCCGGGACCTGGAACGCCCGGTTCGCCCGGCACTTCCACGCCGTGATCGACGCGTACGACCGGGAATTCCACAACCGAATCGAAGGGCGCATTCCCGGAGTCGAGGAATACCTGGCGCTGCGTCGGCTCACCTTCGCGCACTGGATCTGGACCGACCTGCTGGAGCCGAGTGCGGGACACGAACTCCCGGACCCGGTGAGGAAACACCCCGCATTTCGCCGAGCGGCGCTGCTGAGTCAGGAATTTGCCGCCTGGTACAACGACCTCTGCTCGCTTCCCAAGGAAATAGCGGGCGATGAGGTGCACAATCTCGGAATCAGTCTCATCACCCATGAGGGACTGACCCTCGAAGAGGCGGTCAAGGAAGTCAGGCGACGCGTCGAGGAATGCATTTCCGAGTTCCTCGTCGTCGAGAAGGACGTCTTGCTTCTTGCCGACCGGCTCGCCGACGGGACGGTTCGCGGAAACCAACTCGGCGCCGCCGTGCGGTCCTGCCTCGGCAATATGCGGAACTGGTTCAGTTCCGTCTACTGGTTCCACCACGAGTCCGGCCGATACATGGTCGACAGCTGGGACGACCGGTCCACGCCCCCGTACGTCAACAACGAAGCGGCAGGTGAGAAATGACCGTCGAGTCGGCGAAACCCGCGACCCCCGCGGCGCCCGAACTGCGTGAGCCACCGTTGGCCGGTGGCAGGGTTCCGCTCCTCGGACACGGCTGGAAGCTGGCCCGCGATCCGCTGGCCTTCCTGGCCCGGCTCCGCGACCACGGCGACATCGTCCGCCTCAGGCTCGGCCCCAAGACGGTGTACGCCGTCACCGCGCCGGACCTCACCGGCGCCCTGGCGCTCAGCCCGGACTACATCATCTCGGGACCCCTGTGGGAGTCCCTGGAGAGCCTGCTCGGCAAGGAGGGCGTGGCCACGGCCAACGGCCCGCTGCACCGCCGCCAGCGGCGCACGATCCAGCCCGCGTTCCGGCTCGACGCCATCCCCGGCTACGGGCCGATCATGGAGGAGGAGGCGTACGCGCTCGTCGAGCGCTGGCGGAACGGCGAGGTCCTCGACGTCACCGCGGAGTCCTTCCGGGTGTCCGTGCGCATCTCCGCCCGCTGTCTGATGCGCGGCAGCTATATGGACGCCCGGTCCGAGCGCATCACCTCCGCGCTCGCCACACTGTTCGCCGGTATGTACCAGCGCATGGTGGTGCCCCTCGGGCCGCTTTATCGGGTACCGATTCCGGCCAACCGCGAATTCAACCGGGCGCTGGCCGATCTGCATCGGCTGGTGGACGAGATCATCGCCGACCGGCGGGCATCCGGTCAAAAGCCGGACGATTTGCTGACGGCTTTGCTGGAGGCGAAGGACGACAATGGCGACCCGATCGGGGAACAGGAGATCCACGACCAGGTCATCGCGATACTCACACCGGGCAGCGAAACAGCCGGCTCGGTGGTCATGTCGCTGCTCCACGTGCTCACCGAGCACCCCGACCAGGTGGACAAGATCCGCGAAGAGGTGAAAAGCGTCGTAGGAGACCGACCGGTCGCATTCGGCGACGTCCGAAAGCTCCAGCACACCGCCAATGTCATCGTCGAGACCATGCGGCTGTATCCCGCCGTATGGATATTGACCCGGCGCGCGGTGACCGAGACCGAGCTCGGCGGCTACCGCATTCCCGCGGGCGCCGACATCGTCTACAGCCCGTACGCCGTACAGCGCGATCCGCGGTCGTACGAGCGGCACACGGAGTTCGATCCCGACCGCTGGCTGCCCGGCCGTTCCCCGGAGGTGCCGAAGTACGCCATGACGCCGTTCGGTGTCGGCAACCGGAAGTGCCCGAGCGACCACTTCTCGATGGCCGAGCTGACGCTGATCGCCGCGGTGGTGGCGTCCGCGTTCCGCTTCGAGGCGGTGCCGGGCTCCGACAACCGGACGCACATCGGCATCACGCTGCGGCCGCGCCGGCTGCGGCTGCGGGCGGTGTCCGGGTGAGAGCCGCGGCTCAGGCGACGGCCTGCGGGCCGCGGAACGTGCGCCGATAGGCGTTGGGGGACGTCCCCAGCGCCTGCACGAACTGGTGGCGCAGGGCGCCGGCCGTACCGAAGCCGGCGCGCCAGGCGATCGCGTCCACCGTCTCGTCCGTCGCCTCCAGCAGGTGCTGGGCCAGCAGCACCCGCTGGCGCAGCAGCCAGCGGTAGGGAGTGGTGCCCGTCTCCTGCTGGAACCGGCGGGCGAAGGTGCGCGGTGACATGTGGGCCCGCTCCGCGAGCTGCTCCACCGTGATCTCCTCGTCGAGGTGCTGCTCCATCCACGCGAGCACCTCGCCGACGGTGTCGCACCGCGACCGGGGCAGCGGCCGCTCGATGTACTGGGCCTGGCCGCCGTCGCGGTGCGGCGGCACCACCATCCGCCGGGCGATCCGGTTGGCGACCTCGGGCCCCTGCTCCTTGCGGACCAGGTGCAGACAGGCGTCGATACCGGCGGCCGTGCCGGCCGAGGTGATCACCGGGTCCTCGTCGACGTACAGCACGTCCGCCTCGACGGCCGTCCGGGGGTAGCGGCGGGCCAGCACGTCCGCGTGCCGCCAGTGCGCGGCGCAGCGCCGGCCGTCGAGGAGCCCCGCGGCGCCCAGCACGAAGACCCCGGAGCAGACGCTGAGGACCCGGGCGCCCCGGTCCACGGCCCGGCGCAGCGCGGCGAGCAGCTCGGGCGGATACGCGCGGTCGACGTTCGAGTCCGCGGCCGGTACGGCGATCAGGTCGGCCTCCTCCAGCCGGTCGAGGCCGTACGGCGTGGACACGGTGAGCCCGCCGACGTGGGTGCCGAGGACCGGCCCCTCCGCCGACACCACGGCGAAGTCGTACACCGGCAGCCCCTCGTCGCTGCGGTCGAGGCCGAAGACCTCGCAGACGACGCCGAGTTCGAAGGGATGTACGCCGTCGAGGAGGACGGCCGCCACGTTTTTCAGCATGCTGCCAGTGTGCACCCGAAGTGGCAGGAATTTGAAGGTGTGCGGCAGTCCTGCCACTCACGGTCAGGAGTGTCCGACAGGAGACTGGTGTCCATGAACACGAACCAGATCGAAGGCCTCATCGGAATGCTCATGGTCCTCGGGATCCTCGTCCTCCTGGTCCTCCCGTCCGTGCTCGGCATCGTGCGCGACCGGCGCGCCGACCGGCAGATCAGGGAGGCCCAGGAGGCCCGTGGGGAGAGGACGGCTCAGAAGTCCTCGTCCAGGTCGACGGTGCCCTCCACCGCGACCTGGTACGCCGACGGACGGCGCTCGAAGAAGTTGGTCAGCTCCTGAACACCCTGGAGCTCCATGAAGGAGAAGGGGTTCTCCGAGCCGTACACCGGGGCGAACCCGAGCCGCGACAGACGCTGGTCGGCGACGCACTCCAGGTACTGCCGCATCGAGTCGGTGTTCATACCCGGCAGCCCCTCGCCGCACAGGTCGCGCCCGAACTGGAGCTCGGCCTCGACGGCCTCCCGCAGCATGGCCGTCACCTCGTCCTGGAGCTGGTCGTCGAAGAGGTCCGGCTCCTCCTTGCGGACGGTGTCGACCACCTCGAAGGCGAAGCTCATGTGCATCGTCTCGTCACGGAACACCCAGTTGGTGCCCGTGGCGAGGCCGTGCAGCAGACCCCGGCTGCGGAACCAGTAGACGTACGCGAAGGCGCCGTAGAAGAACAGGCCCTCGATGCACGCGGCGAAGCAGATCAGGTTGAGCAGGAAGCGACGGCGGTCGGCCTTGCTCTCCAGCCGGTCCAGCTTCTCGACCTCGTTGATCCACCTGAAGCAGAACTCGGCCTTCTCGCGGATGGAGGGGATGTTCTCCACGGCGGCGAAGGCGGCGGTGCGGTCCTCCGGGTCGGGGAGGTAGGTGTCCAGGAGCGTCAGATAGAACTGGACGTGCACGGCCTCCTCGAAGAGCTGCCTCGAAAGGTAGAGGCGCGCCTCGGGGGAGTTGATGTGCTTGTACAGCGTCAGCACGAGGTTGTTCGCCACGATCGAGTCGCCCGTCGCGAAGAACGCGACCAGCCGGCCGATCATGTGCTGCTCACCCTCGGACAGCTTCGCCAGGTCGGCGACGTCCGAGTGGAGGTCGACCTCCTCGACGGTCCAGGTGTTCTTGATGGCGTCCCGGTAGCGCTCGTAGAAGTCCGGATAGCGCATCGGGCGAAGGGTCAGCTCGAAGCCCGGGTCGAGCAGGTTCTTCTCGGTCTTCTCGGGTGCGGTGGTCATTACTGGCAGGCCTCGCAGGACTCGGGGTTCTCAAGGGAGCAGGCGACGGCGTCGGGCTCGGCCACCTGCTGGACGGGGACGGTGGCCTGTGCCTGTGCCTGTGCCTGTGCGGCGCGGGCGATGCGGGTCGCCGGGCGCGAGCGCAGGTAGTACGTCGTCTTCAGGCCCGACTTCCAGGCGTACGCGTACATCGAGGAGAGCTTGCCGATGGTCGGCGTCTCCAGGAACAGGTTCAGGGACTGGGCCTGGTCGAGGTACGGGGTACGGGCGGCGGCCATGTCGATCAGGCCGCGCTGCGGGATCTCCCACGCCGTGCGGTACAGGGCGCGCACGTCGTCCGGGATCCAGGCGAAGTCCTGCACCGAGCCGCTGGAGTCGCGCAGTGCCTCACGGGTGCGGGCGTCCCAGACGCCGAGGTCCTTGAGGTCCTGCACCAGGTAGGAGTTGACCTGGAGGAACTCGCCGGACAGCGTCTCGCGCTTGAACAGGTTGGACACCTGCGGCTCGATGCACTCGTACACGCCCGCGATGGACGCGATGGTGGCGGTGGGCGCGATGGCGAGCAGCAGGGAGTTGCGCATGCCGGTCCGCGCGATCCGCTCGCGCAGGGCCGCCCAGCGCTCGGGCCAGGTGAACTCGACGCCGTAGTGGTCCGGGTGCAGGACGCCCCTGGCCGTACGGGTCTTCTCCCAGGCCGGCAGCGGGCCGTTGCGCTCGGCCAGCTCGGCGGAGGCCTCGTAGGCGGCGAGCATGATGCGCTCGGCGATATGGGTGGACAGCGCCTTCGCCTCGGGGGAGCCGAAGGGCAGCCGCAGCTTGAAGAAGACGTCCTGGAGGCCCATCGCGCCCAGGCCGACCGGCCGCCAGCGGGCGTTGGAGCGGCCCGCCTGCTCGGTCGGGTAGAAGTTGATGTCGACGACCCGGTCGAGGAAGGTGACGGCCGTGCGGACGGTCTCGTCCAGCCGCTCCCAGTCGATCGTGCCGGCCGTCGTGTCGACGAACGCGCCCAGGTTCACCGAACCCAGGTTGCAGACCGCCGTCTCGCCGTCGTCCGTGACCTCCAGGATCTCGGTGCACAGGTTGGAGGAGTGCACGACGTGGCCCGGCTCGGCCGTCTGGTTGGCGGTGCGGTTGGCCGCGTCCTTGAAGGTCATCCAGCCGTTGCCGGTCTGCGCGAGGGTGCGCATCATGCGGCCGTAGAGATCACGGGCCGGGATGGTCTTCTTCGCGAGGCCCGCCTCCTCGGCCTTGCGGTAGGCCGCGTCGAACTCCTCGCCCCACAGGTCGACGAGCTCGGGCACGTCGGCGGGGGAGAACAGCGACCACGGGGCGTCGGCGTTGACCCGGCGCATGAACTCGTCCGGGATCCAGTGCGCGAGGTTCAGGTTGTGCGTCCGGCGGGCGTCCTCACCGGTGTTGTCCCGCAGCTCCAGGAACTCCTCGATGTCGGAGTGCCAGGTCTCCAGGTAGACCGCCGCCGCGCCCTTGCGCCGGCCGCCCTGGTTCACCGCGGCGACCGAGGCGTCGAGCGTCTTCAGGAACGGCACGATGCCGTTGGAGTGCCCGTTGGTGCCGCGGATCAGCGAACCGCGGCTGCGGATGCGGGAGTACGACAGTCCGATGCCGCCGGCGTGCTTCGACAGCCTGGCCACCTGGTGGTAGCGGTCGTAGATGGAGTCCAGCTCGTCCAGCGGGGAGTCGAGGAGGTAGCAGGACGACATCTGGGGGTGCCGGGTACCGGAGTTGAAGAGCGTGGGGGAGGACGGGAGGTAGTCCAGGCGGCTCATCAGCCCGTAGAGCGCGGCGACCTCGTCCACGGAACGCGCCGTGTCGTCCTCGGCGAGGCCGGAGGCGACGCGCAGCAGGAAGTGCTGCGGTGTCTCGACGACCTTGCGGGTGATCGGGTGCCGCAGGAGGTAGCGGCTGTGCAGGGTGCGGAGCCCGAAGTAGCCGAAGCGGTCGTCGCCCGCCTCGTCGATCAGGGCGTCGAGGCGGACCGCGTGGACGCGCACGAACTCGGCGGTGCGGTCGGCGATCAGGCCCTCGCGGTGGCCGACGGCGACCGATCCGGTGAACGAGGTGACGCCCTGGGAGGCGGCCTCCGCGGCGATGCTGATCGTCAGCAGCCGGGCGGCCAGCTTCGAGTAGGCGGGGTCCTCGGAGATCAGGCCCGCGGCGGCCTCCGTGGCCAGCTCGCGCAGCTCCGCGGTGACCTCGGAGGCAGCCCGCGCGGACCGGCCGCGCAGGGCGGCGGCGGCGACCCGGCCGGGGTCGGCGTCGGGCAGATCGGCGGTCAGCTCGGTCAGGGTCCGCAGCAACGCGGTACCGGGACCGTCGGTCTCAGGCTCGGTGACTGAAACCGGTTCGGCTGGCGCGATGGTCACGTGGGGCTCTCCCTCGCTCGGCGGTGGGCCTTGCGCAGGGCAGGGGGCAGCACACGAGCGCGCGGGGGCGTCGCGTCCACCGGCCCACTCCACGAGACCCGGACGTCAGGGCACCCGGACCGGACGGCCGGGCGCGCTGTCGACAGGACCTCGGACTGAACAGGCGTGCGCATACGGGTATGGATGCACGCGAGTACACCGTTGCGGGACAGTTCCGGATTCGCACCGGATTCCCCTGCGGCGACAGCGAGCATGAGCATACATCTTGTGCTCACCTGTCACGCCACCCCCAGATGTTGTGTCGGGGCGGTTTCAGAGCGTCAGCTGACAGGCGATCAGGGTGGGATCGTCGCGGTGTGGCACGGGATGCCGGTTCCGCTCGGGTGTGCGGACGGAACCCGGGCGCCCGGGTTGCGGAGCGTGCCGGGAGTGCTTCCATGGAAGTAGCCGTCGGCGCCGTGCGAATCCTCCGTCCCGCGAGTCCTCCGTCCCGCGAACCGCTCCCGGAACTCGCAAGGAGAACGCCATGACGAGGGTCGTCCGCCACCCGCCCGGCAAGGAGCGACCGCGCGACGCGCCGATGGCCACGCTGGCCCTGCGACGGGCGGGACACCGCGTCGGACACGGGTGCGTGGGCCGCTGGCATTCCCTGACGATCCGTCTGGAGGCCCGCCGCGGCGCCACCCGCCCCCGGAAGTGGCGCCGATGGGTCTCCTACGCCAACGTCACCAGGGTCATCTGGCTGGTCGCCGTGCTGGCGCTGCTCGCCTGGGTCGGGGAAGGCCTGTTCATCCTCGTCACGCAGGACACGACCGGCTTCGAGCAGTGGCGGCAGGGCAACGAGGGGTTCGACACCGTCTTCAAGTTCGTCGGCCCGATCCTCGCCGCCTCGATCGCCGCCGCGCTCTTCCTGTTCTGGTGGTACCGCTGGACCAAACGGCGCTACCTCACCAAGGCACTGCGGGATCCGCGCCGCCTGGTGCCCACCGCCGGATACGACACCGCCGAGATCGTGGGCCGCGAGGACATCGCCCAGGTCATCGCCGAGCGACTGCGGGAGCGCGACACCCGGCGGCCGTATCTGCTCGTCGGCGGCGTCGGAGCCGGGAAGACCGCCGTCCTCGTACGGCTCACCGAACTCCTGGCCCGCCAGAACGCCGTACCGGTGCCGGTCAGACTGCGGGACGCGGCGGACGGCGCCGACCTGAACTTCGAACGCCTGGCGAGGCAGCGCTTCGCCCAGGAGGCGCCCAAGGGCGTTCTCGCGCGCAGCAAGACCGACCGGGTGTGGCAACAGCTCCTCGCCGACGACAAGCCGGTGGTCCTCGCCGACGGCCTGGAGGAGGCCCTCCTCGACGACGGCCGGCAGCAGAACCGGGACAACGTCATCCGCCGGGCCATCGAGCGCGCCCGCGAGGAGAAGCTGCCCCTGGTCATCGCCTCCCGGCCGCACAGCCCGCTGGAGACCACCTCCGCCGCGATCGTGGTGCTGGAACCGCTCAGCGAGGAGGAGGCGCTGCGCTTCGTCGAGGCGGACGTCCCGGAGACCGACGAGCGCCGGGTGGACTGGATCGTGGAGACGGCGGAGGTGACCGAGTCGCCGATCTATCTCCAGATCGCCCGTGAACTCCACCGGCGCGGAATCCTGGAGCACGACCGTCCGGACGACGATCCCCGGCACATGAACACCCGCAGCCGCGACCGCGCCACCCTGCGGCTCTGGCTGCTGGAGACCTGGGCCGAGGCGCTGTGCGAGGGGAAGCTGCGCGAGGACGTCGCGCTGGCCCCGCCGGAGCGCCGCGACACGCTCGAAGTGGTCTCGGCCCTGGCCTGCGTCGGACTGCTCCAGGACAAGCTGGAGGTCGGCTTCGATGAGCTGCTCGACCCGGACGTCCTGCACCCCGGCCCGGCCCGGCGCGCGCGGGCCCGGGCCGAGCACGTGTGGGCCGGCCGCGGCTTCGACCAGTACGGCAAGCGCGGCAACACCGTCTCCGACTGGCACCGGCGCCAGATCTGGGACGCGTTGTGCGGGCGGCTCGGCGACGAGGAGCGCAGGCGGCTGCGCGAGGGCAACATGGACCAGTGCCGTGCCGTCCTCGCCCGCTTCGCGGCTCACGCGAGCAAGCTCAGGCTGGTGGAGGGCTTCGAGTACCGGGTCCGTTTCCCGCACAGCATCATCCAGGCCTATTTCGGCTGCCGCCTGCTGAACGACCTGGGGGAGCGGGGCGCCGGCGACCTGGCCGAACAGGCGCTTCAGCCGCCCGGCCCCAGCCGCGAACTGCTCATCGCCCTCGTCCTGCTGTCCCGTGGCAGGGCGGCGGACCCCCCGGCCCGTGGGCACGGTGTGCGGGCCGAGATACGCAAGGAGATCGCGGAGCTGGTACGGCAGACGCCCGTGCGGGGCCGCCCGCTCGCCCACCGGCTGTGCGCCGCCGCGGGCCGCCGCACCGACGACCCCAAGGCCCTGGACCTCTACGCGGCCGCCCTGGAGATCGAGAGCGCCGAGGACGACCCGAGACTGCTGAGCGAGATCGTCACCGCGGTGCGCGAACACTGGGCCGGCATCAAGGGGGACCGGCGCACCCTGAGGGACTCCAAGCGCAGAGTGCTCAAACAGCTGGGCGCCGCGCTGCGGAAGGTCTCCGACCGTGTCGACACCACCCCGCTGTACTGGGAGCTCTTCCGGCTGGGCATCCAGGAACCCTCCTACTCCATCCGCCTGGTCGTCGCCCAGGAGGTCGGCACCGGCGGCAACCCGGCGTTCGCCGTGATCCGCGAGCGGGTCGGCCTGAACAGCGACCCCGTGAAGGAGTACAACGACCGGCTCGACGAGCTGAGGGAATGGAAGAGGCGGGAGTACGAGGCATGGTCGGCGCGCATGGGGAGGGCGCGGGCGGACCGCACCTCCCCGGGGGGCGCGTCGGCCGAGGACATCGGGCGGCTGCAGGAGGAACGCAAGGAACTCAACCGGTCCTACCGCGAGCAACGGGTCGATCTGTTCCGGGAGTTCGTGATGCGGGCCTGGATGCTCCCGATGCTCCTGGGCTCCGTCGACGAAGCCCATCGCGACGAGGCCCGGGAACGCCTCACCAAGTGGCTGCGCCACCTCGACCCGAAGTTCACCGGCGGCGCCCCCGATCTGCCGCTCGCCCTGGAGGCCGCGCTGGCCCAGGGCTTCAAGTACGCGGCGAACCGGCGCCACCGACACCCGCAGGCCTACCGGGGTGGCCGCGACGACCTGATCCGCCAGGCGGAGACCGTGCTCCAGCAGTCACGCTGCTGGTACGCGCAGCTCAGCCTGCTCCAGGCACTGTGTCTGTGGGAGCTCCCGGACGGCGCCGGCGGCCGTCCCGACGGGCACCAGCCGTTCCAGCCGCTCGGCGGGGCCACCGCCGTACGGACGGTGAGGCGCTGGCTGTCGATGGCGGGCACGGTGAACGCCGTGCCGGGGCACCCGGACCGGCCCGGCGAACCGGCCCGGCGGCGCCTGCATCCGTTCGTCGCCGAGGCCGGCGACCTGATCGCCCTCGCCCTGGAGACCGGACAGCCCGAGCGGTTCCTGTGGATCGACGAGAAGGGCGTCGCCGACAACATCGGCGCCCGCGCGGGCAGTGCCGGGGGATACCGCAAGCACAGCCTGTGGATTCCCCCCTCGGTCGGCTGGAGCACCCTCGACCCGCGCGCCCAACGGCTCGTCGCCGACGTCCTGGTGATGCTGAACCTCATCGAGCGGGACGGGCACCCGGACGAGGTCGAGGAACGCCTGGCCCGCATGGAGCAGCCCGGGATGTCGTTGCCGCCGTGCATCTGTACGGACCGGGAGCCGCTCCGGCCCGGCCTGCGCATCGGCACGTCCACCCCGCCCGCGCCGGGCTCGGCCTGTCTGCCCGACTGCAAGTTCCAGCTCTGCCCGTACCCTCCCCGGGGCGGTGTGCCCCGGGGAGAGATCCGCGAGCCGTTCTGCCGCCAGCAACAGGCCCTGCTGCCCGGCAGCGTCCGGCGCTGGCTGCCCCGGGGGCTGCGCAGGAAGACCCCGCACTGGGTCGGCATGCGGGTCCGCGAACTGGACCGCTTCTGGGAGGCGATGGCCAGACGGACGCGGGACTAGGACCGTCCGGCCGATCGCGCACCCCCTAGTGGCCGGCGCCCGCCGTCGCCGGGGGCAGTTCCACCGCCACGCCCGGGTCGCCCGCGTCCGCCGTGTAGTCCGAGGGCTTCGTCTCGTCGATGCCCTCGGGAGCCTTGGCCGCCTTCAGGACGAAGGTCAGCACCACGGTGATGACGACGTTGATCACGAACGCCGTGAGACCGATGTAGCCGATCTCGCCGATGCCCGGGATCTCCTTCGACGAGCCGCCGAAGTGCTTCTGGGTCGGGGAGGCGACGCCGTACGCGGCGAAGGTGCCGTAGACCATGCCGACCGCCCAGCCGGCGAGCAGGGCCCAGCGGTGGAACCAGCGGGTGAAGAGGCCGCCGACCAGGGCCGGGAACGTCTGGAGGATCCAGATGCCGCCCAGCAGCTGGAAGTTGATGGCGACCGTCTTGTCCATGGTGAGGACGAAGACCAGGGCGCCCACCTTCACCAGGAGCGAGACCAGCTTGGAGACCTTCGTCTCCTGCGCGGGCGTCGCGTCCGGCTTGATGAAGTCCTTGTAGATGTTGCGGGTGAAGAGGTTCGCGGCCGCGATCGACATGATGGCCGCGGGCACGAGCGCGCCGATGCCGATCGCCGCGAACGCCACCCCCGCGAACCAGGACGGGAACATGTCCTCGAACAGCTGCGGGATCGCCAGCTGTCCGTTGGTGACCTTGACCCCGGCCGCGATCGCCATGAAGCCCAGGAGCGCCAGCAGACCCAGCATCAGGGAGTACAGCGGCAGGATCGTGGTGTTGCGGCGGATCACCTCACGGCTGCGGGACGACAGCGTCGCCGTGATCGAGTGGGGGTACATGAACAGCGCCAGCGCCGAGCCCAGCGCCAGCGTGGCGTACGTCCACTGGCCCGCCTCCGCCGGGGCCAGCGCGCCGCGAGGCTTGCCGGTGGCCGGGTTGGTCTGGCTGTACGCCTCGCTCGCCTTGGCGAAGATGTCGTCGAACCCGCCCAGCTTGATCGGGATGTAGATGATCGCCACCGCGATGACGATGTAGATCAGCGTGTCCTTCACGAACGCGATCAGTGCGGGGGCCCGCAGACCCGAGGAGTAGGTGTAGGCCGCCAGCACGCCGAACGCGATCAGCAGCGGCAGGTCCTTCACGAACCAGTTGGTGCCCTCGCCGCCGCCGACGCCCATCACGTCGAGCACGGCCTGGATGCCGACCAGTTGGAGCGCGATGTACGGCATCGTCGCCAGGATGCCGGTGACGGCCACCGCCAGCGACAGGCCCTTCGAGCCGAACCGGCCGCGCACGAAGTCCGAGGTCGTCACATAGCCGTGCTTGTGGGACACCGACCACAGGCGGGGCAGGAAGGTGAAGATCAGCGGGTAGACGAGGATCGTGTACGGCACCGCGAAGAAGCCGGCCGCGCCCGCCGCGTAGATCGCCGCGGGTACGGCGACGAAGGTGTACGCGGTGTACAGGTCGCCGCCGAGCAGGAACCAGGTGACCCAGGTGCCGAACGACCGGCCGCCGAGGCCCCATTCGTCGAGGCTGTCGTTCTCGGCCTTGCGCCAGCGCGCGGCCAGGAAGCCCATGACCGTGACGGCCAGGAAGAAGAAGATGAAGACGGCGAGCGCGACGCCGTTCACGCCGTCCTTCACTCCGACGCACCGCCCTTCGCGGAGGAAGCCGAAGAACCGGCGGCGCGGCCGCGCCGGTCACGCTGCCACAGCTTGTACGCGGTCACGGTGAGCGCTGCGGAGAGGGGCACCCACAGCATCTGGTACCAGTAGAAGAAGGGGATCCCGATGAACGCGGGATCCACCTTCGCGTACGAACCCACCCACAGCATCGCCACGAAGGGCGCGATCAGACAGAAGCCGATGGCGACGCGCACAGGCGTCACCACCGGCTCCCTGGTCACTTCCGGGGTCTCTGACATCGGTGGCTCCGTCCCCTCACCTGGTCGCCTTGATCACAGATGTAATGCGCAGGCAATGTAAGGGACGGATAAGCCCAGCGGAAGACCCTCCACAGACCCTCTACCGGTCTTCCCGTTCTTCCCGTTCTTCCCGTTCTTCCCGTTCTTCCCGGTCTTCCCGGTCCGCCGGACCGTGCGGTCCGCCCGGTCTAGTCGGTGGGCCGCTTCAGCCGCGCCACGAATTTGTAGCGGTCGCCCCGGTACACCGACCGCACCCACTCCACCGGCCGGCCCTCCTGGTCCAGCGAGTGGCGGGAGAGCATCAGCATCGGCAGGCCCACGTCGGTGCCCAGCAGGCCCGCCTCGCGCGGGGTGGCCAGCGAGGTCTCGATGGTCTCCTCGGCCTCGGCGAGACGGACGTCGTAGACCTCGGCGAGGGCGGTGTACAGCGAGGTGTACTTGACCAGTGATCTGCGCAGGGCCGGGAACCGCTTCGCCGACAGATGGGTCGTCTCGATGGCCATCGGTTCGCCGTTGGCCATGCGCAGGCGCTCGATGCGCAGCACCCGCACGCCGGCCGTTATGTCGAGGAGACCGGCGAGGCGGTCGTCGGCGGTGATGTAGCCGATGTCCAGGAGCTGCGAGGTCGGTTCGAGGCCCTGGGCGCGCATGTCCTCGGTGTACGAGGTGAGTTGGAGCGCCTGGGACACCTTCGGCTTGGCGACGAAGGTGCCCTTGCCCTGGATGCGCTCGAGGCGGCCCTCGACGACGAGTTCCTGGAGGGCCTGGCGGACGGTCGTGCGCGAGGTGTCGAACTCGGCCGCCAGGGTGCGCTCCGGCGGGACCGGGGTGCCCGGGGACTGTGTCTCCGTGATGTCGAGCAGGTGTTTCTTCAGACGGTAGTACTTGGGCACACGCGCGGTACGGACGGTCGCCCCACCCTCGTTCTCCGCACTGCTGACGTCGGTGCTCATGTCCTGCCTTCCCGGCTGCGGGTGCCGAAATGGCCGACACGCCGTCGGCCGAGGGTCACATCGTGGCACGGACGCGGGGGATGCTGCTCCACCGTTCCGTGATCCCTCTGTATACCGTCGCAACCTTTGCTGGTCTAGTCCACCAGGGCAAATGGTCTACCGGAGCGGGAGCCTCCGCGGTCGAGGTTTTCGACGGCTTCTTACTTAAAGGTTCCTGCATATGTAGGTCCCATAACGGCTGTTCGGAGGGGGTTCGGCCACCCTTGACAGGCTTATTGGTCTGAGCCAAGCTCTGCGCACTGGTCTACACCATTGGTCCAGATCGAGGTCCCGGCCCGTGGGCGGGGGGTGTGGCATCCCTGAGGAGGATGGCGTGAAGCGCAAGCTGATAGCCGCGATCGGTATCGCGGGCATGATGGTCTCCATCGCGGCGTGCGGGGACGACAGTGGCAGCGGGGACTCGAAGGGCACCGACGCCAAGGAGCTGACGGTCTGGCTCACCGTCGACGCGCAGAACAACTGGCCCGAGCTCGTGAAGGCCGCCGACGCGGCGGTGCAGAAGGCGCACCCCGGCGTCAAGATCAACCACGAGTACTACGGCTGGCCGGACAAGAACGCCAAGCTCGACGCGGTCCTGGCCACCGACAAGGCCCCCGACGTCGTCGAGATGGGCAACACCGAGATGCTCGGCTACATGGTCAAGGGCGCCTTCGCTCCCCTCGACACGGCCAAGTTCGACAACTCCTCCGCCTGGCTCGACGGCCTCAAGGCCTCGGTGACCTACGACGGCAAGACCTACGGCGTCCCGTACTACGCGGGCGGCCGGGTCGCCAACTGGCGCAAGGACCTCTTCGCCTCGGCCGGCGTCAAGACCACGCCGAAGACGTACACCGAGCTGACCGCCGCGCTGGACAAGGTCCAGAAGAAGGAGGGCGACAAGTTCTCCGCCTGGTACCAGCCCAGCCGTGACTGGTACGCGGCCATGTCCTTCGTCTACGACGCCGGCGGCTCGATCGCCAAGGAGGACGGCGGCCAGTGGAAGGCCAACCTGTCCTCGCCCGAGTCGATCAAGGGCCTCAACGAGTTCAAGACCGTCCTCGACAAGTACATGCACGGCGACAAGACCAAGGACGAGTCCGACCGGTACATCGTCTACGGCCAGGGCAAGTCCGGCATGATCTTCGCCCCCGCCTGGGAGGGCGCGACCGCCGCGGCGAAGGAGAACGACAAGACCGGCAAGCTCGCGAACAACGTCGAGAACTTCGTGATGCCCGGCCCGTCCGGCAAGAACCTCCCCGTCTTCCTGGGCGGCTCCGACCTCGCCGTCCCGGTGAAGTCGGACGCGCAGGCCCTCGCCGCCGAGTGGATCAACGCGTTCACCGGCCCGTCCGGCCAGAAGGGTCTGATCGCCAAGGGCAACCTGCCCAACAACAAGACCGACCTCGCCACCCTCAAGAGCGATCCGGCCACCGCGGTCCCGGCCACCGCCGCCGAGTCCAACTGGTTCGTCCCGATGGCGCCCGGCTGGGGCCAGGTCGAGAAGGCCCAGGTGCTCCAGACCATGCTCCAGAGCATCGGCACCGGCAAGAAGACGGTCGAGGCCGCCGCGAAGGAAGCGGACGCCGCGATCGACAAGGTCATCAACAACAAGTGACCTGAGAGCAGGGCCCCGTCGACCCCGGAGGGCTTCAACGGGGCGGGGCCCTGCCTCCCGTACGACCCGTACGGGGCTTCGCCTTCGTACGACCCGAGGGACCGCTGAGGAGCGCGCGGATGAGTGCCGCAGACACGACCACTGCCAAAGTGCCGCCGACGCGGCAGTCGCCGCCACCACCACCCGTGGTGCCAAGACCACGCGGCGGCCGGAGTTCCGGCGGGGCAGCGACCCCCTGGCTGCTCCTCGCCCCCTGCCTGCTGGTCCTCGCCCTGGTGATGGGCTATCCGCTGGTCCGGCTGGTCACCCTCTCCTTCCAGAAGTTCGGGCAGTCCCAGCTGTGGGGCTTCCAGCCGGCCGAGTCGGTCGGTTTCGACAACTTCACCGGCGTGCTGGGAGACGGCGAGTTCTGGCAGGTCGTCCTGCGCACGGTCGTCTTCGCGGCCGGCTGCGTGATCTTCACGATGGTCATCGGCATGCTGATCGCGCTGCTCCTCCAGCGGGTCTCCGGCTGGGTGAAGACCCTCGTCAACATCGCGCTCGTGGCCGGCTGGGGCATGCCGGTCATCGTCGCCACCACGGTCTTCAAGTGGCTGTTCGACGCCGACTACGGCATCCTCAACGCGGTCCTGAGCAGGCTGCCGGGCGTCGAGCTGATCGGCCACAACTGGTTCGCCAGTGGGCCGCAGGGGCTGGCGGTCATCATGCTCCTCGTCGTCTGGGGCGCCGTGCCCTTCGTGGTCATCACCCTCAGCGCCGGCCTCACCCAGGTGCCGGCCGAGCTGGAGGAGGCCGCCCGCCTCGACGGCGCGGGCGCCTGGGGCGTGTTCCGGTACGTCACCCTGCCCATCCTCAAGCCGATCATCGTGATGCTCACGACCCTGTCGGTCATCTGGGACATGGGCGTCTTCCCCCAGGTCTTCGTCATGCGCAACGGACACCCGGAAGCGGAGTTCCAGATCCTGACGACGTACTCCTACGACCGCGCCTTCGTCGTCAACGACTACGGACAGGGCTCGGCGATCGCCCTGGTCACCGTGGTGCTGCTGCTCGGAGTGGTCGCCGTCTACATGCGACAGATGCTGAAGATCGGAGAGGTCGAATGAGCGCCGTTGCCGCCGAGGCGAGCCGGGCGGGCAGCCGGTCCGGGCGCCGCAAGCCGAAGTTCGGCTGGAACCTCCTCGGCCTGCTGGTCTTCGCCGTCGCGGGCTTCCCCGTCTACTGGATGCTCAACACCGCGTTCAAGCCGGCGAAGGACGCCATCGACCCGGACCCGAGCCTGCTGCCGACGGGAATCACCCTCGACAACTTCAGCCGCGCGCTGCACATCGCCGACTTCTGGGGCCCGGTGGGCCGCAGCCTGCTCGTCTCCCTGGCGGTCGTCGCGATCGGTGTCGTCGTCGGCATGCTGGCCGCCCTGGCCATCTCCCGGTTCGCCTTCCGCGGCCGCAAGGTCGTGATCGTCGGCATCCTGGCCGTCCAGATGGTCCCGCTCGTCGCCATGATCATCCCGGTCTTCCTGCTCCTGAACGACCTGGGTCAGTACGACAAGCTGTCCGGCCTGATCCTCACGTACCTGACCTTCATCCTCCCCTTCACGGTGTGGACGCTGCGCGGCTTCATCGTCAACATCCCGAAGGAGCTGGAGGAGGCCGCGATGGTCGACGGCTGCTCCCGCACCGGGGCCTTCGTCCGGGTGGTCTTCCCCCTGCTGGCCCCGGGCATGGTCGCCACCTCGGTCTACGGCTTCATCCAGGCCTGGAACGAGTACCTCTACGCCCTGATGCTGCTCAGCCAGAAGAACCAGACGGCCACCGTGTGGCTCAGCAACTTCTCCACCAAGCACGGCACCGAGTACGCCCCGATGATGGCCGGCGCCACCATGATGGCCCTACCGATCGTCGCCCTGTTCCTCCTCGTCCAGCGCAAGATGGCCGCGGGGCTGACCGCGGGCGCCGTGAAGGGATAACGCCCCCGATGACGACAATCGCCAGCGGCACGGACACTCTCACCCGTGACGCCCTGACGGTCCTCCAACCCGGTTTCCCCGGAACCACCGCCCCCGACTGGCTGCTGCGCCGCCTGGGCGAGGGCCTGGCATCGGTGGGCCTGTTCGGCAGGAACATCGCCTCACCGGAACAACTCGCC
Organism: Streptomyces sp. NPDC002884; assembly: GCF_040295245.1. NCBI lineage: Bacteria > Bacillati > Actinomycetota > Actinomycetes > Kitasatosporales > Streptomycetaceae > Streptomyces > Streptomyces sp. NPDC002884. The sequence goes on along the minus strand of NZ_JBEOVB010000007.1, from coordinate 199,472 downwards.
TCGCTGACCGCGCAGTTGCGCACGGAGCGGGACGACGTCCTGGTCGCGATCGACGAGGAGGGCGGAGACGTCACGCGCCTCGAGGTGCGCACCGGCTCCAGCTTCCCCGGCAACCACGCGCTGGGCGCGGTGGACGACGTCTCGCTCACGCTGGAGGTCGCCGCGGAGCTGGGCCGCCGCCTCGCCGAGTGCGGCGTCAACCTCAACTGGGCGCCCTCCGCCGACGTGAACTCCAACCCCGCGAACCCGGTCATCGGTGTCCGCTCGTTCGGCGCCGACCCGGGCCTGGTCGCCCGGCACACCGCCGCCTACGTCACCGGCCTGCAGTCGGCGGGAGTGGCGGCCTGCACCAAGCACTTCCCGGGGCACGGCGACACCGCCGTCGACTCCCACCACGCGCTCCCGCGCATAGACGCCGACCCGGCGGTCCTGACGGAACGCGAACTGACACCGTTCCGCGCCGCCATCGCCGTCGGCACCCGCGCCGTGATGAGCGCGCACATCCTGGTCCCCGCCCTGGACCCGGCCCGGCCTGCGACCCTCTCCCCGCGCATCCTCACCACCCTGCTCCGCGAGGAACTCGGCTACGACGGCCTGATCGTCACCGACGGCATGGAGATGCAGGCCGTCGCCGCGGCCTACGGCATCGAGCGCGGCAGTGTCCTCGCCGTCGCGGCGGGCGCCGACGCCATCTGCGTGGGCGGCGGCCTGGCGGACGACGAGACGGTACGCCGGCTGCGCGACGCCCTGGTCACCGCCGTCCGCACCGGGGAACTCCCCGAGCAGCGCCTCGCGGACGCGGCGGAGCGGGTGCGCGCACTGGCCCGCTGGACGGCTGCACGGAGCACGGCCGCGGTCGGCGCCGGAGAAGGGGCGGCGCACCCGGACCGGAGCGCCGGGCGGGCCGATGTCGGGCTGATCGCCGCCCGCCGGGCGCTGCGCCTCACCGGCGACGACGTCTTCACCCCGCTCACCGAGCCGCCGTACGTGGCCGCGCTCACCCCGGTCGCGAACATCGCCGTCGGTGACGAGACCCCGTGGGGTGTGGCCGCGGAGCTGGGCAGGCTGCTGCCGGGGACGGAGACCGGCAGCTTCGCGGGCACGGACGCGGGCCACGCGGCGCTGGTCGCGGCGGGGGAGCGGCGGATCGTCGCCGTGGTCCGCGACGAGCACCGGCACCCCTGGATGACGGCGGCCCTCGACAGGCTCCTCACGGCGCGCCCGGACACGGTCGTCGTCGAGATGGGCGTGCCCCAGGCCCCGCCCCGGGGCGCCCTGCACATCGCCACCCACGGCGCGGCCCGGGTGTGCGGCCGCGCGGCGGCGGAGGTCATCGCGGCGGGCACGCACGCCTGAGCGCCGCCACGACGAAGGCGCCGGACTCCTCTTCAGGAGTCCGGCGCCTTCGTCGTGGCCGGTGGTGGTGGCGCTCTCAGATGCCCTGCCACGCCGGCTTGTTGCCGAACGTGTGCCGGAAGTACTCCGCGAGCTTCAGCTTGGACGCGGCGGCCTCGTCGACGACGACCGTCGCGTGCGGGTGCAGCTGGAGCGCGGAGGCCGGGCACACCGCGGCGACCGGTCCCTCGACGGTGGCCGCGACGGCGTCCGCCTTGCCCTCCCCGGTGGCGAGCAGCACCAGGTGCCGCGCCTCCAGGATCGTCCCGATGCCCTGGGTGATGACGTGATGCGGCACCTGTTCGATGTCCCCGTCGAAGAACCTGGCGTTGTCCACCCGGGTCTGCTCGGTCAACGTCTTGATCCGGGTCCGCGAGCGCAGCGACGAGCACGGCTCGTTGAACCCGATGTGTCCGTCGGTGCCGATCCCGAGCAGCTGGAGGTCCACTCCGCCGGCCGCGGCCAGCGCGCGGTCGTACGCCTCGCACGCGGCCTGTACGTCGGTGGCCGTGCCGTCCGGCCCGAGAAAGGCCTCCATGCTGATGCCGAGCGGCTCCAGCACCTCGCGCCGCAGCACCGAGCGGTAGGACTCGGGATGCTCGGCGGGCAGGCCCACGTACTCGTCGAGCTGGGCGATCCGGGCCCGTGCGGTGTCCACCGATCCGGAGCGCACCTCGGCCGCCAGCGCCTGGTAGACGGGCAGCGGGGTGGAGCCGGTGGCCACACCGAGCAGGGCGTCCGGCTTGCGCCGCAGGAGCTGCGCCATGGCCTCGGCGATGAGCTGGCCGCCCGACCGGGCGTCCGCAACGATGACAACTTCCACGCTGGCCTGCCGTTCTGAGAGGGGCTCGGGGGGCCCGGAAGGGCTATGTGGTGGGCAATGTGGTTTAGACCAATCTATGAGGTCAATCTAACAGAATCGGCAGGGTCCGTCTTCGGGGGCGGAAGGCGGAGGCGGCCGGGTGTGGAGCGGATCGCGGAAAATGCCCCGCGTAACTGGCCCCGCGCGGGAACCCGCACAGGCTAGGCTGCGTTGTGGATGTCAGAGCGTCCGAATACCCACAACAACGAACGACCTTCCACACATGGACACCCCTAGTGGTCTAGTCCACAATGGAAGGAAGCGAGACACAGAACTTCCGCCTTCCCCGCACAGGAGGGCGGACCGAGGATCCGGTGCTCTCTGCCCTGACTGCCCCGGCTCCTCACCCTTCGGTCGACGGGACCGCACACCCCGCGGCCGATATTGCTCCGGGCTGCGGTGCCGGGAGGGCTGAGGGTCCCTCTCAGGCGCCGCGGCCCGCGGGTGTTTCCGGGCCCGGTCCGCATACGGCCGACCGCGCGCCGCAGGCGGGTTTAGGCCCCGCACAAACCCACAGGTACGCTCGCAGACGTGCCCTCCATGAACGAACTCGTACGCCAGCACACCGCACTCGACGACTCCGACCTCGAGTGGCTCCACCTGCTGGTCTCGGAGTGGCAGCTGCTCTCCGACCTCTCCTTCGCCGACCTGGTCCTGTGGGTCCCCACCCGCGACGGCACCCGCTATGTCTCCGTCGCCCAGATGCGGCCCAACACCGGCCCCACCTCCTACCAGGACGACATGGTCGGACACCTCGTCCCGCGCGGCCGCCGCCCGCTGCTCGACGCCGCCCTGGACGAGGGCCGGATCGTGCGCGAGGGCGACCCGGAGTGGCGCGAGGAGGTCCCCGTGCGGGTCGAGTCGATCCCCGTACGGCGTGAGGGGCGTGTCCTCGGGGTCATCGCCCGCAACACCAATCTGCTCACCGTGCGTACCCCCAGCCGCCTGGAGCTCACCTACCTCCAGAGCGCCTCCGACCTCGCGCAGATGATCGCGGCCGGCTCCTTCCCCTTCCCCAACCAGCAGATGGACATGGACGCGGCCCCGCGCGCCGGCGACGGCCTGATCCGCGTCGACGTCGACGGAATCGTCCAGTACGCCTCCCCGAACGCGCTGTCGGCCTACCACCGCATGGGCCTCGCCTCCGACCTGGTCGGCCAGCACCTCGGCCTGACCACCGCCGAACTCGCCCCGACCCGGGGTCCGGTGGACGAGGCGCTCGCCAAGGTCGCCAGCGGCTGGGCGCCCCGCGAGTTCGAGATCGAGGCCAAGGACGGGGTCATCCAGTTCCGGGCGATCCCGCTCAAGCCCAAGGGCACCCGGATCGGCGCGCTCGTGCTGCTCCGGGACGTCACCGAACTGCGCCGTCGCGAGCGTGAGTTGATCACCAAGGACGCGACCATCCGGGAGATCCACCACCGGGTGAAGAACAACCTCCAGACGGTGGCGGCCCTGTTGCGTCTCCAGGCCCGGCGTATCGAGTCCGAGCGCGGCCGGGAGGCGCTGGAGGAGGCGGTCCGCCGGGTCGGCTCGATCGCCATCGTGCATGAGACGCTGTCTCAGAACCTGGACGAGCGGGTGGAGTTCGACGAGATCGCCGACCGGGTGCTGGCGATGGTCGCCGAGATCTCGCCGGGCAAGGTCGCCGGCCGGCGCAGCGGACGCTTCGGCATCCTGGACGCCGAGGTCGCCACCCCGCTGTCCATGGTCCTCACCGAGATCCTCCAGAACGCCCTGGAACACGGCTTCGGCGAGGGCGACACCGGCACGGTCGAGGTCTCCGCGGTCCGCGGCGGCACGACGAAGGAGATGCGTCTCCTGGTCACCGTCCAGGACGACGGCGTCGGGCTGCCCGAGGGCTTCGACCCGCACACCTCCGGCAACCTCGGCCTGCAGATCGTACGGACGCTGGTGGAGGGCGAGTTGGGCGGAACCTTCGACATGGTCCCGGGGCCGGAGCGCGGCACTCAGGTGATCCTGGACATCCCGGTGCCCACGCAGAAGTAGCCGACGGCGACGGCGACGACTGCGGACGGGCGACGGCACGGACATGTGACGGCACGGACATGTGGCGGCGTGGGCGGAAAGCGCGGGCGCACAGCAAGAAGCCCCGGACCGTTCAGGGGTCCGGGGCTCGAATGCTCGTTGCCAGCTTGTGCTGCGCATCGGGGGGTACTGCGCGCTGCGGCTCGGGGGCGGGAGATGCGTACTCGCTGTACGCGCCGCCAAGCTCAGGCTTGCGGGGCGGGTGTTGTCAGGCGGTGGCCTGACGGGCCCGGTTGCGGGCGGCGCGGCGCTTCATCGCGCGACGCTCGTCCTCGCTGAGGCCACCCCAGACGCCGGAGTCCTGACCGGACTCGAGCGCCCACTGCAGACACTGCTCCATAACCGGGCAGCGACGGCAGACGGCCTTGGCTTCCTCGATCTGCAGCAGCGCAGGACCGGTGTTGCCGATGGGGAAGAAGAGCTCGGGGTCTTCCTCGCGGCAAACGGCGTTGTGACGCCAGTCCATGGCTGCTACCTCTCCTTGGTATTACGTGCGGGTTGCTTGTGAATGTGAACGCTTTCACGAATCCCTCAACAAGTGAAGGGCCACCAGCCAGGTTCCCTGGCGCGGTCCTGTTGTTTGAAGAGGGGTTCCGGTGATCAGTGGATGCCGGTGTTGCGGGCTGTCCCGATCGCCACGTAGAGACTCGCAAACCTCAGCGGCGGATACAACCCCTTCCGGAAAGTTTTTTTTGATTCCTCGGTGTCGACTAGGTCACAGCCGTACTTCCATGGGGTGGACCCTGGCCTAAACGTTCGAGTGAAAGGACTTCAGCCCTTTCTGCTCACACAATCACACGCAGTGCACGGCGTACGCCTGTGAACGTCACGCTTGTTCGCAGCCCCAGGTGGTCACCGTCCATCTGAAGGGGCAGAGGGACCTTCGAATGCAAGGTGAACTGGTCCAGGTCGTGCAGTGAGACGGCATGCTTGCCGTGCGGGCCCCGCTCGGGGGACGAAGTGAGCAACTGGGTGCCATATCGGGCAACCGAGGCCGTGGACAGACGGCTGAGACCCAGTACGTCGAGCCCTGTATCGAACGAGGCCTTAGGCGACGCGTACACCGGGCGATTGCCCAGATAGGTCCACGGAGCCGTGTTGCAGACTATGGACAGCACCAAATCGGTCACCGGGTCCGCGCCCGGCCGCTCCAGGGTGATCGACCCGTGCCGGCGCTGTGACTCACCCAACAACTGGCGCACGGCCTGACGGATGTAAAGAGCATGGGTGGATCTTCTGCCGCGCTCGCGCTGCTGCTCCACCCGTCCGACCACCCCGGCGTCGAAGCCGAGCCCGGCGTTGAACGTGAACCAGCGCGAGGGCACCGCCTCGTCCTCCGTGCCCGGCGTACCCGCGGCGAGACCGAGCCCGACCGTGCGCTCTCTGTCCTCACGCAGGGCGTCCAGCAGCGCGCCGGTGGCTTCCACCGGATCGTTGGGCAGCCCCAGGGCGCGGGCGAAGACGTTGGTGGAGCCGCCGGGGACCACCGCTATGCCGGGCAGGTTCTCCGGATCGGGGCCGTCGTGCAGGAGGCCGTTGACCACCTCGTTGACCGTGCCGTCGCCGCCGAGGGCCACCACCAGATCGACGTTTCCGCTGTCCGCCGCCTGCCGGCCCAGGTCGCGCGCGTGCCCGCGGTACTCGGTGGTGACCGCCTCGAGCTTCATCTCGCTCGCGAGCGCGTGGATGAGGACGTCGCGCGTCCGTGCACTCGTAGTGGTTGCCGCCGGATTGACCACGAGAAGTGCACGCATGAGTTGCAGCGTACCTACTGGGTGGTACCGGGCACAGGCCGAGGTGGGGATCGGGTAAGAGATCGCGGGGTGAGCCTCGACACGAGCTCCGCGCCAGCCCGCGCGGGCGGCCCGTGGCCCGGTCAGGGGTGCGGGCTACCCTTCTGGGGTGAGCAGTGACCAGACTCCCGCCGCCCCGGAAACCGCAGAACCCCGCCCGCGCCGGCTGACGTACGCCGCCGCGCTCGTCGCCCTGGAGGGGCTGGCGCTGGTCGTCGGCGGGGTGTGGATGTTCGCCCTGGGGATCGGCGGCGACCCGGACGACCGTCAGCAGGCCCTCACCGGCGGAGTCACGCTGATCGTGCTCGCGCTGCTGCCGCTGCTCGCCGCCCGTGGGCTGCTGGGTCTGCGCGGCTGGAGCCGGGGACCCGCCGTCATCACCCAGATCATGGCACTGCCGGTGGCCTACAGCCTGCTGCAGGCCGACAGCATGGCGATCCCGGCGGGCATCGCGCTCGCGGCCGTCGCCGTCGCGTCGCTCGTCCTGCTCGTCAACGGCGAGACGACCCGGGCCCTCGGGATCCGGGGGCCGGGCCGCGCATCGGAGTAGCGGCGCCGCCGGCGCTGTGCCGCTTGCCGCTATTCCTCGACGAGCAGTTTCTCCCGCAGCTGGGCCAGCGTGCGGGCCAGCAGGCGCGAGACGTGCATCTGCGAGATGCCGACCTCCTGCGCGATCTGCGACTGGGTCATGTTGCCGAAGAACCGCAGCAGCAGGATCCGCTTCTCGCGCGGCGGGAGATCCTCCAGGAGCGGCTTGAGGGACTCCCGGTACTCGACGCCCTCCAGCGCCTCGTCCTCCGCGCCCAGGGTGTCCGCGACCGCCGGTGACTCGTCGTCGGTGTCGGGCACGTCCAGGGAGAGGGTGGAGTACGCGTTGGCGGACTCCAGGCCCTCCAGGACCTCCTCCTCCGAGATCGCCAGCTTCTCGGCGAGCTCGTGGACCGTGGGGGAGCGGCCGTGCTGCTGCGACAGCTCGGCCGTCGCCGTGGTCAGCGCCAGGCGCAGCTCCTGGAGCCTGCGCGGCACCCGCACCGCCCAGCCCTTGTCACGGAAGTGCCGCTTGATCTCGCCGACGACCGTCGGGGTCGCGTACGTGGAGAACTCCACGCCGCGCTCCGGGTCGAAGCGGTCGACCGACTTGATCAGGCCGATGGTGGCGACCTGGGTGAGGTCGTCCAGCGGCTCGCCGCGGTTGCGGAAGCGCCGCGCGAGGTGCTCGACGAGCGGCAGATGCATGCGGACCAGCTGGTTGCGCATCTCCGCGTACTCGGCACTGCTGCTCTCGAGCTTGCGCAGCTCGACGAACATCGCCCGCGCTCCGCTGCGGTCCCCCGGGGCGGGGGTGGCCGGTGGTTCGTGCTGCGTGCCCGGCACGCTCTGTTCGCCGTCTCGCTGGTGCTCGCTCATTGTCCCGCCCGTCGCCCTCTGTCGAGCCCTCGCCTCTGCTCGGCCCGGGGGCGAGCCCCCGATCCGCCTCTCCCGAGGCGAGCCCTGCGCGGCACCTTCCGGCGGACCCGCCTGCGCGGAGACCGAGTCGTCCTCCGGATGCGGCCGGGCCTGCTCGGGAATGCCGTCGATACCGTCCGCCATGCGTCGGGAACCGTCCGGAGAGACTGGAATCTCGGCGTTCTCGGCCGGCAGCTCCCGTGTGCCGCGCTCTTCGTCCCGCACCGGCCCGTCCCCGTTCCTCACGCCGGCCCGGGTCCCGCGCCGCGTTGTTTGTAGAGACTGATCGTCACGGTCTTGTCCTCGTCGACGGCGGAGGACACCTTGCCCGCGAGGGCGGACAGGACGGTCCAGGCGAAGGTGTCCCGTGAGGGGGCGTGCCCGTCCGTGGTCGGCGCGGAGACGGTGACTTCCAGTGAGTCGTCGACGAGTCGGAACACGCAACTGAGTACCGAGCCCGGCACGGCCTGCTGGAGCAGGATCGCGCAGGCCTCGTCCACCGCGATGCGCAGGTCCTCGATCTCGTCCAGGGTGAAGTCCAAACGGGCCGCGAGGCCGGCCGTGGCCGTCCGCAGCACCGACAGGTAGGCACCCGCAGCCGGCAGCCGGACTTCCACGAAGTCCTGGGTCGCGGGCTCGCCTGCGATCTGGGACACCCTCACCTCCAAGGTGGTACAAGCTTTCTCGGGGCCGAGGGTCGCCCCCCGGGGTAACGCGTGTGTGGTGCAGCGGTGACGCTATCGCGCTCTCAAGTTTCTGTCCCCGGGACCCCAACCCCCTGGCGTCACTCACAGTAAAGCTGTGAACACGCTCCGTGTCTAGTGGTCGGTCGGCCCAAATGGGAACAGGGCGCGCCGGGTTGACGTACCCAGGCGTCAGATGGTCGAACCGTACCCGCCGGACGGCCGGGGCGTCATGGTCTCCTCATACGAGCACGTGGTCGACGAAGCACCAGCGCCAGTTCTCGCCGGGTTCGAAGGTCCGCATCACCGGGTGACCCGACTCCTTGTGGTGCTCCGTCGCGTGCCGGCTCGGCGAGGAATCGCAGCAGCCGACATGGCCGCAGGTCAGACACAGCCGAAGTTGCACCGGGTGGGTGCCGTCCCGCAGGCACTCCGGACACGTCTCACCGAGCGGGACGGGATCCGGGTGGGGCAGCGCGTCGGCGTGCGTGCACTGTTTCATGATTGCCAGATTACGACGGGCGCGCGCACGATCGCGCGGAAAGACGAGGGCGGGCGAGACATGGACGTGATGCCACTGCTGTTGCTGGTGGCCGGCAGCGCGGCGTTCGCGGCGGCTGCCAGGCGCACCCCGGTGCCCGCGCCGCTGCTGCTGGTGGCGGTGGGCCTGCTGGTGTCCTATGTGCCGGGGGTGCCCGACTACACCCTGGACCCGGACGTCGTGCTGCCGCTCCTGCTGCCTCCGCTGCTCTACACGTCGGCCACCGACAGCTCCTATCTCGACCTGCGCGCCCAGCTGCGGCCGGTGGCCCTGCTGTCGGTCGGGTACGTGCTCTTCGCGACCTTCGCCGTCGGCTGGGCCGCCTATCTGATCGTTCCCGGGCTGCCGCTGACGGCGGCGCTGGTCCTGGGCGCGGTGGTGGCGCCGCCGGACGCGGTCGCGGCCACGGCGGTGGCCCGCCGGGTCGGCCTGCCGTCACGGATCACCACGATCCTCCAGGGCGAGTCGCTGCTGAACGACGCCACCGCGATCACCGCCTACAAGGTGGCCCTCGCGGTCGTGGTCGGCGAGGGCGCGTCCTGGGCCGGCGGTATCGAGGAGTTCCTGGTGGCGGCCGTCGGCGGGACCGCCGTCGGCCTGATCCTGATGGCCCCGCTGCACTGGCTGCGCACCCACCTCAAGGAGCCCCTGCTCCAGAACACGCTCTCCCTGCTGATCCCCTTCGTCGCGTACGCGGCGGCCGAGCAGTTCCACGCCTCCGGCGTCATCGCGGTGGTCGTCGTCGCGCTCTACCTGGGCCACCGCGCGTGGGAGGTCGACTTCGCGACCCGCCTCCAGGAGGAGGCCGTGTGGAAGATGGTCGCCTTCGTCCTGGAGTCGGCGGTCTTCGCGCTGATCGGCCTCCAGCTCCCCGTCGTCCTGAAGGGCCTCGGCGCCTACGAGGGCGTGGACGCCGCCTGGTACGCCGTCGCGCTGTTCCTCGTGGTCGTGGCGGCGCGCTTCCTGTGGGTGTACCCGGCGACCTTCCTGCCCCGGCTGCTGTCGGCGCGTATCCGCGCGCGGGAGGAGAATCCGACCTGGCGGGGGCCGATCGTCATCGCCTGGGCGGGCATGCGGGGCGTGGTCTCGCTCGCCATCGCCTTCTCCATCCCGCTCACCGTGGACCACGGCAACGCGCCCTTCCCGTACCGCAACCTGATCCTCTTCCTCACCTTCACGACGGTCATCGGCACCCTGGTGGTGCAGGGGCTGAGCCTGCCGCCGCTGATCCGCCTGCTGAAGTTCCCCGAGCCAGACCCGCAGGCCGCGACGCTCGCCGAGGCCAACGCCCAGGCGCAGGCCTCCCGGGTCGCCGAGGAGCGCCTGGACGCGCTGCTGTCCGACGAGCGCAACGCGCTGCCGCCGCCGCTCGCCGACCGGCTGCGCAGCGTCCTGGAGCGCCGCCGCAACGCCGTCTGGGAGCGCCTCGGGCAGGTCAACCCGGTCACCGGCGAGACCGTCGACGACACCTACCGGCGCCTCTCGCGCGAGATGATCAGCGCCGAGCGCGAGATGTTCGTCAGGCTGCGGGACGGCCGCTACATCGACGACGAGATGCTGCGCACGCTGCTGCGCCGACTGGACCTGGAGGAGGCGGCGGCGTTCCGGGAGGCGGCGTAGGCCCGTCGCCCGCCAGCCCGCGCCGTCAGGGGAACGGGCGGCCCGTGATCACGGCCGTCACGGTCGTGCCGCGCGGGAAGGCACCCTCCTCTGCCAGGACGACAAGGCCGTAGAGCGACTTGGCGACATAGAGACGCTCCACGGGCACCGCGTGACGTCGCTCGAAGTCCGCGGCGAAGGTCTCGAGCTCGGGGGTGAGGCGGGCGTATCCGCCGAAATGGAAGCGTTCGTCGAGCCGCCACTCGCCCCGCCGGCCGCCGAAGGCCTCCTCCTGGAGCGCCCGTATCCCGTCGCCCAGGAAGCCTCCCCTGAGGACCGGTATGCCCAGGGCGCGCTGACCGGGGGCGAGGCCTGCGGCCAGGCCGGCGAGGGTGCCGCCGGTGCCGCAGGCGAGGGCGACGACGTCGGTACGGCCGCGCAGCTCCTCGCCGAGCGCCCGGCAGCCGCGGACCGCCGCCGCGTTGCTGCCGCCCTCGGGCACGACGTACGCGTCCCGCGCGCCGACCGCGTCCAGCAGCTCGCCGAGTACGTCCGGCTCGGTCTTGCGACGGTACGTCGAGCGGTCCACGAAGTGCAGCCGCATGCCGTCGGCCGCGCACCGGGCCAGCGACGGGTTCAGCGGCCGGCCGGCCAGCTCGTCGCCGCGCACCACGCCCACCGTGGGCAGCCCGAGGAGCCGGCCGGCGGCGGCCGTGGCCCGCAGGTGGTTGGAGTAGGCGCCGCCGAAGGTGAGCAGCGTCCGCCCCGCCGCCCGCTCCAGGTTGGGCGCGAGCTTGCGCCACTTGTTGCCGACCAGCTCGGGGTGGATCAGGTCGTCCCGCTTCAGCAGCAGCCGGACGCCGTGCCGCCCGAACCGGTCGTCGGACACTTCCTGGAGGGGAGACGGCAGGTGGGGGCGGAGGTCGGTCACCCGCCCATTGTCGAACACCGTTCGGTGAAACGTACCTGTTCCCTGCCCGCGTTGATCCATTCCCGCTCTTTCGGGTAATAGCACGAGCACAGACCGTGATGAAAGGCTTGCCGCGTGAACGAAGTGCACCGGCGCAGTTCGGCGCCCGTGCATGAATCGGGAGGGCATTTCTCATGTCGGTAGGCGAAGAGGTCCGCGCGGATTCGGGCAAGCCGCAGCAGAGTCTCGGCACCGCGGCCGCGCGGAACCTGGCCACCACGACCAAGTCCGCACCGCAGATGCAGGAGATCAGCTCCCGCTGGCTGCTGCGGAATCTGCCCTGGGTGGATGTGCAGGGCGGTACGTACCGGGTCAACAGGCGTCTGACGTACGCGGTGGGCGACGGCCGCATCACGTTCGTGAAGACCGGCGACCGCGTCGAGGTCATCCCGGCCGAGCTGGGCGAACTGCCCGCGCTGCGCGACTACGAGGACGAGGAGGTGCTCGGGGAACTCGCCCAGCGCTGCCGGCAGCGGGAGTTCGGCCCTGGCGAGGTCATCGCCTCCTTCGGCAGCCAGAGCGACGAGGTCTACCTGCTGGCGCACGGCCGCGTCGAGAAGGTCGGCACCGGCCCCTACGGCGACGACCAGGTGCTCGGCGTCCTCGCGGACGGCGCGTACTTCGGTGACCAGGCGCTGCTCGACGCGGACGCCATCTGGGAGTACACGGCCCGCGCGGACACGGCCTGCACGGTGCTGATCCTGGCCCGGCAGGACGTCGAGCAGGTCGCGGAGCGGGCCGAGTCGCTGAGCGCGCACCTCCAGGAGCTGCGCGCGATCCCCGAGCAGCGCACCAACAAGTACGGCGAGAAGGAGGTCGACCTCGCCGCCGGTCACGCCGGTGAGCCGGACATCCCGCACACGTTCGTGGACTACGACGCCCGGCCGCGCGAGTACGAACTGAGCATCGCCCAGACCGTCCTGCGCATCCACTCGCGCGTCGCCGACCTCTACAACCAGCCGATGAACCAGACCGAGCAGCAGTTGCGGCTGACGGTCGAGGCGCTCAAGGAGCGCCAGGAGCACGAGCTCGTCAACAACCGGGAGTTCGGGCTGCTGCACAACTGCGAGTACGACCAGCGGCTCCAGCCGCACGACGGCGTGCCCAGCCCGGACGACCTGGACGAACTGCTCAGCAGGCGGCGCGGCACCAAGATGCTGCTCGCCCACCCGCGCGCGATCTCCGCGATCGGCCGTGAACTCAACAAGCGCGGGCTGGTCCCCGAGACGATCGACGTCGGCGGCAACCGGATCCCGACCTGGCGCGGGGTGCCGATCTACCCGTGCAACAAGATCCCGGTCACCGAGGCCCGCACCAGCTCCATCATCGCGCTGCGTCTGGGCCAGGAGGACCAGGGCGTCATCGGGCTGCGCCAGTCCGGCATCCCGGACGAGATCGAGCCGAGCCTGTCCGTGCGGTTCATGGGCATCAACGAACAGGCCATCATCAAGTACCTGGTCACGGCCTACTACTCGGCCGCGGTCCTCGTGCCGGACGCGCTGGGCGTCCTGGAGAACGTCGAGATCGGCCGCTGGCGGTGACTTCCGCCACCACGCGGTACCGGGGTGAGGCGCGCGAAGGGCGGGGGCTCATCGGCAGTCAGGGCGACAGCGGTCCGGGGCCGGCCGACGGGCACGACGCGTCGGTGATCCTGGAGCGCTCACGGGCGTCGGTCGACCCCGAACTGCGCGCGGCCATCGACTCGTTGCCCGGCTCCATGCGCCGGGTCGCGCTCTACCACTTCGGCTGGGAACACGCGGACGGCACTCCGGCGGCGGGCAACGCGGGCAAGGCGATCCGCCCGGCCCTCGTGCTCGCCGCGGCCGGCGCGCTCGGCGGCCCGGCGGCCCGTGCGGGGGCGCTGCGGGCCGCCGCGGCGGTCGAACTGGTCCACAACTTCACGCTGTTGCACGACGACGTGATGGACCGGGACACCACCCGCCGGCACCGCCCCACCGCCTGGACCGTGTTCGGCGACGCCGACGCGATCCTCGCCGGGGACGCCCTGCAGGCCCTCGCCCTGGGGCTGCTGGCCGCGGATCCGCATCCCGCGTCCTCGGCGGCCGTCGGCCGGGTCGCGGCCTGCGTGGTCGAACTCTGCGCCGGCCAGCAGGCGGACACGGCCATGGAGAAGCGCGGCCCCGCCGAGATCACCCTCGACGAGGTGCTCGTCATGGCCGAGGCCAAGACGGGAGCGCTGCTCGGCTGCGCCTGCGCCGTGGGCGCGCTGTACGCGGGGGCCGCCGAGGAGGACGTGGACGCGCTGGACGCGTTCGGCCGGGAGGCCGGGCTCGCCTTCCAGCTCATCGACGACGTCATCGGCCTGTGGGGAGACCCGCGGCACACCGGCAAGCCGGCCGGCGCGGATCTCGCCGCCCGCAAGAAGTCCCTGCCGGTGGTCGCCGCGCTGACCTCCGGCACCCCGGCGGCCGGCGAACTGGCCGAGCTGTACGCGGCGCCGTACGACCCGGCCGACCTGGACCGCACGACGCTGGCCGTCGAACGGGCCGGCGGCCGCGCGTGGGCGCAGGAGCAGGCGGCCGACCGGATGGCCCGGGCGATGCACGAACTGGCCCGGGCGATCCCGGACCCGGAGTCGGCGGGCGGCCTGCTGTCCCTGGCGGAGTTCGTCACCCGGCGCAGTACGTGAGGACCTGACCGGGCCGAGCACGAGCGGCGACCGTGGAAGCCGGACGCCGCACTGTTGCCCGGGGAAGGGCCGACGGGTCCCGCACATCCCCACGGTGTGCGGGACCCGCCGCCGTGCCGCGGCCTACGCGGGTCCCTCGCCGCCGTCCGGGACCACCGTCGCCACGATCCGCTCGACCAGCCCCTCCGGCACCCCCACCCCCGGCAGCACGCCGTCCAGGACACCCGGCAGGGTCAGGTGCTCCAGGATCAGCCCGAGCATCGCGAGGTACAGGACGACGACGGTCTCGTCGCCGCCGGGCAGACCGGCCTCGCGGTGGAAGTCCATGCCGTACTCGAGGTCGCCGCGCACCGATGTGGTGAAGGAGGCGCGGAGCTCGGGGCGCCGGGTGGCCTCCAGGCGCATCTCCAGCAGGGCGAGGTAGCCGCTCCGGTCACCGGTCGCGCGGGCCATCAGGTCGTGCATGAACGCCGTGACCAGGGAACGGTCGCGCGGCCGCGCCAGCAGCGCGCCGAGCACCTCGGGGTCGGGCGCCAGCCGGACGTGCAGCCGGGCGTCGATCTGCCGCAGCAGGTCGTCGCGCCCGGTGAAGTAGTTGGAGGCGGTGCCCACCGGCACCGCCGCCGCCGAGTCCACCGCGCGGAACGTGAGCCCTCGCGCGCCCTCACGCGCGAGCACCTCCACCCCGGCGTCCACCAGGGCCGCCCGGCGCTCCGGATTTCCGGCCATGCGGAACCTTCTCTCTCACTTGGCTCCGTTTCCCGAAACACCGGGAAACCCGCTTGCAACCACTACAACTGAAGTACTACAACTGGAGTGGTTCGGAAGCAGCCTACGGAAAGAGCCCCCACTTGCGAAAGCTCACGTACTTCATCGCCTGCTCCGTCGACGGCTTCATCGGAGACGTGAACGGCGACGCCGCGGCGATGTTCCCCTACGTCGACGAGGAGTTCCTCGGCTTCCTGAAGGCGGACTATCCGGAGACCGTGCCGACCCGAGGCCGCCGGGCGCTCGGCGTCGACGACCTGGCGAACAAGAGGTTCGACACGATCGTCCAGGGCCGGGCCAGCTACGACCTGGCGCTCAAGGAGGGCGTCGTCAGCCCGTACGCGCACCTGCGCCAGTACGTCGCCTCGCGCACCCTCGGTGCGTCGCCCTCCCCGGACGTCGAGATCATCGCGGACGGCCTGCTCGACAAGGTCCGCGAGCTGAAGGCGGAGGACGGCGGCCTCGACATCTACCTGTGCGGCGGCTCCCGTATCGCCGGCGAGCTGTTCGACGAGATCGACGAGCTCGTGATCAAGACCTACCCGGTCGTCTACGGCACCGGCATGCCGATGTTCGGCGCCGGCTTCGACGCCGCCCGCTTCACCCTCGGCGGGGTGCGCTCCTTCGGCAACGGCGCGGTCGTACGGACGTACGGCAGGGAACGCTGACGTACGGCGGGGGGCGCTCGCGTCCGGGCCGCCCTACTCTGTAGGGCATGGACCGGGAACAACGCGTCTGCCCCACCTGTGGGCAGCCTGTGCAGTCCGTCGTCCGGCGACACAAGACGCTGGGCGCGTGGGTCCCGCGCTGGGTGCCGGGCCCGTGTCACAACCCGCGGTGCGAGGCGTACGTGGAACCGGGCGGCCGGCACGAGGCCGCCGGGACGGCACACGAGGCCGCCGAGACCGGGCACGATGCCGCCGAGACCGGGCACGAGGCCGCCGAGACCGAAGAGGAGCCCGGGGCCCCGACCGCCCCGACCTCCTGACCCCACCGAGCGGAGACCGAGACCGATGACCAGCCGAGTGACCTTGATCTCACCGGCGATCACTTCGGCCCTGCGCGAGGCGCGATTCGACGACGGCAGCTGCGAGTTGGACGACATCGGGGTGCGCCGGGCCCGGTCGGCCGCGGCGCTGTTGCCCGGCGCTGACCGCTCGGCGGCCTCGCCCTCCGCCCGGTGCCGGCAGACCGCCGAGGCGCTGGGCCTGCCCGCGCCCCGGATACCCGCGCCCGCCGCTCTCGACGTGGGCCGCTGGCGCGGCCGGACGCTCACCGAGGTGTCGGCCGCCGAGCCGGACGCGGTGGCGTCCTGGCTGGCGGACCCGGCACACGCCCCGCACGGCGGTGAGACGGTACGGGCGCTGTGCGACCGGGCCGGCGCCTGGCTGGAGGACATCGCCCGGGTACCGGGCCGGGTGACCGCCGTGGTGGAACCCGACGTCGTGCGAGCCCTGCTGATCCGTGCGCTTGGCCTGCCCGAACCGGCCTTCTGGCGCCTCGACGTCCGCCCGCTGACCGCCGTGGACCTGAGCGGCCGGGCGGGACGATGGAACCTGCGGGTGGGCGCGCCGCTGGGCGAGGGACCGTAGACGGTTCGCCGATCGGCGGCGCGCGGTCGGTCCGCGGGTCGGTCGGTGGGTCAGGCTGCGGGTCAGCCGGTGGGTCAGTGGTCGGACGTCGGTCCGGTGGTCCGGGAACCGGCTCGTGGCGGCCCGCCCGGCAGCCCGCCCGTCTCCGCGTCGCGTCCGGTCAGGCAGTACAGGCTGCCGCTCGGGTCGCGCATCACCGTCCAGTGGGGATGCCGGGCGACGAGGACCGCGCCGAGCCCCTCGTGGCGGGCGCGTACGGCGTCGACGTCCGGGCCGCAGGCCAGATCGAGATGGGCGCGGACGGCGCCGTCCTCGTCGAGCCGCTGGAGCAGGACACGGACCGGCAGTCCCGGCGGCGGCTCGATCACGTGGAACTCGGGCCGGGAGCCCGGCCGGGCCGACCAGTCGGGCAACAGGGCGCTCCAGAAGCCGACTTCGGTCTCGTACGCGGACGGCGGGACGTCCATGCACACCTGGTCGAGACGGCTGCCGGCCACCACGGGCGGCCGCACGGACTCCCCCTGCCACGGCACCGCGCAGAACAACTGCCCGGCCGGGGAGCGCAGTACGGCCCAGCCGTCGTGCGCCGCGGCCGTCTCCGCGCCCAGTTCCAGCGCCGCCGCGACGAAAGCGGGCACGTCCTCGACGGCGAGGTCGAGATGCGCGCCGCCGTCGCCTTCCGTGACCGCCTGGACCTTCACGCAGGCGTCGGCGCCCTTCGCCAGCAGGGTGACGAACTCCCCGTCCCCGCCCCGGGGTTCGGACAGGGACATGTCCGTGGCGGTGGTCCAGAAGTCGCACGCCCGCGCGAAGCCGCCGGCGGGCCGGTCGACGAAGGCGTAGGCCCAGCGGATCGGTCGGCTCATCCGGTCCGCTCCATGAAGCGCAGCATGTTGCCCGCCGGGTCCCGGAACGCGCAGTCGCGCACCCCGTAGGGCTGGTCCGTCGGCTCCTGGAGCACCTCGACGCCGGCCTCCCGCACCCGCGCGTGCAGCGCGTCGCAGTCGGCGGTGGTGAAGATGACCCCGCGCAGCACCCCCTTGGCGAGCAGCCGGGCCATCGCCTCCCGGTCGGCGGGGGAGAAGTCCGGGTTCGCGCCCGGCGGCTCCAGTACGAGGTTCACGTCCGGCTGGAGCGGTGACCCGACGGTCACCCACCGCATCCCCTCGAAGGAGACGTCGTTGCGCACTTCGAGACCGAGCACCTCGACGTAGAAGTGCAGGGCCTTGTCGTGGTCGTCGACAGCGACGAAACACTGGTGGAGTTTGAGGTCCATGGCGTCCAGCCTAGGTGGGCCGGCCGCGCCGCGGGCGGGTGTACGTCCGGGCCACACAGGACGGGATCACCGCGCCGGCCTCGTGCGACCGCGCCCGGTACGCGCTCGGGGTCTCGCCGACGAGTTCGGTGAAGCGGGAGCTGAACGAGCCGAGCGAGGTGCAGCCCACCGCCATGCAGACCTCCGTCACGGTCAGGTCGCCGCGGCGCAGGAGGGTCTTGGCGCGCTCGACCCGCCGGGTCATGAGGTAGCCGTAGGGCGTCTCGCCGTAGGCCTCGCGGAAGCTGCGCTGGAAGTGGCCCGGGGACATCAGCGCGGTGCGCGCGAGCCCGGCGACGTCGAGCGGCTCCGCGTACTCACGGTCCATCCGGTCGCGTGCCTGCCGCAGCCGTCTCAGGTCCTCGAGGGTCACGGGGCCAGCATCGCACGCGGGGCGACGTCCGGGAGGGGCGGAAAAGGAGACCGCACCCGGACCGTGGGGTACGCCGAGCTCGGCGGCCCATGGACCGGGTGCGGACAGGTGGGCGTGGCGACCGGCGCAAGCGCAGGACGGGCGGCCCGGGTGAAGATCAGGCCTTCTTGGTCTCCCAGAAGATCTTGTCGATCTCGGCGATGAGCTCCAGGGCCTTCTCGCCGGTCTTCGGGTCCGTCGAGGCCTTGGCGGCCGACAGGGCCTTCAGGGTGTCGTTGACCAGCTGGTGCAGCTGGGGGTACTTCTCGAAGTGCGGGGGCTTGAAGTAGTCGCTCCACAGCACGGAGACGTGGTGCTTCGCGAGCTCGGCACGCTGTTCCTTGATGACGGTGGCGCGCGCCTGGAAGTGCGGGTCGTCGTTGGCGGCAATCTTTTCCTGGACGGCCTTCACCGACTCCGCCTCGATGCGGGCCTGGGCCGGGTCGTACACACCGCAGGGCAGGTCGCAGTGTGCGCTGACCTTGACCTTGGGGGCAAACAGGCGGGAAAGCATGGAGCGTTCCTTCCTCGTGATCGTCTTCTCAGGTGGGACATTACTCCCTGGGAGACGGCTTTTCGCGAGTGCCCCCATGGGCTTAGGACAAAAGTCCGGGGTCAGACTGAGACTGGTGGAGGAACAGACCGGGGAGGTGCCGGCGATGCCGGAGCTGTCGCAGGAGACCGAGAGCGCGAGGGCCGCCGCGCTCTTCGGACTGGCCGAGGTGACCGGCCCGTCCATGGTGCCCACGCTGTACCAGGGGGACCGGCTGCTGGTGCAGTACGGGGCCCGGGTCCGGGCCGGTGACGTGATCGTGCTGCGGCATCCGTTCCAGCAGGACCTGCTGGTCGTCAAGCGGGCCGCGGAGCGCCGCGAGGGCGGGTGGTGGGTCCGCGGGGACAACACCTACGCCGGCGGCGACAGCACCGACTACGGGACCGTCCCCGACGAGCTGATCCTGGGCAAGGTGCGGCTGCGCTACCGCCCGCTGAAGCCCGGTCAGCGCTCGCCGCTGGCGGTGGCCCGCTGGGCGCTGTCGGCGGCCAGGCCGGTGCTGGCCGTGCGGTCCGCCTCCAGGCGCTTGCGGGCGCGGTAGGCGGCCACGTTGGCGCGGGTGGCGCAGCGGTCGGAGCAGTAGCGCCGGGAGCGGTTGGTCGAGGTGTCGAGGTAGGCGTTGCGGCAGGGGCTTGCCTCGCACAGGCCCAGGCGGTCGACGCCGTACTCGGTGAGATGGAACGCCAGGCCCATGGCGGCGATCGCCGCGTAGCCCGCCGTCGCGTTCGACGGGTGGTCGGCCAGGTGCATGTGCCACAGCGGGCGGCCGTCGTCGTCGCGGAAGTCGTGGCCGGAGATCTGCGGGCTCACCGGGAACTCCAGCAGGAGCGAGTTCAGCAGGTCCACCGCGAGGGTCTCGTTGCCGCCGTCGGCCGCCTCGAAGACCGCGCGCAGGCGGGCCCGGACCGAGCGGAACCGGGTGACGTCCGCGTCGGTGGCCCGACGGCCCGCCGACTGGTTGCCGCCGAAGAGGGCGCGGACGGCCTCGACCGAGGTCAGCGCGTCCTTGCCCCGGGCCGGTTCCTCGCTGTTGACGAGGCGCACGGCGTAATCCGAGTAATAGGCCAGTTCCACTTGTAGTCCTTACGAGGGCGCTCTATGGTCGGGATGCGGGCGGGGTAACGGCCGTTCGTGCTTCCAGGGTATTACGCGACGAATGCGGCGGAGGGTTGCGATGACGGACGCGCAGACGACCACGAACGGCGCCGGGGCCAGTGCCGCGAACGGTGCCACGGTCAGTGCCGCGAACGGTGCCACGGTCAGTGCCGCGAACGGTGCCACGAGCGGTGCCACGAGCGGCGTCGACCGGGCCGACTGGGCCGCCTGGCAGCGGAGCTGGGACCGCCAGCAGGAGTGGTACATGCCCGACCGCGAGGAGCGCTTCCGGATCATGCTCGACATGGTCGAGGGGCTCGTCGGGCCCGCCCCGCGCGTCCTCGACCTCGCCTGCGGCACCGGCACCGTCACCGCCCGGCTGCTCGCCCGCCTCCCCGGCGCGACCAGCACCGGCGTCGACCTCGACCCGGCGCTCCTCGCCATCGCCGAGGGCACCTTCGAGGGCGACGACCGCGTCACCTTCGTGACGGCCGACCTCAAGGACCCGGACTGGCCGGCCCGGCTGCCGTACGACGCGTACGACTCCGTCCTGACCGCCACGGCCCTGCACTGGCTGCACAGCGAGCCCCTCGCCGCCCTCTACGGTCAGGTCGCGGAACTCGTCCGCGACGGCGGTGTCTTCATGAACGCGGACCACATGATCGATGACACGACGCCCCGGATCAACGCGGCGGAGCGCGCGCAGCGCCACGCCCGTATGGATCAGGCCAGGGCCGACGGGGTGCTCGACTGGGCCGAATGGTGGCAGCTCGCCGCCAAGGACCCCGTCCTCGCCGGGCCGACCGCCCGCCGCTTCGAGATCTACGGCGAGCACGCGGACGGCGACATGCCCTCCGCCTCCTGGCACGCTCGCGTGCTGCTCGAACAGGGCTTCAGCGAGGCTCGGCCGGTGTGGGCGTCACCCTCCGACACCCTGTTGCTGGCGTTGAGGTGACCGCGCCCGCGGACCGGCGGGAACAAGCCAGCCGGCGCTGATACGTCCCGAACGGCGGAAAGGGGCGGTACGGGAATCCCGTACCGCCCCTTTCCCGTGCTCCTCGTTCGCCGTGCCGCTACAGCACCTTGGACAGGAACGCCTGCGTCCGCTCGTGCTGCGGATTGGTCAGGACGTCGCGCGGGTTGCCGGACTCCACGACCACCCCGCCGTCCATGAAGACCAGGCTGTCGCCGACCTCGCGGGCGAAGCCCATCTCATGGGTGACGACGACCATCGTCATGCCGGACTCGGCCAGGTCGCGCATGACGTCGAGGACGTCACCGACCAGCTCCGGGTCGAGCGCCGAGGTCGGCTCGTCGAACAGCATCAGCTTCGGGTCCATCGCCAGGGCGCGGGCGATGGCGACGCGCTGCTGCTGGCCGCCGGAGAGCTGCGAGGGGTAGCTCCCCGCCTTGTCGGCGAGGCCGACGCGGTCCAGAAGCTCCTTCGCGCGCTCCTTCGCCTTGGCCTTGCTGATGCCCTTGACCTGGACCGGGGCCTCGATGACGTTGTCGGCCGCCGTCATGTGCGGGAACAGGTTGAACCGCTGGAACACCATGCCGATGTCCCGGCGCTTCAGCGCGACCTCGCTGTCCTTGAGCTCGTACAGCTTGTCGCCCTTCTGGCGGTAGCCGACCAGCTCGCCGTCGACGTACAGCCGTCCGGCGTTGATCTTCTCCAGATGGTTGATGCACCGGAGGAACGTGCTCTTGCCGGAGCCGGAGGGGCCGATGAGGCAGAACACCTCGCCGTTCTTGACCTCCAGGTCGATGCCCTTCAGGACCTCGACCGCGCCGAAGGACTTGTGAACGCCCTCGGCCTTCACCATCGCGGTCATGACGCACTCCTTTCGCGGCCGATCGAGAGCAGGTTCGCCCGGATCTTCTGGAAGACCGTGGGCGGGAGGCTGCGGCTCGAACCGCGGGCGTAGTACCGCTCCAGGTAGTACTGGAAGACGCTGAAGATGCTGGTCATGACCAGGTACCAGATGGAGGCGACGAACAGCAGCTCCATCACGGCGAACGACGAGGAGCCGATCACCGAGGTCGAGCGGAGCAGTTCGTTGTACGTCACCACGTACACCAGCGACGAGGTCTTCAGCATGTTGATGAACTCGTTGCCGGTCGGCGGCACGATCACCCGCATCGCCTGCGGGATGACGATCCGGCGCAGCGTCTTGCCGTGGCTCATGCCGAGCGCGTGCGAGGCCTCGGTCTGTCCCTCGTCCACGGCCAGCAGGCCGGCCCGGCAGATCTCCGCCATGTACGCGGCCTCGTTGAGACCGAGTCCGAGCAGGGCGCACATGAACGGCGTCATGACGTCCGTCATCTCGTCCTTGTAGATCGGACCGAGGTTCAGGACGGGGAAGATCAGTGCCAGGTTGAACCACATCAGCAGCTGCACATACACCGGGGTGCCGCGGAAGAACCAGATGTACAGCCACGCGACCGTGCTGGTCACCGGGTTCTTCGACAGCCGCATCACGGCCAGCAGCACACCCAGGACCACGCCCAGCACCATGGACAGGACGCTGATCAGCAGGGTGCGCCCGGCGCCCGCGATGACGGTCGAGTTGAACAGCTGGTCGCCGACCGTGTCCCACTGGATGTCGCCGTTCGCGAAGGCGTTGACCAGCAGCGCCAGGAGCACGATGACGATCACGGCGCTGACCCAGCGGCCGTAGTGGCGCACCGGGATGGCCTTGATGGCCTCCGGCGGGCCGGAGAACGCCGAGTCCCCGGCCACCGGCGGGGTGTCCTCGGGTGGTGCGCCGCCCGCGGAGGACTTGTCGAGCTTGTCAGTCATGGGGACTGCCCTTCGAAGACTTCGAGAGGTGCGGGTGGATCACTTGCCGCCGTTGATCGCGGAGGCCTTGATCGCGCCGCTCTCGGCGCCCCACTTCTCCAGCACCTTCTGGTAGGAGCCGTCCTTGATGATCGCGTCGACGGCCTCCTTCAGGGCGTCACGCAGCTGGGTGTTCTTCTTGTTGACGACGATGCCGAACGGAGCGGCCTCGTACTGCTTGTCGAGAACCTCGAAGGTGTTGCCGTTGCCCGCCTTGCGGGCCATGTCCACGGCCACCGGGTAGTCGTTGACGCCGGCCACGGCGCCGCCGGACTTCACGCGGGTCTGGGCCTCGGTGTCGTTCTCGAAGGACTCGATCTTGAGGGCCTTCTTGCCGCCCTCGGTACAGGTCTTGGACTGCGCCTGGAGGGCCTCTTCGTAGGTGGTGCCCCGCTGCACCGCGACCGTCTGACCACAGAGGTCGTCGATGGTCTTGATGCCCTTGGGGTTGCCCTTCTGGACGTAGATGGCCGTGCCGGCGGTGAAGTAGTCGACGAAGTCGACACCCGTGCCGAGCTTCTTGCCGCTGTCGTCCAGACCCTCCTGGCGCTGCTTGTTGTCCGTGATCGACGACATGGCGACGTCGTAGCGGCCGGTGTTGACCGCCGTGATCAGGGTGTCGAAGCCGCCCGAGGTGAACTGGAAGTCGACGCCGAGCTGCTTGCCGAGCGCGGCGGCGATGTCGGGGTCGACGCCCACGATCTTGCCGCCCTCGACGGACTCCATCGGGGCGTACTCGGCGTTGGTGCCGACCTTGATGACACCCGCCTTCTGGATGTCGGCCGGGAGCTTCGAGAAGAGGGGAGCCTTGTCGGCGCCGCTCGACGACTCGGAGGAGCTGCCGCCGCCCTCGGTCTGGTCTCCGCAGGCGGTGAGCAGCAAGGCGCCCGCGACCGCGAGGGATCCGACCGCTGCCAGGCGGGTTCGCGCGGCGGTCGTGCGTCGGGTGGAGCTTGCGGTCATGGTGGATTCCTCCGGCGAGTGGATGGAGATGCCGATGGGTCGACAAATGCCGATGAGTCGACGACAACACACACCTTCGGGTGTCGCGACCTCGTGTGATTACGGCATCTTGCCATTCGGACTACGCCATTCAGGGGGCCAGCCATGTCAAAATCGGATAACGGGCGACCCCCGAACCGCATCAGTCCGGTACATCACGACCGGGCGGAGCCGGACCATCTGCGGGAATCTCCCGTTCCGGCCGAAAGATCTTCGGTTGATCTCATGATGCGCTCGCTCGGCGCGCGCCCTGTTCGCCGACCTGAGCCCGTGTCAAGGGTTCTCGGGAGCTTGGCGAGACTTCGCGCATGAGTCATGTCACTCAAGGTGACCGCTGTCCAAGGTCCACAGAGTGAGCCATGTGACCTTGCACGGAATGGACTCGTCGGCTGTGGTCTCCGTCCGGTAAGAAGGATTTTTACACCCCTCATCCGGGGCTCAGGGCGCGTGTGCGGCGCGCCCGACGCGCAGGCGCCCGTTACGCATCACCTCTGGGACCCGCGCGATGCCCGCCCACTTCTCAATCAGGAGTGGCCACCCTCAAACCATGCAGACCTAAGGGGTAAGACACAGTGGCAGCGGAGATCGTCAATCCTCGCAGCGAGAGCGCCGACCGAACGGGCAAGGAGGGCGGTGCGGAGCCCCTCGACTCGTTCGACCCGGTGTTCGCGCTGCACCGCGGCGGAAAGATGGCCGTGCAGGCCACCGTCCCGGTTCGCGACAAGGACGACCTGTCCCTCGCCTACACTCCCGGCGTCGCGCGCGTGTGCACCGCGATCGCGGAGCGTCCGGAGCTGGTGAACGACTACACGTGGAAGTCGTCCGTCGTCGCCGTCGTCACCGACGGCACGGCCGTGCTCGGGCTCGGTGACATCGGCCCGGAGGCCTCCCTCCCGGTCATGGAAGGCAAGGCGATTCTGTTCAAGCAGTTCGGCGGTGTGGACGCGGTTCCGCTCGCGCTCGCCTGCACGGACGTGGACGAGATCATCGAGACCGTGGTGCGCCTCGCGCCCTCGTTCGGCGGTGTGAACCTGGAGGACATCTCGGCGCCGCGCTGCTTCGAGATCGAGCGCCGGCTCCAGGAAGCGCTCGACATCCCGGTCTTCCACGACGACCAGCACGGCACGGCGATCGTGACGCTGGCGGCGCTGCGCAACGCGGCGCGGCTGAGCGGCCGGGGCATCGGCGAGCTGCGCGCGGTCATCTCGGGCGCCGGCGCGGCCGGAGTCGCCATCGCCAAGATGCTGGTGGAGGCCGGCATCGGGGACGTCGCGGTCACCGACCGCAAGGGCATCGTCTCGGCGGACCGCGCGGACCTCACCGACGTCAAGCGCGAGGTGGCCGGGTTCACCAACAAGGCCGGGCTGAGCGGCTCGCTGGAGCAGGCGCTGGCGGGCGCCGACGTCTTCATCGGCGTCTCCGGCGGTACGGTCCCGGAGGAGGCGGTGGCCTCGATGGCGAAGGGCGCGTTCGTCTTCGCCATGGCCAACCCGACGCCCGAGGTGCACCCGGACGTCGCCCACAAGTACGCGGCCGTCGTCGCGACCGGGCGGTCGGACTTCCCCAACCAGATCAACAACGTGCTGGCGTTCCCGGGGATCTTCGCGGGCGCGCTTCAGGTGCGGGCGTCCCGGATCACCGAGGGCATGAAGATCGCGGCGGCCGAGGCGCTGGCGGGGGTCGTCGGTGACGATCTCGCGGCGGACTACGTGATTCCGTCGCCGTTCGACGAGCGGGTTGCTCCTGCGGTGACCGCGGCGGTTGCCGCGGCTGCTCGTGCCGAAGGGGTTGCTCGTCGCTGACGCGTGACTGTGGGTGGCCCCGTCGGTTTCGGCGGGGCCACCTTTTTTTGCCCACCCGCCCGCCCGATCGGGTGATGACGAGGCGCCGTCCCCGGGGGCTGCCGCCCCCGTACCCCTGCTTCGGCCCTGAACGGGCCTCGTCCTCAATCGCCGGACGGGCTGGTTTTTCCCGGCCGGTGCTTGATCGGCGACCTGGGACGGGCTGGTTTTTCCCGGCCGGTGCTCGATCTGCGGCCTGGGGCGGGCTGGTTTTGCCGACCGGTGCTTGATCGGTGCCGTGGGGCGGGCTGGATGTACCCGAGCGGTGCTCGATCGGCGCCGTGGGGTGGCTCGGATATGCCCGGCCGGTGTTCGATCTGCGGCCTGGGGCGGGCTGGATGTAGCCGGCCGGTGGTCGGGCGGTGCCGTGGGGGCGGGAGCGCAAGAGGGTATGTCTCACAGTGGCGTCCGGTTTCGCTTGCCGTCGGCGGACCCTATCGTCGGCTGCATGTTCGCCGTCTACGCCGCCCGAATCGACCGCGACCAGCCGCTTTCCGGCCTGGAGTTGGGGGAGCGCCCGGCCCCCGAGGCCCGGCCTGGCTGGAGCACCGTCCATGTCAGGGCCGCCTCCCTCAACCATCACGATCTCTGGTCGCTCCGGGGCGTCGGACTCCCCGAGGGCCGACTGCCGATGATCCTCGGCTGCGACGCCGCCGGGGTCGACGAGGACGGCAACGAGGTCGTCCTGCACTCCGTCATCGGGCAGACCGGGCACGGTGTCGGACCCGACGAGCCTCGTTCCATCCTCACCGAGAGGTACCAGGGCACCTTCGCCGAGCAGGTCGCCGTGCCGACCTGGAACATCCTGCCCAAGCCCAAGGAGCTCTCCTTCGCGGAGGCCGCCTGTCTGCCCACGGCCTGGCTGACGGCGTACCGCATGCTCTTCACCAACGCGGGGGTACGGCCCGGTGACTCCGTCCTCGTCCAGGGCGCCGGCGGCGGTGTCGCCACGGCGGCCATCGTGCTGGGCCGGGCGGCCGGGCTGCGGGTCTTCGCCACCAGCAGGGACGAGGCCAAGCGGAAGCGGGCCCTGGAGCTCGGCGCCGTCGAGGCGGTGGAGCCGGGTGCGCGGCTGCCGCAGCGGGTGGACGCCGTCATCGAGACCGTCGGCGCGGCCACCTGGTCGCACTCGGTGAAGTCCCTGCGGCCCGGCGGCACGCTCGTCATCTCCGGCGCCACCAGCGGTGACCGGCCCTCGCATGCCGAGCTGACCCGGATCTTCTTCCTGGAGCTGAAGGTCGTCGGCTCCACCATGGGCACCAAGGACGAACTGGAGGACCTGCTCTCCTTCTGTGCCGCCACCGGCGTGCGCCCCGTCATCGACGAGGTGCTGCCGCTCGACCGGGCCCGTGAGGGCTTCGAACGGCTCGCGTCCGGTGATCAGTTCGGCAAGATCGTGCTCACCAACGGCTGAGTCCTCGGCTGAGTCCTCGGCTGAGTCCTCAGCCGAGGCCGAGGCCGCGCTTTCCGCCATGGCCGGCAGGCGGGTCCGGAGGTCCGGGCCCGCCTTTCGCATGCGGTGCGCGTCAACTTTGGTTGACATGGCGTACGTGTCAACGTAAGTTGACGTCATGACCGAAGCAACGGATCTCGCCGAGCGCGCCGGAGACCGTGATCCACGGGTCGGACTGCGCGCCGTCGCCGCACTGCGCCGGCTGCTGGAACAGCTGGAGGCGGTGCAGGTGCGCAGTGCGCGCAATCAGGGCTGGTCGTGGCAGGAGATCGCCGCGGAGCTCGGAGTCAGCAGGCAGGCCGTGCACAAGAAGTACGGGAGGCATTGATGTTCGAGCGGTTCACGAAGGACGCCCGTGCCGTGGTCGAGGGCGCGGTGGGGCACGCCGAGCGGGAGGGGGCGGCGCGGGTCGAGGAGACACATGTACTGCTCTCCCTGCTCGACCGGGAGGGCGGTCGTGGTTCCTTCGCGCTGGCCTCGCTCGGTCTGCCGCCCGGTGGACGGGCGGGGCTGGTGCGGGACCTGGACGAGACGCGCCGCCGCGGCGGACTCTCCCGGGCCGACGCGGACGCCCTGTCCGGGCTGGGCATCGACCTGTCGCAGATCGTGTCCCGGGTCGAGGAGACGCACGGCGAAGGAGCGCTGGCCGCCGCCGGCCGGGGTGGCCTCTTCGGCGGAAGGTCCGGGCGGCGGCCGTTCAGCCGCGGGGCCAAGGACCTGCTCACCGGCACCCTGCGCGTCGCCGTCTCCCACGGCGAGCGGCACATCGGCGACGAGCATCTGCTGATCGCCCTCACCACTCGACGTGGGGTCCCCGCGGAGATCCTCGCCGACCACGGTGTCACCCACGCGTCCCTCACCCGGGTGCTGTACGGCGACAGCCGAGGAGGCGAGCCCGGGACCACGGCCGAGGCCAAGGCCGGCTGAGCGGGCCTGACTGCCGCTCGCGGCCTGCGTCGCTCGCGCCGCTCGCCGCTCACAGTTTGCCGTCTGCCGTCTGCCGTCTGCCGTCTGCCGTCTGCCGTCTGCCGCCTGCCGTCCGTCCGCCTTGTGGCGGCGCCGGAGCGTCAGGGCTTCGGCGCTCGCAGGATCACCCCGATGTGCGCCGCCGCCGTGGACAGGTGGCGGCGCGCCTCGCGGAGTTGATCTCCGGTGACGCCGTGGTCGCGGGCCGCGTCCCGGATGTCGTCCCGGAAGCGGTCGAGCAGGCGGTCCAGATCGCGGGCCGGATCGCCGCCGGTGTCCTCGTGGGCCCAGGTCGGTTCGTACTCGGCGGGGAAGTCCTCCTGGGTGCGGGAGTACGCGGCGGCGCGGGAGTCCTCCGGGGTACGGGAGTCCTCCTGGGTGCGGGAGTCCTCGGGGCGTGTGGTGGCCGTCGAGTCAGCCGTCGTTGTCGAGCCCGTCGAGCTCGTCGAACCCGTCGAGCCCGTCGTGCTGGTGCGGCCGAAGCCGAAGTCCCTGCCGTACTCCCTGCCGAAGTCCGAGAACTCCTTGGCGAGTTCCGTCAGGCCCTCGCGGACGCCGGTGGGCCAGTCGCCCCGGGAGAAGTGGTCCTGGACCTGTTCCTGGACCCGGCGGGCGATGCGCTGCACCTCTTCCTGGGCCTGGGTGCTGGCCCGTTCCTGCGCCTCCTTGGCCTGGCGGCGGGCCCGCTGGGCCTCCTCGCGGGCGCGGCGGCTCTCGTCCTTGGCCCGGCGCGCCTGTTCCTTCCACTCCTGCTTGACGCGGCGCATCTCCTCCTTGGCGGCGCGCCACGACTCCTTGTCGCCGTACTCCCCGTACTCACCGTGCTCGCCCGGGTCCGTGGAGCCCGTCCCGGTGCTCGCCCCGGTGCTCCGGCGGGCCTCGGTGGCCGCCGCCCGCATCTCGCGCCGCAGGTCGCCCGCCGCGCCGCGTACGTCGGCCCGGATCTCGGCGGCCAGCTCGGCGACCGACTCGCGGATCTCCAGCTCCAGGTCGACCAGTTCGCCGCTGCGGTCCGCCAGTTCGGCCCGGCCCGCGTCGGTGATGGCGTAGACCTTGCGGCCGCCCTCGCTGGTGTGGGTGACCAGTCCCTCGGCCTCCAGCTTGGCCAGCCGGGGGTAGACCGTGCCCGCCGACGGCGCGTAGAGCCCCTGGAAGCGCTCTTCGAGGAGGCGGATCACCTCGTAGCCGTGGCGCGGCGCTTCGTCCAACAGCTTCAGCAGGTAGAGGCGGAGACGGCCGTGGGCGAAGACGGGAGGCATGTCAGAGCACCTTCTTGTCGGTCGTGCTGTCGGCCGGGTCGCCGGAGTAGCTCTCGCCGCCCGGGCCGGAAACGGCATTGTCCCCCGAGTCGGCGGGCCGGCCCGAGCGCGCTTCACCCTCCGGACCGGCCGCCGGGGCCGGGGCCGGTTCCGCCGCTGCCGCCGCTCCCGGTTCCGCCGCCGGCGTCGGTGTCTGCTCCGGGGCGTCGGTCGCCGTCTTCGTCTCCCGCGTCTCCCGTGTCTCCGGCGTCTTCCGCTCTTCGTGCCACGCGTCGTCCGCGTCTTCCGCGTCGGCCGTCGGGGCGACCGGCCCGTCTTCCGTCGGGGGCCTCCGCAGCAGGGCGATCGAGCCGGTGACCGTCGTCGCCTTCAGGCTGCCGTTGCCCGCGCCCAGCCGGCCGGTGATGCGCTTGGCGCCCCACTGGCCGCTGACCCGGAGGTCCTCGAAGGCGTTGGAGACCGAGCCGCTCGCGGTGTTCGCCTCCACCCGCGCGTCCGCCGGATGGGGCAGCCGGATGGCGATCTCGCCCGAGACGCTGGTCAGGTCGATGGTCGTGGGGCGGCTCGTGGGATCGAGGTCGACGATCATCGACCCGCTCACGGAGTCGGCCTTCACGGAGGAGCCCGCCTCGACCACGGTCAGGTCGCCGGACACGGAGTTGAAGTGCAGGTCGCCGGTGAGGGCCTGGGCCTCCACACTCCCGGAGACGGTGTCCGCGCGTACCGGACCCGCGAGCCCCACCAGGGTCGTGTCCCCGTTGACCCCCTTCACCTCGGCCCGGCCCTCGATGCCGGAGACCACCGCGGCGGCGCTGACCACGCCCACCTCCACGCGGGTACCGGCGGGCACGGCCAGCGAGACCACGGCGCTGCGCCGCCAGCCCTTGCGGTCGAGCCACTTCAGGAAGCCCTTCCAGGGCAGGTCCTCGTACGCCACCGTCAGGCTCCCGCCGCGGTGGCTCACCACCAGGGGCGGTCCCTCGATCCGCGAGACCTCCAGGCGGGCGGGGCCCTCGTCGGTCCCCACGACGTTCACGGTGCCGTCGACGATGCGCACGCGCAGTTCGCTCACGGGCTCGTCGAAGGAGAGCTTCCTCGGCTCGGCGACGGACCACTCGGACATGGTGCGGACCTCCTCCACGGCGGCGACACGACACGCCATATCGCGTCTCCCGTAAAACACGATATATCGCGGACGGTGAAAGTCAAGGCACCCGTTCCGGTGATCACCGCACGCACGCAAAAGGGGCGCCCTCGGGGCGCCCCTCCACGCGAACAGCCGTGCACCGCCTACTCGTCGTCCTCGTCGTCCAGCCGCGCCAGCCAGGTCGCCAGCCGCTCCACCGGCACCTCGAAGTCCGGATTCAGGTCGACGAACGTCCGCAGCTGCTCGGCGAGCCACTCGAAGGTGACCTCCTCCTCGCCGCGCCGCTTCTCGAGTTCCTCGATTCCGCGATCGGTGAAGTACATGGATCGTGCTCCGTGGGTCGGTCGCAGGGATAGGGATCCCCCCTCGGGGGAAGGACCCTTGTTCCTGCGAGGGGAGGAAGAGATCCGCTCTCCGGTGGGGAGGGGACAGGAAAAGGATAGGCGCAGGGGGACGGCGTCCCGCGGGTCGCCAGGACCCTCGTGCGATCGGAACCCCGCGGCCGGCCCGCGCACCGACGGGCGGGACCGGGGGGCTGGGGACGACGGGGGAGTGCCATGAGTGGTGAGGACATGACGCGGGTGGCGCGCATCGCGCTGCCGGACGGGACGCCCGTCTGGGCCCGGATCTCGGGGGCGGGGGAGCTGGCCGCGCCGTCCGGTCGGCTGTCGTACAGCGACACCGGGTTCGCCGAGCGGGTGGAGGCGAGCGTGGAGAGCCTGCACGCGCTCGTCACGGGGGTCGCGCGGTCGCTGGCGGAACCGCTGCGCGCGGTGCGGCCCGACGAGGTGAGCGTCGAGTTCGGCATCGAGCTGACCGCCAAGGCCGGGAAGGTGGTGGGTCTGCTCGCCGACGGGGAGGCCAAGGCCGGCATCACGGTCACGCTCACCTGGAACGGCGGGCCACCCGACCTCGACGCACCGCCGTCGGCGCGCCCCGGCGCGGACTCCCGCGCGCGGGACGGCTCATCGTCCGGTGAGGACGGGGTCCGGCGCGCGGGCGCGTCCCCCGGCGCGCCGATGCACGGGGGCGCCGACGGCACCGTGGGCGGGGGCGCGGGATGACGGGCGGGCACGCCCCGGGCGCATCGAACGCGTTCGATGCGGCCCGTCGTGCGCTGCGTGGACTCGTCGTGGCGGCGACCGTACGCATTCATCGCCCGGTCGTCGGGTATGCCCTGGAGGAGCCCGACACGTTCCTCGGGAGTGGCTTCTTCGTCGCCCCGAACTGGGTTCTGACCTGCGCACATGTGGCTTGCGGCGGGGAGGGGGGCGAGGTCGCGGTGGTGTATGAGACGGCACCGGGGCGGGGCACGGCCACCGCCCCCGGCCGGGTGGTGGCGACCCTTCCCGACCGGGCCGACCCGGCCGGCCGGACGGACCGCGCCGGACGGCCCCTGCCCGCGGGCAACTGGCCCGCCCCGGACCTCGCCCTCGTCCAGCTCACCGAACCCGTCGACGACCACGAGTGCGTGTACGTCTCCGAGCGTCCGGCGGCCTACTACGGCGAGGGCCGGGTGCTGTACGCCGGCTGGACCGAGAACGAGGGCCGTCTGCAGGTCCTGGACGGCACGCTCACCGTGCAGGGCACCATCGGCGGCTGGTCCTCGGACGTGCAGATGCGGCTGGGCGACAACGACCTGCCGTACGGCGTCTCGGGCGGTCCGGTGATCGATCCCGAGCGCGGCGAGGTGATCGGCGTACTGAAGGCGCGCTCGGACCACCGGCCCGGCGGCACGTCCACCGGGATCGAACAGCTGCGCACCCTGCGGGTCGCCGCGGAGGCGGTGCCGGCCGAACACAGCGACCTCTACCAGGCGGTCTTCCACGCCCACGACCGCTACCACCGCGACCGGCAGCGTCACCCGGCCTCCCGGCGCCAGACCTGGACCGACGTACAGGGCAGGCTCGGCGCGCGGCCGGGCCGCACCCTCAGCCCGGACGAGCGGATCCAGCTGCTGGGCCGGCTCGCCGAGCTCCCGCCGCCCGAGAGCACCCGCGGCCTGCTGGACATCCTCGACTCCCTCCCCGACTTCCAGGCCCTCACCCCGCTGCCCGCGCCCCGCGGCTGGCGCGACGGGCTCGGAGCGCTGTACGAGAGCGCGAGTGACGACGGGGCACTGGAACTCGTCCTCGACTACGCGATGCGCGCGATGTCCGCTCCGCGCCCGTTCGTCGTGCCCAGCACCCCGGACGCCGAGAAGGCGCTGTGGGTCTGGGTGTGGCAGGCGGCGCAGCGGCTCGGCGCCCGTTACCGGTCCGGTCTCGCCGAGCAGCGGATCGATCGGCTGCGCCGACGGGACGAGGCGGAGCGCGACGCCCCCGACACGGTCTCCGGCGGCGTCCGTCCGGCGGACGGTACCGGCGGGCGCGGCCAGCACCGGCGGGGTGGGCCCCACGCACGCGCGCGTGCCCGTTCCGTCGGCAGTGTGGCCCGGCCCTCCGCCCTGCTCGAACTGGTGCGGCGCGGCTGGGAGCCGGACCGCTGCGACTGGTCGGTCTCCGTGGCCGCGCCGGGCGGCGAGGTGGTCCGGCTGCACGAGGCCGAACGCACTCCGCTGGCCGACCTGCCCGCACATCTGGCCGGCCCGCTCGCGGAGGCCTTCCGGCACTGCGACGAGCCCGGCAGGCCCGCGCTCCTCCAGGTGGCGCTGCCGCACGCGCTGCTCGGCCTGGAGGTCGACAACTGGCAACTCGCGCCAGGGCAGGAGCCGTTGGGCGCGCTGCGGCCGGTCGTCGTGCGCTGCGCCGACCGCGACCTGCTGCCCGACGAGGCGTTCGGCGCGTACGGCGGGCGAGAACCGGACGGCACGGCCGAAGCCGACGAGGCGGACGGCGCCGACGACTTGGAGGATCCGGACGACCTGGACGCGGAGCGCCGGGCCCGGTGGCGATGGCTGCACGCGCACCGCGCCAAGGCCGAAGTCCTGGACTGCGACGAGGGGTTGCGCAAACCCGTACCCACCGTGGAGCAGTTGCGCGCCCTGTCGCACGGGACCGTCCCGGTGCTCTGCCGTTACGGCGACCTCCGTTACGAGGACGACGCGGAGGCGCTCGCCCGGATCGTGCTCGGCGGCTACGGCGTGGCCCTGTGGCGCCGGCGGCGCGGCCGGGCCGACGCGGTCTGCGGGGAGTTCCACCGCGGCACCATCGACGGGATCGCCGAGCCACCGAGCGCGCAGTACCTGCCGGAGGCCGTGCACGATCTCCGGATGCGGCTGCGCGCGGGCCGCACGGAGTCGTTCTGGGCCGACGGCGTCGCCCTCCTGTACGACGATCCCCACCAGCCGCTGCCCGGAACCGGAGACCTGCTGGAGGCCCCTTGAGCCCCCCTTGAATCCACCCGCCCGCGGGGCTGGACGGCCCCTTACCAGGCACCTCCAGGATGGATAACGTGAAGCACGTTCGGACGGCCGCGGCGGTGGACGAGTGACGAGGACCGGATCATGACCGAATCCAGTGAGTGGCTCATCTACCGAGGCGCCGGCGAACCGCACGAGGGGATCGAGCGGCTGCCCGACCCGCCCCCCTGGCGGGACTTCACCAGCCGGGACGCGGCCGGCTCCGGCGACGGGTCCCAGGACCGCAGGCTCGGCGCGCACCGGCATCTGGCGGAACTGCACCGGCCGGGCGCCGAGGAGCTGGAGATGATCAACGCGGCGCTCTATCTGCGCCGCCCCCTGCTCGTCACGGGCAGCCCCGGCGCGGGCAAGAGCACGCTCGCCCACTCGGTGGCGTACGAACTCGGCCTCGGCAGTGTGCTGCGCTGGTCGATCGTCAGCCGTTCCGCGCTCCAGGACGGGCTGTACCACTACGACGCGATCGCCCGGCTCCAGGACGTGCAGATCGCCGCGCAGGGCGGGTTCGGGTCGGCGGCGGGCTCGCCGGGCGCGGTCGAGGGCATCGGCAGCTACATCCGGCTGGGACCGCTCGGCACCGCGCTGCTGCCCTCCGACACCCCGCGCGTGCTGCTCATCGACGAGTTGGACAAGAGCGACATCGACCTGCCCAACGACCTGCTGAACGTGCTGGAGGAGGGCGAGTTCGCGATCCCCGAGCTGGAGCGCATCGCCGACCGGCTGCCGGACGGCGAGGCGGAGGTGCTGACCGCCGACGGGGTGAAGGTCCGGGTGCGGGACGGCCGGGTGCGCTGCCGTGCCTTCCCGTTCGTCGTGCTCACCAGCAACGGGGAGCGCGACTTCCCGGCCCCGCTGATGCGCCGGTGCATCCACCTGGAGCTGGGGCGCCCCGACCACAACCGGCTCGCCACCTTCGTACGCGCGCATCTCGGTGACGAGGCGGCGCGCGCGGGGGACGACCTGATCACGCGGTTCCTGGAGCGCTCGCGCAGCGAACTCCTCGCGGCGGACCAGTTGCTGAACGCGATCTACCTCACCGACGCGGCCGCGCCGCCCAGTCGTGACCGCCTGGCCGACCTGCTCATCCAGCGACTCGACCGCCCGAGGTGAGGGCCTGATGCCCGACGCAGCGGCCCGCCACGGTCCGGTCCCGCCCGACGGCCGCCGTACCGACCCCCCGGGCGGCTCCCTCGCGCCCGTCGGCGCCTCGACGTCATCACCGCACGGCGGTGATCCGCTCGCCGAACTCGTCGCGCGGTTGCGCGACGTCGGGCTCGACCCCGATGTGCCGCAGCTGTGCGACGCGCTCTGGCTGGCGCGCTGGACCAGGCCGGCACAGGCCCCCGACCAGGAGGACCCGCCCGCCGGAACCGGCGGCCGGCCCACGCTCCGGCCCGACGGCGGACCCGGCCGGGACGGGGACGGACGGCCGCGGGGGGACCGCCCCGAACGGCCGGAGCCGCCGCCGCGGGACGTGGGGGCCGACGGGCGGGTCAGCCTGTACCCGGTCCCGCAGGACGGAACGGAGCGGACCCGCGGCGCGGGCCGTGCCGCCGCGCTGCCGGTGGGCGTACCCGCTGCGCCCGTGCTGCCCGCCCCGCTCGAACTCCAGCGCGCATTACGTCGGTTGCAGCGCTACCGGAGCCCCGCGCCGCCGCTGCGCATGCGACTCGACGAGACGGCGACGGCGGAGCGCAGCGCGCAGGCGGGCGGCCTGATCCTGCCCGTCCACCGGCCCGTCACCCGGGGCGACGCCCGGCTCCAGCTGGTCCTGGACGCCTCGTCCTCGATGCGTGTGTGGGACCGGCTGTTCGTCGAACTGCAGCAGGTTTTCGGCCAGTTGGGCGCCTTCTCCGACATCCAGGTCAGTCATCTGCACCAGGGGCCGGACGGTGAGCCGGCCGTCAGCCGCAGCCCCGATGCCTACGCGGCGCCGTTGCACTCCACGGACCGGCTCAGCGATCCCACCGGCCGCCGGATCGTCCTGTTCGTCAGCGACTGCGCGGGCCCCCTGTGGCACAGCGGCCACGCGCACCGACTGCTGCACCACCTCTCCCGGCAGGGCCCGGTCGCCGTGCTCCAGCCGCTGCCGCAGCGCCTGTGGAACCGCACCCGACTGCCCGTGCTGTTCTGCGAGTTGAGCCGCGGCGAGACACTGGGCGGAGCGGCCGCGCTGCGCGTACGCACCCCGGCGGGGGTCCCGGCGGAGGCACGCCGGGGAGCGCTGCCGGTGCCGGTGCTGCCGCCCGAGCCGGTGGCCCTG
Organism: Streptomyces sp. NPDC002884; assembly: GCF_040295245.1. Taxonomy (NCBI): domain Bacteria; kingdom Bacillati; phylum Actinomycetota; class Actinomycetes; order Kitasatosporales; family Streptomycetaceae; genus Streptomyces; species Streptomyces sp. NPDC002884. Next base: position 163,621 of record NZ_JBEOVB010000007.1, on the reverse strand, counting down.
GGCGCCTGGGCCAGGCTGCTGTCCGGGGCCGGCGCCGGACCCGTCCCGGGGGCCGTGGGCTGGGTGCGCGCGGACCAGCCGGCCGCCCCGGCGGCACGCGCCGACCGGCGGCGCACGCCGTTCGAACGGGTCAGCAGGTTCAGCTCCAGCGCCTCCCCGGCTGCCGGACGGCTCGCCGTCTACCTGGCCGCCGCACCCCTGTGCCTGCCCGTGATGCAGCTCGTCCAGCGCACGATGCTGCCCGACTCCGGGCCGGCCGAACTCGCCGAGGTGCTGGTCGGCGGGCTGCTCACCCGCGCGTCGGAGGAGTACGCCGACGGCGGCGCCCAGTGGTACCGCATCGAACCCGACGTGCGTGACGCCCTGTTGTCCCGGCTGGGCCGCGACGAGGCCATGCTGGTGCTCAAGCACTGCTCCGAGTACATCGAGCAGCGCTTCGGCAAGGGCGGCCCCAACTTCCCGGCCCTCGCCCTGGCCCAGCTCGGCGACGGCGGCGCGGGCCGCCCGTACGCTCCCGCCACCCAGCGCACGGACCACGGTGACCACGGGGACCACGGCGACAACGGCGGCAACGGCGAGGAGACCTCCGTGCCCCAGCCCTTCGCCGAGGTCGCGGCCCGCGTGCTGCGGCGGTTCATGCCGCTGCCCGAGCAGTTCGAGAGCCCCGCGAGCCGGACCGGACCGGGACAGCCCGCGGACCGCCCGACGCACCAGGCGGTCCGCAGGGCCCGCGTGCTGATCGAGCGCTTCGACAGCGAGGGGATGATCCAGGACGTCATCGACGCGGTACAGCTGCTGCGCGGCGCCACCGAGCACGAGCGGGCGGCCGCCGACCCCGAACTGTGGGCCGAGTACGCGCACTGCACCCTGCGCCTGTGGGAGGTGCAGGGCGGCGACGACCTCCTCCAGGAGGCCGAGGCGGCCGCGGAGCGGGCCACCGCGCATCCGCGCCGGCTGCACGAACGGGCCGTGCTGGCGCGGGTGCTGCACGCGGGTGCGACCGACCGCAGGCGACGCGGCGACCGCACCGGCGCCCTGGACCTGCTGCGCCGCGCCGACCGCGAGTACGCCGTCGCCTGCGCCGCGCCCGGGCTCGACGAGAACCAGGCCCTGAAACTCACCCTGGAACGGGTGCGCGCCCTGGACGCGCAGTGGCGGCTCGGCGGGGACAGCGCGCTGCTCCAGGGCGCCGTCGGCATGCTGGAGGCCTTCGCCGACGTCTGGCCCGACCGGCGCCGGCGCCCGCCCGAACTCCCCCTGGAGCACGGCCGGATCCTGCTGCGCCTCTCCGGCGCCACCGCCGACCCCGTCCAGGCCCGTCTCTACGCCGAGCAGGGCGCGCAGTCGCTGCGCAACGCCCTGGACACCGGCGCGGAGCCGTCCACCGCCGAGTCGGCACGCGCGCGGGTGCGCATCCTGCTCGACCTGGTCGACGCGCTGCTCCAGGCGGGCGGCCCGCTGGACGACGCCCAGGCCCGGGTCGACGAGGCCCTCGCCCTGGTGCGCGAACAGGGTCGGCGCGCGTCCCTGCTGGCGCGGGCCGGCCGGATCGCCGTGGCCCGCTACGCCGAGTCGGGCGAACCGGCGGAGCTGGAGGCGGCCGCGGACCGCTTCGCGCAGGCCGCCCAGCGGATGTCCCGAGACGCGCCCGCGCACGCCGACGTCCTCGCCGAGTGGGGCGAGGCGCTGCTGCGGCTGGCCGGACTCCAGTCCGGGGCACGGGCGCAGGACGCGCTGTCCCGGGCGATCCGCGTGCTGCGGGACTGCCGGATGGAGACCCCGGCGGGCAGCCGTCAGGTCGCCCACCGGCTGCTGCTGCTCGGCCGCGCGCTGATGCTGCGCTACCGGGCCCGGGGCGACCGTGTCGACCTGCGCGAGGCCGAGCACCTCTTCGGCCTCGCGGCGGCGGACGCGGGGGATCCGCTGCTGGCCGCCCGCTGCCGGCTGGACCTCGGCCAGGTCCAGTTCGAGGCCTATCGCAGCCTGCGCCGGCCGGCCCGGCTCGACCTCGCGGTCGACGCCTTCCGGGACGCGGCGGAGGCCGCCCGGGAGGCGGAGGGGGTGGCCGAAACCGGTCGTCGGCGCCATGAGGCCGTCGAGTTGTGCGCGCAGGCGCATCACTGGCGGGGTATGTCCTACGAGGCGGCCGCCCGGCCGCGTGCCGCCCGCGAGGCCTATCGCCTGGCCCGCGCGGAGTGGTCGCGGCTGCCGGAGGACCACCTGGGCACGGGCGAGCCGACGGCGGAGCAGACGGCGCGGCGGCTGGCCGCTCTGGAACGGGTGACATGAGCGGAGCGAGTCGGGAGGGGTGGGCATGGACGCACAGGACGGGTTCGCGGGGGTGACGGTGGCGCCGGAGGCGCCCGACGTGGGGGAGCCGTTGCCGGATCTGCTGTCGCTCGGTCTCACGGAGCTGGGGACGATCGAGCATCCCGTGCTGCTGGAACTGCTGGAGGAGCTGCGGGAGCGCGCGGGACAGACGAGCGAGCCGTTGTGGGGGTTCGCCTCGGCGCTCTGAGGCGGCCGCCGTCGGCTCCACCGGACCATCCGGCGCCGCGTCATCCGATCGTTCGAAGTCGATTCCGGTTGCTTCTGTGTACGACTCGGACAACTTCGGTCGCGTGGGGTTTGTGACCCGTGCCCGCCCGGGAATGCGGCTCAAGGGCCTAGGCATGGGGGTGCTGGAGTGTCTCGACAGGCCTTCCGCCAGTTCATCGTGAAGACGCACGGCCGCTGCAACCTCGCCTGCACCTACTGCTACCTCTACGAGGGCCCCGACTCCACCTGGCGCACCCGCCCCGCGGCCACCGCCGACGACGTCCTCGACCGTACCGCCACCCGTATCGCCGAACACGCCGGCGCCCACGCCCTCACGGACGTCTCCCTCGTCCTGCACGGCGGCGAGCCCCTGCTGGCCGGCGCAGGGAAGCTGGCCCGCTTCACCGCCCTGGTGCGCGACCGCGTCCCGGCCGGCTGCACGGTCCACGCCACCGTCCAGACCAACGCCACCCTGCTCACCGCGCGGCGTCTCGCCGTGCTGGCCGACGCCGGCATCCGGATCGGCGTAAGCCTCGACGGCGGCCTCGCCGCGCACAACGCCCGCCGCGTCGACCACGCGGGGCGCCCGTCCTGGCCCGCCGCCGCGCGCGGGGCGCTGCTGGTCGCCGAGCAGGCCCCGCAGGCCTACGCCGGCATCCTCACCGTCGTCGACGTCACGCTGGACCCGGTGGAGACGTACGAGTCCCTCCTCACCCTGCGACCGCCCGGCCTGGACTTCCTGCTGCCGCACGGCAACTGGTCCGCCCCACCGCCCCACTGGGCGGACGCCCGCCACGGGGAGTGGCTGTGCGCCGTCTTCGACCGCTGGTGGCGGGCCGGCCGACGGGAGACCCGGGTCCGCCTCTTCGAGGAGTGCGTCGCGCTTCTGCTGGGGCTGCCCTCGGTCAGCGAGGCCCTCGGCCTCGCCCCGTTCGACGCGGTCGTCGTGGAGACCGACGGATCGATCGAGCAGGTGGACGCCCTGAAGTCCGCCTACCACGGCGCCGCGCGCACCGGCCTGGACGTCTTCCGGCACACCTTCGACGAGGCACTGCTGCATCCCGCGGTGGCGGCCCGGCAGGCGGGTGCCGCGGCCCTCGCGGACCAGTGCCGGGCCTGCCCCCTGCTGACCGTCTGCGGAGGCGGTCACTACGCCCACCGCTACCGGGCGGGGCACGGCTTCCGCAACCCGTCCGTGTACTGCGCGGACCTCCAGCGCTTCATCCGTCACGTCGCCGGCCGGCTCGCCGCGGACCCGGCCGCGACGGCGACCGCCCCCGCCGCCCGGAAGGGAGGCGCACCGTGACGAGGCCGACGGTCCCCGACCGGGCCCTCGTGGAACTCGGCCGTACCGAAGGGACGCCCGACACCCTGGCCCTCCTCGTGCGGGACCAGGACACCCGACGGCTGCTGTTGCTGCGCGCCGTGCTCGACGCGGCCGAGGCCGCGGATCCCGCGCTGTGCTCCCCGAGCCGAAAGGCCCGGTTGCGCGAGGACTGGTCCCTGCTCGCCGAGGCCGACCGGCCACAGCCACCCGGCACCGCACCCCCTTCGGCGGGCGTGTCGCAGGACTCGCGGGGAACTCCGCACTCCTCGCCCGGCGCGCCGCACCCCTTACCCGGTACCGCCCACCCGCCCCCACCCGGTACCGCCCACCCGCCCCCGCCTGATGCCGTGCTCTCGCCTGCCCGGGCCCGGCTCTTCCATCCGTTGACCGGGCCATGGGCCCTGAGTTGTCTGCACGGACTCGACGGCCGTACGGGCCCCCCGGACGAGCCCGGGTCCCGCCGGCTCCGGCAGGATCTCGCGCACTTCAGCGCGATCGCCGCGGTGGCCGCCGCGCGCGCCGGGATCCCGTTCACCGTCCGGCTGACCGCGTACGGCGGAGTGCTCACCCTGCCGTCCCTCGGCTCGCTGCGCACGGCCACCACGGGCGACGTCCCCGTCGACGTCACCCACCGGGAAGGGCGTCTGACGGTGCGCCTGCCCGACGCGCCGGACGTCGTCGTGCGTCTGGAGAGCGGGATCGGGGCCTGGTCCGGGGCGCTCGCCTGGACCCCCGTGCACGCCCTGCCCGGACTGTCCGCCGCCCGGGCCCCCATGCCCCTGGACGACGTGGATCCCTACCGGGTCGCGCCCGGCCCCCGCCACCGGACGCTCGGCGGACCCGCGATCCTCGACGACGGGGACTGCAAACGCTGGCTCCAGGCCTGGTCGGGCACCGAGGCCGCGCTGCGCACCGGCGGCGCGCACCGGGTGACCGAGGCGGTGGCGCTGCTGCGCTGCCTGGTCCCGCTGGAACGGCCGCCCGGCGCCGCGGGACGGGACAGTTGCAGCGCGACCCGGCACGAGGCGTTCGGCGCCCTGCTCTCCAGCGCCCCGCAGGACGCCCTGGCCCTGGCCGAGACCCTCGTCCACGAACTGCACCACGCGAAACTGGCGGCCCTGGGAGACCTGGTGACCCTCCATCACGCCGACGCGGAGCCGCGCTACTTCGCCCCCTGGAAGACGGACCCCCGGCCGTACGACGGTCTGCTCCAGGGGATCTACTCGCACCTGGCCCTCGCGGACTACTTCCAGCGCCGCGCACTGGGCACCGCACCGCCCGACAGCGAGTACGCCTGGTCCCGGCACGCCCGCTACCGGGCCCAGGTCGGAGCGGCCCTGCCGGGACTCGTCGGCTCGCCCGACCTCACCGTCCGCGGACGCCGGTTCGTCGACGAGATGACAGCCACCTACGAGCGCATGGCCGACCGTCCGGCGCCCCGGAACCACACCGCGCGGGCCCAGGCGTACGTGAAGGCCGCGCGCGCTCTGTGGACACAGCGTCATGCTCCCGCTGTGCCACGCCCGAAAGAATGAGGATGGCCTGCGAGGGGCCGTCCCGTGCGCGAAGATCGTCGAATCGAGGCACGCGTGGATGAAGTCGGCGGACTTACGCACGACGCGCCGAGGTTCTAGGATTTTGGTACTACGCGCTGGAGGCCGCTGCATGTCTGGAGCTCGTACGCCGGTGGGGGCAACCGGGAGAGGGGCCGCGAGGCAGACGGTCACGATCCACTTCGCGGGTTTCAACCGGGCCTGGGCGGCCTGGGTCGGGGACCGGCTCGAACGTCGCGGCCTGCGGGTGGTGTACCTGCGCTGGGACTCCCCGGCGGACGTCCCCCTGGTGGACCTGTTGCGCGACCTGGAACTCGCCGAGGGCCGCATCCTCATCGTCGTCAGCGAGTGGTACTTCCAGCTCGGTCCCCGGACGCAGGAGGAGTGGAACACGGCGCTGCGCGAGGTCGTCGCCCCCGACGCGGCCCGGTTCGCCGCCGTCTCCGTCACCTCGGCGTCCGTGCCCTCGGCGACCGCCGTCCTCGCCCCGGTCAACCTGACCAACATGGGAGCGGAGGAAGCCGAGCGCCGGCTGCTCGACCGGCTGGACCTGCCGACCGACCCGCTGCCCGAGCCCCTCGACGCGGCGCGCCGCGGTCCCCGGTTCCCGGCGTCGATGCCCGAGGTCTGGGGCGGGGTGCCCCGTCGCAACACCCGGTTCACCGGCCGCGAGTCGCTGCTCAACGAGGCCTACCACGTGCTGCGGAACGCCGAGCCCGGCGCCGGCGTGGTCACCTTCCACGGCATGTCGGGCGTGGGCAAGACCCAGCTGTCCGCCGAGTACGTCTACCGCTTCGGCTCCGAGTACGACGTCGTCTGGTGGGTCAACGCCGAGAAACGCGTCACCTACCGCCGGCTGCTCGCCGAACTCGCCCCGAAACTGGGGCTCCAGACCGGCCAGGAGTACGGCGAGCGGCTGCGCGCGGTCCGCGACTCGCTGCGCCGCGGCGAACCGTACGGGCGCTGGCTGCTGATCCTCGACGGCGCGGACGAACCCGACCAGATCTGGGACCTGGTGCCGACCGGCCCCGGCCACGTCATCATCACCTCCCGCAACCCCGAATGGACCGAGCACAACAGCAAGCTGCTGGAAGTGCCCGTCTACGCCCGTGACGAGTCGGTGGCGTTCATCCGGCGCCGCGCGCCGAGGCTGACGGAGGTGGAGGCCGACCAGCTCGCGGACGCCCTGGAGGACCTGCCGCTGCTGCTGGACCAGACGGCGGGCTGGCTGAACGACTCCGACCTCTCGGTGCGCCAGTACATCGCCCTGCTCGACGGCGGCATCGACAGCGACGTGGTGAAGGTGTCGGCGGACTTCCCGCTCGCCTTCCAGACCGCGTGGTCGATACTGCTGAACAAACTCCGCGACACCGTCCCCGAGTCGGTCGACCTGCTGCGGCTGTGCACGTTCTTCGCACCGGGCTTCATCCCCGTCCGCCTGCTGCGCGAGATGTCCAGCGAAGCACTGCCCGAACAGCTCGCCGGACTGCTCAACGACCCGCTGCTGTGGAACAAGGCGATCAACCAGCTCCGTCAGTACTCGGTGGTCCGCCTGGAGTCCCACGAAGCGCTCGGTGACGAGGCGGCCGCCTCGGGCGAGTCGCTCTACCTGCACCGCATGGTCCACCAGATCGTGCACAAGGACATGCCGGACACGGACCGCAAGGAGTTCATCGACGTCGTACGCCAGGCGCTCGCCGCGGCCGATCCGCGCCGGCCCACCGACCCCGACCTGTGGCCGGGATACGCCCAGATCGTGCCGCATCTGAAGTACGCGGACGTGCTCCAGACCCAGGACCCGGCCGTCCAGCGGCTGGTCTTCAACTGCCTGCGCTACATGTACTTCTCCGGCGAGTACAACGCCGGCATCAAGCTCGGCGAGCGCGCCATGGAGGCCTGGCGCGAGCTGCTCGGCCCCACCCACCCCAGGATCTGGGAGCTGAGCTACCACTACACCAACCTGCTGCGCGCCGTCGGCGACTACGCCGGGACCGAGGCCCTCAGCCGCGCCGCCTCCGAGCACCTGAAGGCGGAGCGCGGACCCCAGGACCTGGAGCATCTGCGGGCCGCGGCCGGTCTCGCCGCCGACCTGCGCGGCCTCGGCCGCTACGACGAGGCACTGGAACTCTCCCAGTGGGTTCTGGTCGGATACCGCGACCTGCTGGGCGAGCAGGACTCGCGGAGCCTCAACTCGCTGAACAACCTGGCGGTCTCCCTACGGCTGCTCGGGCGCTACCAGGAAGCCCTGGACATCGACCGGCAGACCCTGGAGTCCCGACGGGTCCTGCTGCGGGCCCGTCACCCCTGGACGCTCGGCTCCGAGATCTACTACGCCATCGACCTGCGGCTCCTCGGCCGCTACGCGGAGGCCGAGTCCATCCAGGCGAAGAACGTGCGCGAGAGCCGTCTCGTGATGGGCCGCGACAACCCGCAGACCCTCAGCGCCGAGCACAACCTCGCGCTGTGCCGCTACCGCCTGGGCGATCGTGACCGCGGCCGGGACCGCGGCATCGAGTGGGAGGAACCCGGGGAGATGCTCTCCAGCGTGCTGGAGCGCGGTGAGCGGGTGCTGGGCGAGACGCATCCGCTGACCCTGATCTTCGCGACGGCCCAGAGCTGCTACGCCCGCGAGCACGGCGACATCGACCGGGCCCACGAGCTCAGTGAGGCCGTCGTCGCGCGCTACGAGGTGATGCTCGGCGACGGGCACCCCTTCGTCGCGGGCGCCCGCGTCAACCAGGCGCTGATCCTGCGCAACGTCGGTGAGCGGGAGGCCGGCCACGTCCTGCTGGAGCAGGCGCTGGCGTCGATGACCGAGGCGGTGGGCGAGAACCACGCCTGGACACTGGGCTCCGCCCTGAACGCCTCGGCCCTGCGCAACATCGTCGGTGACACCGAGAGCGCCGCGGACCTCAGCCGGGACACGGTCACCCGGGCCATCGAATCGCTCGGCCGGACCCACCCGCTGACCCTGTCGGCACGGATCGCGTACGCGGCGGACCTGCGCGGTCTGCGGGACCGGCGGCAGGCGGAGAAGGTCGAGCAGGAGGCCCTCTCGGACCTCGACGCGACGCTCGGCAGCAAGCACCCGCACACCGTCTCGGCCCGCTCCCGCAACCGCCCCTACTGGGACTTCGAACCCCAGGTCATCTGACGCCCGGCCGTCCCGTGCACGCCGAAGGGCCCGCCCCCGGAAACCTCCGGGGGCGGGCCCTTCGCGTGGGGCGGTCGAGGACTACGCCTCGAACACCTCACGCACCAGCTGCTCCTGCTCCGCCTGGTGCCGCTTGGCGGAGCCGACCGCCGGGGACGAGCCGTGCGGGCGCGAGATGCGGCGCAGGCGCTCGCCGTGCGGCACGTCGGCGCCGACCGCGAGGTCCAGGTGGTCGATCAGGTTCAGGGCGATGAACGGCCAGGCACCCTGGTTGGCCGGCTCCTCCTGGGTCCAGAGGTACTTCTCGGCGTTGGGGTACTTGTTGACCTCCGCCTGGACCTCGGCACCCGGCAGCGGGTACAGCCGCTCGAGGCGGATGATCGCCGTGTCCGTGACGCCGCGCTTCTGACGCTCGGCCTCCAGGTCGTAGTAGACCTTGCCGGTGCAGAAGACGACCTTCTTCACGGCCGCCGGGTCGGTGATCGTCGAGTCGCCGATGACCGGGCGGAACTGGCCGCTCGTGAACTCCTCCGCCTTGGACGCCGCGGCCTTCAGACGCAGCATCGACTTCGGGGTGAAGACGACCAGCGGCTTGTGGTGCGGGTTGTGCACCTGCCACCGCAGGAGGTGGAAGTAGTTCGACGGGAGCGTGGGCATCGCGACCGTCATGTTGTTCTGGGCGCAGAGCTGGAGGAAGCGCTCGACCCGGGCCGAGGAGTGGTCCGGGCCCTGGCCCTCGTAGCCGTGGGGGAGGAGGAGCGTGACACCGCTCGTCTGGCCCCACTTCTGCTCGGCCGCCGAGATGTACTCGTCGACCACGGTCTGCGCGCCGTTGACGAAGTCGCCGAACTGCGCCTCCCACATCACGAGCGCGTCGGGGCGGGCCAGCGAGTAGCCGTACTCGAAGCCCATCACCGCGTACTCGGAGAGGAGGGAGTTGTAGACGTTGTAGCGCGCCTGCTCGTCGTTGAGGTACTGGAGCGGGGTGTGCTCCTCCCCCGTCTCACGGTCGATCAGGACCGCGTGGCGCTGGCCGAAGGTGCCGCGCTGCGAGTCCTGGCCGGACAGCCGGACCGGGGTGCCCTCCAGGAGCAGGGAGCCGACCGCGAGGGTCTCGCCCATGCCCCAGTCGATCGTGCCGTCCTCGACCATCGACGCCCGGCGCTGCAGCTGCGGCAGCAGACGCGGGTGGACGTGGAAGTAGTCCGGGATGTTGACCTGGGACTCGGCGATGCGCTTGACGACCTCCGCGGAGACGGCGGTGTTCACCGCGACCGGGAAGTTGTCCTGCGGCTCGTGGGAGTCGCCGGCGGCGGGCTGCGCGGTGGCCTCGCGGACCTCCGTGAAGACCTTCTCCAGCTGGCCCTGGTAGTCCTGGAGCGCCTGCTCGGCCTCTTCCAGGGTGATGTCGCCGCGACCGATGAGGGACTCGGTGTACAGCTTGCGCACCGAGCGCTTCTTGTCGATCAGGTCGTACATCAGCGGCTGGGTGAAGGCCGGGTTGTCCGACTCGTTGTGACCGCGGCGGCGGTAGCAGATGAGGTCGATCACCACGTCCTTGTTGAACGCCTGGCGGAACTCGAAGGCCAGCCGCGCGACGCGGACCACGGCCTCCGGGTCGTCGCCGTTCACGTGGAAGATCGGGGCCTCGATCATGCGCGCCACGTCCGTGGCGTACATCGACGAGCGCGAGGACTCCGGGGCGGCGGTGAAGCCGACCTGGTTGTTGATGACGATGTGGACCGTGCCGCCCGTGCGGTAACCGCGCAGCTGCGACATGTTCAGGGTCTCGGCCACCACGCCCTGGCCCGCGAAGGCCGCGTCGCCGTGCAGGGCGACCGGCAGGACCGTGAAGTCCGTGCCGCCCTTGTTGATGATGTCCTGCTTGGCGCGGCTGATGCCCTCGATGATCGGGTCGACCGTCTCCAGGTGGGACGGGTTCGCGGCCAGCGAGACCTTGATCTGCTCGCCGTCCAGGCCGGTGAAGGTCCCCTCGGCGCCCAGGTGGTACTTGACGTCGCCGGAGCCGTGCATCGACTTCGGGTCGAGGTTGCCCTCGAACTCGCGGAAGATCTGCGCGTACGACTTGCCGACGATGTTCGCGAGGACGTTCAGGCGGCCGCGGTGGGCCATGCCGATGACGACCTCGTCCAGCCGCGATTCGGCCGCGCTGTCCAGCACCGCGTCGAGCAGCGGGATGACGGACTCGCCGCCCTCCAGGGAGAAGCGCTTCTGGCCGACGTACTTCGTCTGCAGGAAGGTCTCGAAGGCCTCCGCAGCGTTCAGCCGGCGCAGGATGCGCAGCTGCTCCTCGCGCTCCGGCTTGCTGTGCGCGCGCTCGATGCGGTCCTGGATCCAGCGGCGCTGCTTCGGGTCCTGGATGTGCATGAACTCGACGCCGGTGGTGCGGCAGTACGAGTCGCGCAGCACGCCCAGGATGTCGCGCAGCTTCATCAGGGACTTGCCCGCGAAGCCGCCGACCGCGAACTCCCGCTCCAGGTCCCACAGGGTGAGGCCGTGCTCGGTGATGTCCAGGTCGGGGTGCTTGCGCTGGCGGTACTCCAGCGGGTCGGTGTCGGCCATGACGTGGCCGCGGACCCGGTAGGAGTGGATCAGCTCGAAGACCCGGGCGGCCTTGGTGACGTCGTCGTCGTGGCTGGCGTCGATGTCCTTGAGCCAGCGGACCGGCTCGTAGGGGATGCGCAGCGCCTCGAAGATCTCGTCGTAGAAGCCGTTCTCCCCGAGGAGGGAGTTGGCGACGACGCGGAGGAACTCGCCGGAGGCGGCGCCCTGGATGACCCGGTGGTCGTAGGTCGACGTGAGCGTCATGACCTTCGCGATGCCGAGCTTGTTCAGGGTGTCCTGGCTGGTGCCCTGGAACTCCGCGGGGTAGTCCATCGAGCCGACGCCCATGATGACCGACTGGCCGGGCATCAGACGCGGGACCGAGTGGACGGTGCCGAGGCCGCCGGGGTTGGTCAGGGAGACCGTGACGCCGGTGAAGTCGTCCATCGTCAGCTTGCCGTCGCGGGCGCGGCGGACGATGTCCTCGTAGGCCTGCCAGAACTCGAAGAAGTTCAGCGTCTCGGCCTTCTTGATGCCGGCGACGACGAGCTGGCGGTCGCCGTTGGGCTTCACCAGGTCGATGGCCAGGCCGAAGTTGACGTGCGGCGGCTTGACGAGGGTGGGCTTCCCGTCCTTCTCCGCATAGTGCCAGTTCATCGACGGCATGGCCTTGATGGCCTGCACCATCGCGTAGCCGATGAGGTGGGTGAAGGAGATCTTCCCGCCCCGGGCGCGCTTCAGGTGGTTGTTGATGACGATGCGGTTGTCGAACAGCAGCTTCACCGGGACCGCGCGCACGGACGTGGCCGTGGGCAGTTCCAGCGAGGCGTTCATGTTCTTGGCGACCGCGGCGGACGGGCCGCGCAGCGTCACGAACTCCGGACCCTGCGCCGGCGCGGCCGAGGCGGCGGCGGGCACGGGCTTGGCCACGGCCGGCTTGGCGGCGGGGGCCGCCTTCACCGGGGCCGGGGCCGGAGCCGCGGCTGCGGGCTTCGGGGCGGCGGCCGGCGCGGGAGCCGGGGCAGCGGGAGCCGGAGCGGCAGGAGCCTGGGCGGCGGGCGCCGCCTGGGCAGGAGCGGCCGGTGCGGCGGGCGCTGGGGGCGTGGTGGTCGCTGCGGCCCCCGCGGCCGCAGTACCCGCCGGAGCCGAGGCGGTGGGCGCCCCCGGCTTGTAGTCGGCGAAGAAGTCCCACCAGGCACGGTCTACCGAGTTCGGGTCCTGGAGGTACTGCTGATAGATCTCGTCGACGAGCCACTCGTTCGGCCCGAACGCGGCAGCGGGATTCTTGCCCGCTTGGTCTGCGTCGGTCGAGATGCTCGATGCGTTACTGGGGGACTGTGGCGACACGGCGGCAACCGCCCTCTTCCGCTTCACAAGGTGATGGACAGCGGGAATAAAGGCTACGCCCCCTGGAGGGGGAGAGTCAGGCCGGGCCGGTGCATCGTCGCGTAAGTCACATCGGAAAGTGCGTTTCGCGGCTGTAAATGGCGGGAAACAAGCGCGGTTGCGCGTCAAAAGGGGTGCGTTGATGCAGGTCGCGCACGCTGAGCGTGCGGACCCGTGCCGACCTGGGACGGTCCGCTGCCTGATCACACGTGTCCGGCTGCGCGAACGTCGGTGGATCTTGTGGCTCCGGTTCGAACTTTACGTCAACTTGGGACGGAAAACTCTCCCGGAAGAGTGACAAGAATCCGGCAGCCCCGCTCGGATTCGGCCACTCCGATCCGGCCGCCGTGAAGATCGACCGCCCAGCGGGCGATCGCCAGCCCCAGCCCCGTACCGCCGTCGCTGCCCGGCCCGTGCGGCCGGCGGACGGCTCCCCGGTTGAACCGCTCGAACACGCGGCGCCACTCCGAGCGCGGAATGCCGGGCCCCTCGTCCAGGACTTCGAGTTCCAGCGACTCCGGCAGCGGCCCGCGCCGCGCCTTCACCGTCACCCGTCCGTGCGCCGGGCTGTGCTTGACGGCGTTGTCGATCAGGTTCGCGACCACCTGGTGGATCCGCTCCGGGTCCGCGTGCGCGGTCAGCTCCGGCGGGGACACGTCCAGGTGCAGATGGACGTCGGTACGCGTGTGGTTGCCGCCCGAGCCCATCGTGGCGCGCGCCGAGGCGACCATGTTGGCCTCCTTCAGCACCCCGGACAGGTACGGCCACACCTCGAAGCGCCGCTTGCGCAGCGGGACGACGCCGTTGTCGAGGCGGGACAGGTCCAGCAGCGTCTCCACCAGCCGCCCGAGCCGCTCCGTCTGCTTCAGGGCGGTGCGCATCGTCTCGGTGTCCGCCTCGGCGATGCCGTCGACGACGTTCTCCAGGACGGCGCGCAGACCGGCGATGGGCGTGCGCAGCTCGTGCGAGACGTTCGCCACCAGCTCCTTGCGCTGCCGGTCCTGCGCCTCCAGCTCGTCCGCCATGACGTTGATCGTCTGGGCCAGGTCGCCCAGCTCGTCGCGGCGGTTCTCGCTCACCCGGCGGGTGTAGTCGCCGTGCGAGATGGACCGGGCCACCGTGTTCATCTCGTCCAGCGGCGCGGTGAGCGAATGCGCCACGAACTGCGTGATGAGCAGCGTGGCGATCATCGAGAAGACCGTGATGAAGCGGAGCTCCGTCTTGGTGTGCACCGCGATCATCGACAGCCCGGTGGTGATCAGCACCGAGATGACGACCAGCGCACCCAGCTTGGTCTTGATCGAGAACGGGCGTACGCGGCCCCAGGGCTCCCCGGGGCTTCTCGGTCCGTCCGGCCCGGAGGTCATGGCGTCGGGGTCTCCAGTGCGTAGCCCACACCGTGCACCGTGCGGATCCGCTCGGCGCCGATCTTCCGCCGCAGCGCCTTGATGTGGCTGTCGACGGTGCGGGTGCCGGAGGCGTCCGCCCAGTCCCAGACCTCCGCGAGGAGCTGCTCACGGGAGAGCACCGCGCGGGGGGTGTTCGCCAGGCAGACCAGCAGGTCGAACTCGGTGGGCGTGAGGTGCACGTCCTCCGAGCGGACCCGCACCCGGCGCTGCGCGTGGTCGATCTCCAGTTCGCCGAGCCGCAGGATCCCGCTGCGCGGAGTGGTCGCCGCGATCGCGGCCCGCTCCACACGGCGCAGCAGCACATGCACGCGTGCCGCAAGCTCCCGCATCGAGAACGGCTTGGTCATGTAGTCGTCGGCGCCCACGCCGAGCCCGACCAGCATGTCGGTCTCGTCGTCGCGCGCGGTGAGCATGAGGACCGGCACCGGACGGGCGGCCTGCACACGACGGCAGACCTCCAGGCCGTCGAAGCCGGGCAGCATGATGTCGAGGATCAGCAGATCGGGCTGCCAGGCCTCGGCGGTGTCGACGGCCGCCGGGCCGTCACCTGCCGTTTGCACGAGGAATCCCTCGGCGCGCAGGCGGGCCGCGATGGCGTCGACGATCGTCGGATCGTCCTCGACCACCAGAACGCGCCGCTGCGCGCCTTGTGTGGCCGTCGCCGTGCTGTTGTGTGCGGTGTGTGTCTGCTCCATCGCCCGCCCCTGAGTGTGCTTTCCGGAACCAGTGGGGTGATCCCTTGTCTGCGCATGACTGCGGTTGACGCGTAAATGATCGGCGTCAGGGGTGCAGCGTACGGGGAGTCACCACGGCTTTGCTATCCAGGTAGGACGGCGAGGTGCACGACGTCCGGCACGCCTCGGGCAACGGGGATCTCTTCGGTACGCACCTGTTGGAACCCGGCATTCCCCATGGTTCCCTCGAATTCCGGAGAGGGCTGCGCCGACCACACGGCCAGTACCCCACCGGGTCTCAACACCCGTGCGCAGCTTGCGAGTCCGGTCGTGGAATAGAGGCTTTCGTTGCCCTCGGTGACGGTCCAGTCGGGCCCGTTGTCGATGTCGAGGCATACCGCGTCGAACGTGTCGCATGTCTCATTGACGTAGTCGAGCAGATCCGCTGCGACGATCTTCGACCTGGGATCGGCGAGCGCCTCCCCGGAGAGCGCGGCCAGGGGGCCGTCGAGATGCCAGTCGATGACGGCGGGCTCGCGCTCCACGACCGTGACGGTGCCCCAGCGGGGATCGGCGGCGGCGTGCGCGAGGGAGAAGCCGACGCCGAGTCCGCCGATCAGCAGGTCGGGCGAGCGGCGGCCGTCCAGCGCGGACAGCGCCGCGTCGACCAGGAGCCGTTCCGAGCGGCCGTCCGAGGTGTCCATCAGGAAGCAGCCGTTGGCGATGATCTGGAGCAACTCCCCGTGCCGGCGCAGGACGACCTCACCGTAGGGGCCCTCGCGACGGTCCAGCACCTCGGGCGCGTCGGGGATGTCGTACGGGATGGGCATCGGCCCATCCTGGCACTTCCCCGGTGGGTTGTTGAGGGATTTCCGTGAGCGGGGGACGAGGTTGACGTACATCTGTCCGCAACCAGCCTCGGCGCTGTCTCGGAGCGGCTTCGGGGCACATGGGGATCAGCCGGGAGAAGTCTCGGAGCTTGCTGTGAATCGGCTCAGGCGTGGCGTCGGTCACAGACAGCGGACCGGCGCGACACGAAGGGTGGGGCGGAACGGAAGGAGCGCCTCACGGTGGAACGCACGGCCGCGCCCACGAGCCCGCCGCTGCCCGACGTCGGCGGCCTGCTGGACGGCATCCCGGGGCAGCGCACCCCGCCCCTCGCCGACCCGCCCCTCGCCGACCCACCCCCCGCCGACCCTCCCCGCGCCGCAGATCCGCCCCGCCCCGATCCGCCCGCCGAGGCGGGCCCCGGCCGCCGGTACCGGATCCCCGCCCCTTTCACCCTCGCGTACGCGGCCGTCCTCGCCGTCACCTCCTGGGTCACCGCGCATGCCGGTCCCGCCCTGGTGCACGCCCTGCACCAGGGGTCCAGCACCGACGTCGCGCATCTGGTGCGGACCCCCGTGCTGGTGCTGGTGGCCAGCGCGCTGTGGGTGGCGGGCGGCTTCGCCTCCCCCTTCACGCTCGGCTTCCTGGCCGTCCTCACGACGCTGGAGCGGCGCATAGGCGGCGTCCGTACGGCCGTCGTCTTCCTGCTCGGGCATGTGCTGGCCACCCTCGCGACCGAGGTGCCGGTGGGGCTGGCCGTGCTCGTGGGCCGGCTGCCCGACAGTTCGCTGCACCGCCTCGACTACGGCATCAGCTTCGGCGTCGCCGCGAGTGTCGGCGCCCTGGCCGGCCTGCTCGGGCCGTGGCTGCGCTGGCCGCTGCTCGCCGTCTTCGGCGGGATGCTGCTCCAGGACCTGATCGCCTTCACCGACCCGATGACGAACTGGGGACACCTGATCGCGCTGGCGATAGGCGTCGGCGCCTGGCCGTGGCTGCGGCGGCTGCCGCTGACCCGACCGCTTCCCGGCCGCTGAACGCCGCTCCGGGCACCGGCCGGTGCCCGCCTTCCCGGTCAGTCGTCGTACTGGACCCTGCCGTCCGCGTGCAGGGTCGGGTGGAGCTTCATGGGGCCGTACTCGTCGAGGTCCGACGGGCGGGGCGCCTCGGGGCCGTCGGGGCCCAGCCGGACCATCCGCTCCACGCGGCAGATCCGGAACAGACGGTCCTCCACGCTCGCCTCGTCGGCCCGGCCGGCCGCGCGGAACGCCTCCGCGGCCCGCGCGTACAGGGCCTTCTTGCGTTCGTCGAAGCGGTAGAGCATCGCCCAGACGCGGGCCATCCCCTCGTACAGCGAGCGGCGCGCCTCGTGCGGGGTCGCCGCCAGGGACCCGCACGGGGTCCAGCCGGACCCGTCGCGTTCGGCCACCGAGAAGCCGACGGGCAGCCGCACCACGTCCGGGTGCGTCCGGGCCGCCCACTCGGAGTCCGCGCGCACGTCGGCCGGGAAGCGGGCGCCCGTGTACGTGAAGTCGCGCAGGCCAAGCCGCAGGGCGCCCGCCATCGGGCCCTCGTCCCGGTCGGGGTCCAGGACGTACCCCACGTCCGGCGACGGGACATTGCCCGGGTCCTCCCACGACGGGTTCACGGACTCGAGGTCGGTGGGCCGGGGCGGCTCCAGACCGTCGTCGCCGGTCCGGGCGAACTCGTCGCCGCGCACCACGCGGTAGCGCACGCCCAGCGCCTCCACCTCGTCGGCCGGGGCCCGCTCCAGCACGGCCACGGCCGCCAGCAGCTCGCGCCGGGCGGCCGGGTCGTCGGTGCCGTCCTTCGCCTTGAACCACAGGTGGGAGTTGAGCCCGTCCCTGGCCTGCTGGGGCATGCCGTCCACCACCGGCTTCAGCAGCCGCCAGCCCGGCTCGGCGGCCGACGGCTCCCGAGCGGCGACCCCGAAGACGGGTCCCCGCAGCGCGATGTGCGGATAGCGCCGTGAGGCCTCGACGGCGTCCGCCTCCGTCACCCAGGCGACGGGGTCGTCACGGCGGACCAGGTCGGCGTGGAGGGCGTCGAGACGTCGCTTCCAGTCATCGCTCATACGCGCATTGTGGTCGCGCGGACGGGTGACTTCGGGGTGAATGCCGGAAGTGGGCGAGGTACGGAGAGGGGGCGCGAGGGGCGTGCCCCGTCGTGCGGCGCCGAAGGGTGCGCCCTCTCGGCCGCCGGACGTCACCCCCGTGCGTCTCCCGTGAACTTCGCGCTGGTCAGCGATGACTCGACGCGCCAGCCCAGGGACTCGTACAGTGCCCGCCCCTGTGGTGTCGCGCCCAGCACGCCGGTTCCGGCGCCCTGTTCGAGCGCCGCGCGGTGCAGGGTCCGCATGACGAGGGCGCCGAGTCCGCGGCGGCGGTGGCCGGGAGAGGTCTCGATCTGGTCGGCGACCGCCGTGGCGCCGGTCGGGGCGATCTGACCGCGCGCGGCCAGGGAGCCGTCCGGGGCGGCGATCATGGTGCGCGTCACGCCGCCGCGTGACCAGGTGCGGGTCCGGTAGCCGTCGGGGGCGGCGCCGGGCGGGACGTCCGCGAGCGGAGCCGTCATCAGGAAGCCGGGCTCGGGGTCGATCCACCAGTCCGGCCCCAGCCAGGGCCCGACCACCGCCGGGTCGGCGAACACCTTCAGCCACACGCCCGCCCCGGTCACCGCGCCCGCGACCTCGCGGACGGTCGGTTCCGCCACGGCGTCGTTCGTCGCGCCGAGCACGTGCCGGGTGACGTGATGGGTTCCCGTTCCCACGTCGACGGTCCAGCCCCAGGGCTCGGCCACGGGCGGAGCGGCCCCACGTGACACGACCCACCCGTCCACCCATGCCTGGACGAAACGATCCATACGAACCCCCTGATGACGACCCGGTAAGAGGCTCCGGTGCCATTGGTCTATTACGTTCGACCGTATGTCCGAAGCCGTCCGCCGCAACAGCCGTGATCGCCCACAGCGAACGGGTCATGCCGTGGGGAACATTCGGAGACTCATGTGCATTGAGTCGGCATAGCTCAACTTGACTGCCTAAGGGGAGATCATGGCATCGACGTCCGCTCCGCTCACCCTGCCTGTGCTGCCTCTCGACGACGAGGTCGTGCTCCCCGGCATGGTGGTTCCGCTGGACCTCAACGACCCCGACGTACGCGCCGCGGTGGAGGCCGCCCAGGCCGCCGCCCGTTCAACACCGGGCAAGCCCCAGGTACTCCTGGTGCCGCGCGTCGACGGGACCTACGCGAGCACCGGTGTGCTCGGCACCGTCGAGCAGGTCGGCCGGCTGGCCGACGGCGACCCGGGCGCGCTGATCCGCGGCCGCGGCCGTGTGAAGATCGGCGCCGGTACCACCGGGCCGGGCGCGGCCCTGTGGGTCGAGGGGACGAAGGTCGACCAGGGCGTCCCCGATCCGCTGCCCGGTCATGTCGCCGAACTCGTCAAGGAGTACAAGGCGCTCGCCACCGCCTGGCTGCGCAAGCGCGCCGCCTGGCAGGTCGTCGACCGCGTCCAGGCCATCGACGACGTCTCCGCGCTCGCCGACAACTCCGGCTACTCGCCGTTCCTGACCACCGAACAGAAGGTGGAGCTCCTGGAGACCGCCGACCCGGTGGTCCGCCTGAAGCTCGCCACCCAGCAACTGCGCGACCACCTCGCCGAGCAGGACGTGGCCGAGACGATCGCCAAGGACGTCCAGGAGGGCGTCGACAAGCAGCAGCGCGAGTTCCTGCTGCGGCGCCAGCTCGAGGCCGTGCGCAAGGAGCTGCGCGAGCTCAACGGCGAACAGGAGGGCGAGGAGTCCGACGACTACCGCGCCCGCGTCGAGGCCGCCGACCTGCCCGAGAAGGTCCGCGAGGCCGCCCTCAAGGAGGTCGACAAGCTCGAGCGCTCCAGCGACCAGTCGCCCGAGGGCTCCTGGATCCGCACCTGGCTGGACACCGTCCTCGAACTGCCCTGGAACGAGCGGACCGAGGACCGGTACGACATCCAGGGCGCCCGCGCCGTCCTCGACGCCGAGCACGCCGGCCTGGACGACGTGAAGGAGCGGATCACCGAGTACCTCGCGGTGCGCAAGCGGCGCGGCGAGCGCGGCCTCGGTGTCGTCGGCGGACGGCGCGGCGGCGCGGTGCTCGCGCTCGTCGGCCCGCCCGGCGTCGGCAAGACCAGCCTCGGCGAGTCCGTCGCCCACGCCATGGGCCGCAAGTTCGTCCGCGTCGCCCTCGGCGGCGTCCGTGACGAGGCCGAGATCCGCGGCCACCGCCGGACCTACGTCGGCGCGCTGCCCGGCCGGATCGTGCGGGCGATCAAGGAAGCCGGGTCGCTGAACCCGGTGGTGCTCCTCGACGAGATCGACAAGGTGGGATCCGACTTCCGGGGCGACCCGGCGGCCGCCCTGCTGGAGGTCCTGGACCCGGCGCAGAACCACACGTTCCGCGACCACTACCTGGAGGTCGAGCTCGACCTGTCGGACGTGGTCTTCCTCGCCACCGCCAACGTGCTCGAAGCCATCCCGGAGGCCCTGCTCGACCGTATGGAGCTGGTCCGCCTCGACGGCTACACCGAGGACGAGAAGGTCGTCATCGCCCGCGACCACCTGCTCCCGCGCCAGCTGGAGCGGGCGGGCCTGGACAAGGACGAGGTGGCCCTCGACGAGAGCGCGCTGCGCAAGCTCGCCGGCGAGTACACCCGCGAGGCGGGGGTGCGCACCCTGGAGCGGTCCATCGCGCGGCTGCTGCGCAAGGTGGCGGCCCAGCACGAACTGGGCGAGCGGAAGCTGCCGTTCACCATCGGGGACGAGGACCTGCGCGCCCTGATCGGCCGGCCGCACCACGTGCCCGAGTCCGCCCAGGACCCGGCCGAGCGCCGGACCGCCGTGCCCGGTGTCGCGACCGGTCTCGCGGTCACCGGCGCCGGCGGAGACGTCCTCTTCGTCGAGGCGTCGCTGGCCGACCCGGAGACGGGCGCGGCGGGTCTGACCCTGACCGGTCAGCTCGGTGACGTGATGAAGGAGTCGGCGCAGATCGCGCTCAGCTTCCTGCGCAGCCACGGCGCCGAACTGGAGCTGCCGGTGGGCGACCTGAAGGACCGGGGCGTGCACATCCACTTCCCGGCGGGCGCGGTCCCCAAGGACGGTCCGAGCGCCGGCGTCACGATGACGACGGCCCTCGCCTCCCTGCTGTCCGGCCGGCTCGTCCGCACGGACGTGGCGATGACCGGCGAGGTCTCGCTGACCGGGCGGGTCCTGCCGATCGGCGGTGTGAAGCAGAAGCTGCTCGCCGCGCACCGGGCGGGCGTCACGACCGTCGTCATCCCCAAGCGCAACGAGCCCGACCTGGACGACGTCCCGGCGGAGGTGCTGGACAAGCTCGACGTCCACGCCGTCACGGACGTCCGCCAGGTCCTGGAACTGGCGCTCGCGCCCGCCACGCACGGCGCGACGCCGGAGGTTCCGGTCGCGGCGTGACGGACGCGACCGGAAAGGGGAGGGCCCGGGTCCCGTGAGGGAGGCCCGGGCCTTCCCTGTTCCGCCGCGAACCCCTGCCGGGGTCCTGGGAAGCGCCGCCGGTCCGTGCCTGCGAAATACTTAAGAGCTGCGCCGATGGCGGCGACCGGCGAGATCAGGGGTGCTGACGTGCACGAGGACACAAACGGCGACGGACGCGACAGCGGGTCCGGCACGTCGCCGCGCGGTGTGGAGCAGGGCGACCGGGAGTTCCTGTCCCTGGAGCGGGAGCTCACGGTGCTGCTGCGCCGCGCCCGCGCCAACCAGGGGGAGATGGCCCGTGAGGTCCATCCGGACCTGGAGTCCGCCGCCTACGGGCTCCTCGTCCGGCTGGAGGAGTGCGGCCGCCAGCGCGCGACGGAACTCGCCGGCTACATCGGCGTCGGCAAGGCCACCATGTCCCGCCAGTTGCGCGCCCTGGAGGAGCTCGGGCTGGTCGCCCGCGAGCCGGACCCGGCGGACGGCCGCGCCTGGCTCGTCGACCTCACCGAGGAGGGCCGCACCCGGGTGAGCCGGGTACGCGAGGCCCGCCGCGAGCGGTACGTCACCCACTTCTCCCACTGGGACCGCCACGAGGTCGCGGAGCTGGCCCGGCTGCTCCACCAGCTGAACCGGGGGATGGAGAAGTAGCCGACGAGGACGTGACCCCGGGGCGCGACGGGAGCGTTCACAGCTCCACGCACACCACCGTCGCGTCGTCGTGCGTCTTCGCCCGGCCCAGCAGGGCCCGTCCGGTGTCGTCGTCCGCCCGCTCCAGTGCCCGGACCCGCTCCACGAGCGCCCGCGCGCCCTCCTCGCGGACCAGGGTGGACAGGTCCGTCCAGCCGCCCTCCTGGAAGAGCTCCGTCCACCGGGTGGCGCCGTCCGACAGCGCGGTCAGCGAGCGGACCTCCGCGCGCGGCACGCTCGCGGTCACCGCGCGGGCGGCCACCGCGGGATCGGCCGCGGCCGTGAAGAACCCGCCCTCCTTGTTGCGGAGCGTGCCGTCGACGACCTCGGCGCTCCGCAGCAGGGCGCGCGGCAGGCGGGCCAGCCGGTCGTCGCGGACAGGGGTGACCGTGCCGTCGGGGGCGGTCAGCAGCAGCGTCGCGTCGCACAGGACCAGGTACTCGACGGATCGCGGCGACCACCGCGCGAGGACCACGGTGGCCTGCGGGGTGCGTGGGTGAGAAAGGTCACAGGTTGTCGCATGGGCCCCGGCGGTCCGCGCGACGGCACGGGCGAGCGCCTCGGCCAGGGGAACATCCGGGAGCGAAACGGTCAGTTCGGTCAGGGCGCCGCCGAGCCGCGCGGTGAACCAGGGCACCGAATGCAGGCAGCCCGCGCCGTCCGGCGGCGGTGTCACCCCGTCCAGCAGGACGAGCGAACCCCCCTGTCCGGAGGCGGGAAGTCCGACACTCGCGAAGTCCTCGTTGGGGCGCGCCCGATCGCCGGCCTCCGACACAAGTTCCGTACGCATCCGGTCAGTCTGCACGACCCCTTCACAGCCTTCGCAAAAGGCTGGCATCGCTCCCCGAACTCACGTACCACCGCAGGTCAGACGCCTGGTTTGGGCGGGAATGAAGCACTCCGGGAAGACGTGGCGGCGAATACTGTCAAAGCCCGCCGCCCACGTCCAACCGGCCTGCCGCGCAAGGGTGCTGCGCACGCCGACGGAACTTGCCCGCCAACTCTCCTCCGATGTTCACTCCTTCGGGTGGCGGGGCAAGCGATGCGAGGCCCCTGCCCACCGGCACTGGGAGGGTCGGAAACCGTACCGGGCGTACGCGTCGGTTGACGGAGCGTCACATCCGGCCCATGGCACACGAGTCAGGAATGCGAGCACCGGTGCAGAAGACGCGGCCTCGGCGTACAGGCAGGCAGACGGCCTCCGAGGGGGGCGCGGAGCGCACCCCTGTCGGCAAGGGCCGTCCGACCCATGTACGCAACCGGCTGATCGTCGCGGTGGCCGTCGTGGCCGCCGCCGTCGCCGGAGCGGGTGCTCCCTCGATCCTCGCCGCCTCCGGGCAGCTGAAGGACTCCCAGGACCTGGTCACCCTGGCCGAACAGACCCAGGACGCCCTCGCCCTCGCCCAGTCCCTGGCGGACGAGCGCGACGAGGTCACCACCTATGTGGCGGCCGGCCGGGTGAAGTCCAAGGCGCCCTCCGCCCAGGGCAGTGCCCGGGTGGACCGGCAGGCGGGCGAGCTGACCACCGGGACGGACGTCTCCGCGGCGCTGCGCGAGGCCCTCGACGCCGTGCCCTCCGTGCGCCAGTCGGCCCTCACCGGCAAGAGCTCGGCGCTCCAGGCGCACGAGGCGTACTCCCGGGCCATCGCCGCGCTCCATGTGCTCGTCGACCGGCTCGCGGAGGAGATGCCGCCCCGCGCGGGCTCCGGCGCGTACGCCCTCGCCGAGCTCGACACCGTCGTCCAGCAGGCCTCCGCGACCCGGGGACTGCTGCTCGCGGCGCTGAACGTGCCGACGAGCACCGAGACCGAGTACGACCCCGTCACGGGCCGGTCGGTCACCGAGAAGGTCTCCTCGGCCACCGACACCAAGCGACGCGACGCGCTCACCGCCGCCGCGCAGCAGGCCCGGCTGCGCTCCGACGCGGCCCTCGCGGACTTCCGGGAGGGCGCGCCGCAGGAGGCGGTGGCCTCGTACGACTCCACGGTCACCGGCGGTGACGTCGACACCGCCGAGGCCTACCTCGCCTCCCTCACCGACCAGCCGAAGCTGAGCGACGGCGAACTCGACGCCAGCGTCAAGAAGCTCGACGCCGCGCTCTCCGCCCGCGTCGACCTGATGCGCGGGGTCGAGTCCTCGCTGTTCGGCCACCGCGTCGAGGACCTCGCCCGGCTGCGCGACGACGACGTCACCGATCTGGAGCTGCGCGTCACCCTCCTCGGGGCCCTGATGCTGCTGGCGGTCGTCGTCGCCACGGGTCTGGCACGCAGCCTCACCCGCCCGCTGTCCGTGCTGCGCCGCGGATCGGCGCGACTGGCGGAGGCCGAGCACCCGGCGGCCGAGGAACCGGTCCGCTTCACCGGCCGCAACGACGAGTTCGCGCAGGTCGTCCGCTCCGTCAACGCCCTGCACGAGCACGCCGTGGCTCTCCACGAGCGCGTCGGCACGCTGGAGTCCGATCGCAAGCACCTCGTCGGGCAGCGCCAGCGGATGGCCGACGCCCGCGAGGAACTGCGCACCGAACTCGCCGACTCGGCCGCCCAGCTGGACGGCCTGCGGGACAGCATCGGCGGCACCTTCGTCAACCTGGCCCTGCGCACCCTCGGCCTCGTCGAACGCCAACTGGCCGTCATCGAGGGGCTGGAGGAGCGCGAGCAGGATCCCGACCGGCTGGCCACCCTCTTCAAGCTCGACCACTTCGCCACGGTCATGCGCCGCCACAGCGAGAACCTGCTGGTCCTGGCCGGCACGGAACACGTCCAGCAGCACGCGGGCCCGATCCCGCTGGTGGACGTGGTCCGCGCGGCGGTCAGCGAGATCGAGCGGTACGAGCGGGTACGCATCTCCGCGCTCCCGCCGCACGCGCACGTGGCGGGATTCGCCGCCGACGACCTCTCCCACCTGCTGGCCGAACTCATGGAGAACGCCACCTCGTTCTCCCCGCCGGACCTGCCCGTCGAGGTCTCCGGCTGGCTCCTGGAGAACGGCGAGGTCATGCTCTCCGTCCAGGACGAGGGCATCGGCATGGCCGAGGACCGGATGAACCGGCTCAACGCCCGCCTCGCCGAGTTCGACCCCGAGACGCCGTACGACCAGGAGGGCGACGAGGGTCTCGGCCTCGGCCTGTACGTGGTGGCCCGGCTCGCCCACCGGCACGGGGCGCGGGTGCGGCTGCGCGAGCAGAAGCAGGGCGGGGTGGCGGCGGTCGTCGTCCTGCCGACCGCGCTTCTCGCCGCGGCCCCGGCCGCCGCGGTCCCGGTGCCGAACCCGTCGGCCGCCCCCCAGTCCTTCTCGCTGCCGGGCGCGGACGCGGAAGCCAACTCCAATGTCCTGCCGGGCCGTACGCAGTCCGCGGACCCGCTGGTCGCGCTCGCGGAGAGGGCGGTACGACAGTCGGGGACCCCGGCCGAGTCGCCCGTTCCGGCGCCGGCACACCTCCCGGCCGAGACGCCGGCCGAGACGACGATGGAACTGCTGCTGCCCGTCCCGCAGGAGGAGAACGCGGGCGGGGCGGAGGAGGCCGAGGCCGCCGAGTCGAGGAAGGCCGACGAGTCGAGGAAGGCCGAGGAGGCCGACGAGGCGGGGGAGCGGAACACCGCCGCCGCCGTCCCGGACCTCGACCCCGCGGCCGCCGACGGCGAGGGCGCCCCACAGGGCCCGCCCGCAGCCGCCGACGAGCCCGCCACGGGCGAGGCCGAGACCGAACACACCCGCACGCCGGACGCCCCGGAAGAGCTCGTCACGGACAAGGGCCTCCCCAAGCGCACCCCGAAGATCACCGCACCCACCCAAGCCCCGCGCCAGCGGACCGGTTCCGTCGACGCGGACGCCCTCCGCCGCCGTCTGGGCGGCTTCCGCCGGGGGGCGGAGGCCGGCTACCGCGATGTGGAAGCCGAGATCGCCGAACGGACGGGCCAGAACCAGGTCCCGTCCCCCGAAGCGGCTCGCGGAAGAGCTCAAGAAGCACACGCACACGCCGAAGAAGACACGGGGGGCACAGTCGAGGAGGCAAGCAGTTGACCGCGCCCAGTACCTTCGGACTGAGCAGTGAAGCCCGTAACCTGCACTGGCTGTTGACCAACCTCGTGGAGGAGGTACCCGGCATCCAGTCCGTCGCCGTCGTCTCCTCGGACGGCCTGCTCCTGCTGTCCTCGGACCCCGGCCGCAACATCGAGGCCCGCCAGGCCCGCGAGGCGAAACCCTCCGGCCCACGCGGCTCCGCGGCCGATCTCGCCACCATCGTCTCCGGCATCGGCAGCCTCACCATCGGCGCCGCCAAGCTCATGGCCTTCGGCGGGGTCAGGCACACCATGGTGGCCATGGACGAGGGCAGCCTCTTCGTCATGTCGATCAGCGACGGCTCGCTCCTCGGAGTGCACGGCTCCGCCGACTGCGACATGAGCGTGGTGGCGTACCACATGGCCCTCTTCGTGGGCCGCGCCGGACACGTCCTGACCCCGGAACTCCGCAGCGAGCTACGGCAGTCGCTGGAGTCCGAGGAGACGGGGGCCGTCCGATGAGCGCCGTCCCGAAGCAGTCCCGAGGCGACCGTCAGCAGCTCCCCGTGCGCGGCGGCGACCGCAAACCGGCCCGGGTGCGCCCCTACTCCCTCACCGGCGGCCGTACCCGCTTCGGGCACGTCCTGCTGGTGGAGACCTTCGTGGCGGCCCTCGAAGCCCCCGAAGAACGCAAGGAACTGACGAACGGTTCGCTCAAGTCCACGGTCATGCCGGAACTGCGGGCCATCGTCGAACTGTGCCGCCGTATGCGCACGGTGGCCGAGATCGCCGCGCTGCTGAAGATGCCGCTCGGCGTGGTCCGGGTGCTCCTCAGCGACCTCGCGGACCAGGGAAAGATCCGTGTGTACGGCACCGGTACCGCTCACGGTACGGGCCGTCCCGACCGCGCTCTGCTGGAAAGGGTGCTGAGTGGACTCCGTCGTCTCTGACGCCGCTCGTGGCGTCTCCCCCTTCGTCGAACCCGAGCCCGACGAGCCCCTGCAGCCCTGGCAGACGGACCGCACCCGCGCCCCCATCGCCACGAAGATCGTGGTGGCCGGCGGGTTCGGCGTCGGCAAGACCACCCTCGTGGGCACCGTCTCGGAGATCGAGCCCCTCCAGACGGAGGCGCTGATGACCGAGGCCAGCGAGGGGACCGACGACCTCACCGGCACCCCGGAGAAGGTCACCACCACGGTCGCCATGGACTACGGCCGGCTCACCCTCGACGACGACCTGGTGCTCTACCTGTTCGGGACGCCGGGACAGCAGCGGTTCTGGTTCATGTGGGACGACCTGGTGCGCGGCGCGATCGGCGCGGTCGTGCTGGCCGACACCCGTCGCCTGAGGGACTGCTTCCCCGCGCTCGACTACTTCGAGAGCTGCGGGCTGCCGTACGTCGTCGCCGTCAACCACTTCGACGGCAGCGCCGCGTTCGAGCCGGCCGACGTGCGGGAGGCGCTGACGATCCCCACGCACATACCTGTCATGATCATGGATGCGCGGCGCCGGATCTCGGTGATCGAGACCCTCCTGGCCCTGGTGGGCCACGCGCTCGACGAAACCCCCGAGTAAGGCCCTCAAGGAGAGTCCCCCGCATGCGGAAGATACTCGTCGTCGGAGCCGGCCAGTCCGGTCTCCAGCTCGCCCTCGGCCTCCAGTCGCACGGGTACGAGGTCACCCTGATGTCGAACCGGACGGCGGACGAGATCCGCTCCGGCCGGGTCATGTCGACGCAGTGCATGTTCGACACCGCCCTCCAGCACGAGCGCGACCTCCAGCTGAACTTCTGGGAGCAGCAGGCCCCGAAGATCGGTGGACTCGGCGTCTCGGTGGCGGCCCCCGGCTCGCACGACCCGGGCCCGACGCAGCGCGCGATCGACTGGCTGGGCAGGCTCGACGGGCACGCGCAGTCCGTCGACCAGCGGGTGAAGATGGCCGGCTGGATGGAGACGTTCTCCCAGCGCGGCGGCCAGCTGGTGATCCACGGCGCGGCGGTCTCCGACCTCGACTACTTCTCCCGCGCCTACGACCTCGTCCTGGTCTCGGCGGGCAAGGGCGAGCTCGTCCAGATGTTCGGCCGCGACCCGGAGCGCTCCCCCTACGGAGAGCCGCAGCGCGCCCTCGCCGTCGCCTACGTCCACGGACTGGGCCCGCGCCCGGAGCACCCGGACCTGGACGCCGTCCGCTGCAACCTCGTCCCCGGGGTCGGCGAACTGTTCGTCATGCCGACGCTCACCACCTCCGGCCGCGCGGACATCCTGTTCTGGGAGGGCATACCCGGCGGCCCGCTGGACGTCTTCAACGGCGTCAAGGACCCGGCGGAGCACCTCTCCCTGACCCTGGAGCTCATGGAGAAGTTCACGCCCTGGGAGTACGCGCGGGCCACCAAGGTCGAACTGACCGACGCCGGCGGCACCCTGGCCGGCCGCTACGCGCCCACCGTCCGCAACCCTGTCGGCCGCCTCCCCGGCGGCGGCCTGGTGCTCGGTGTCGCCGATGTCGTCGTCGCCAACGACCCGATCACCGGGCAGGGCTCCAACTCGGCGTCCAAGTGCGCGGCCGCGTACCTCTCCTCGATCCTCGAGCACGGGGAGAAGGAGTTCGACGAGGAGTGGATGCGCGCCGCCTTCGACCGGTACTGGGACACCGCCCAGCACGTCACCAAGTGGACCAACGCGATGCTGGCCCCGCCGCCGGAGCACATCATCAACCTGCTGGGCGCGGCCGGGCAGCTGCCCCCCGTGGCCGACCGTTTCGCCAACGCCTTCAACGACCCGGCCGACTTCGAGAACTTCTTCTACGAGCCCGAGAAGACGGCGGCCTACCTGGGTTCGGTCGCCGGGGTCTGAGCGGGCGGGGCGTCCGGGCGCACCGCTCCGAGGACCGGTCGGGCGGCGATCTCGGTGATCTTGACCCGCTCGCCGGTCCTCGGCGCCTGGACCACCTTGCCCTTGCCCAGGTACATCGCGACATGGCCGGCCTCGGGGAAGTAGATCACCAGGTCGCCGGGGCGCAGCTGCGTCAGCGGGATCTTCCGCAGACGCGCCCACTGCTCCTCGCTGGTCCGCGGGATCGGTGTCCCGGCGTGCCCCCAGGCCTCGGATGTGAGGCCCGAGCAGTCGTACGACCTCGGGCCCTCCGCGCCCCACTCGTACGGCTTCCCGATCTGCCGTACGGCGTACCGCACGGCCTTTCGGCCCTCCTCCGACGGCTTACGGTCCTCGGCGAGCGCACCGGACGCCATGAGCTTCTCCTGCGCCTGCGCGACGCCCCTGCGCTCCAGTTCGGCGAGGGCGGTGAGCTGCTCGGCGGTGAGGGAGGCGAGGAGTTCCTCGACGGCGTCCAGACGCCGGGTCACCTCGTCGCGCTCCTTCTTCCGGCGTTCCGTGAGGGTCAGCTGTCCGTCCAGGGCGGCGCGGGCCTTGCGCGCCAGCTCGTCGGCCCGGCGTTCGCCGCTCGCCAGCCGCCCGACCGTCCCGGCCCGCTCGCGTGCCAACTGGCCGATCAGATGGCCCTCGTCGAGGGCGTGCTGCGGGTCGCGGGCGAGCAGCAGCCGTACGTACGGGGAGATGTCGGTGCTGCCCTGGTACTGCTGGCGGGCCAGCCGTCCGGCCGCGCCCCTGCTCCGGTGCAGGGAGAGCCGGGCCTTCACCAGGTCGGCGTCCAGCCGCCCGGTCTCGGCCCGCCGCCGCTTCAGCTGCTCCTCGGTGGCGTTGAAGGCCTCGGTGGCCTGTTCGGCCTCCTGGTACAGCCGCTGAAGCTCCGTCAGCAGTTCGGCCACGGTCCGCTCTTCGCCGTCCGGGTCCCGCGTCCCGGCCGCCGGCGGTTCGCTCGGGTCCGGCGTTTCCGGTGCCGTCACCGTGCGTTCGCCGGGCTCCGGGGGTTCCGGTGCCGCCACGGCGGGCCCGGGGCCCAGGACGGCCTGCACGGCGAGCACCGCCGTGGCGACCGTACAGGCCGGACGCAGCAGTCTTCCTGACACGCCATCACCTCCGCTGCGGGGTGGCCCCTCCATCCCGTAGGGCGAGCATCAGGCGGGTGTGTGCGGCCCGCGCGCTGGAGGTGCGCGCTCGGCGCAACCGGGTCACTCGTCGGCGTCATCCCGCCGCCGGCCCGGCGTGGCGTCGGGCGTGCCGCCGGGCTCGGTGCCGGGCGTGGCGCGGGGCTCGGTGCCGGGCGTGGCGCGGGGCTTCGACCACGGCCACTTCGGTCCGCCCGGTCCGACGCCCCACTTTCCCGCGCCCTTGTCGCCCTCGGCGGCGAACTCGTACTTCCAGCCCTGGGGCAGTCCGAGCTTCTTGCTGTGGCCGCGCGGCACTCGCCGGTAGACCAGGACGGTGGGCGGGCCGCCGGCCGCGTCGGGGACGGGGATGCGGTACGTCTTCGGCGGGTGTCCGGTCGGGCCCAGCAGTACGGGCAGCACCCGGCCGTCCATGGGGCCGCCCTCGAAGGGGGTGTCTTCGCTCTTCACCCCCCCAGTGTCGATCAGGTCTCCGCGGCCAGCGCACCCCGGACCAGCTCGGCGGTCTGCGGGTCCCGCGCCGCGGTCACCGTGAGGACGGCGAGGAACTGGTCGACCAGCCAGTCCCGCAGCTCGTCGGCGGGCGGCTGCTTGTCCTCGTCGAGCCAGATGAGGGAGGCCGCCTCGACCGCGGTGATCCACATCCGGACGGTCATCCGGAGCCGCGGCCCGGGATCGGGGACGCCCAGGTGGCTGTAGATGTGCTCGGCGGCGGCCCGCCGTACGCCGTCCACGATGGCGGTCGTCCGGGACGTCTCGACGACGCTGCCGCCCTGGAGCAGGGCGCTGAAGCCGGCGTCGTGGCGGCCGACGAACGTCAGGTAGCGGTCGAGGGCACGGGCGAGGCGGGGGAGCGGCGGGCCGTCGTGGGGCTCGTCGAAGCAGTGGTGCAGCTCCTCGGCGGCGGAGCGCAGGGCGGCCTCGTAGAGCTGCTGCTTGCCGCCGGGGAAGTACCGGTAGACGAGCGGCCGGGACACCCCGGCGGCCTCCGCCACGTCGTCCAGCGAGACGTCCTCGGGGACGCGGTGCGCGAAGAGCGAGAGCGCGGCCTCGAGCAGCTGGCTGCGGCGCTCCTCGACGCTGAGGCGACGGTAGGCGGGGGCGGCGGGGGTCATACGTGCAGCGTAATCGCCCGCCGCCGCCCCGTGCCCGCCGCTCGGTCAGGCCAGCAGTCCGGACGACCTCCACAGCCGCCGCCCGACGCCCCGCAGGACCCCGATGTCGTCCAGGAAGTCCGTCAGCCGCTTCGATCCCGTCTGCATGACCTCCCGCCGGTGCCCGCTCGCCCGTACCTGCGCCATGGCCTCCCGCTTGTCCAGGCCCACGTTCGTGTAGACGTCCGGGTTCACGAACGCCACGGAGAACACCCGCGCGAACTCGCCCGAGGTGACCCTGGTGAACTCCTGGGACCACTTCGGCGCCGTCACCATCTGGCGGCGCAGTTCCTCACGGGCGTAGCGCACATGCCGGGCCTCCTCCACGACGTGGATCCGGGTGACGCCCCGGACCAGCGGCTGCACCCGCTCGTCCGGGAAGGTCAGCCGCTGCATCCAGTCGAGGACCTCCTCGCCGAGCAGGGTCGCGGTGAAGGAGCCGGGGGTCGTGGAGATCGTCTTGAACAGCCGTCCCAGGTTCTGGTGGGCGCGGCTCACCGGGTAGTAGGGCGTCCCGCCCCGGGTGATCAGCCGGGCGAACATTTTCGAGTGCCGGCACTCGTCCTCGATCTCGGTCAGCGCGTACCGCACATGCGCGCTCGTCGCCGCCTTGTCGTAGATGTGCCGGACGAGCAGCTGCATGAGGATGAGCTCGAACCAGATCCCGAGCGAGGCGAGCGCGGCGGCCTCGTGCTGCGACAGCAGGATCCGCTGCTCCTCGCTCATCCGCCGCCACATCGGCGTGTCGTACAGCGACACCAGTTCCGGCGGCCAGAACCACTTGCCCTCCTCGAAGGGGGCGTCCCAGTCCAGCTCCTTGTCGGGGTCGAAGGAGTGCTTGGCGGAGGACGCGAGCAGCCGCTCGGCCACCTGCTCCCGGTCCTTGAGCAGGCCCAGCGCGTCCCGCAGCCCTTCCAGTGCGTCGGCATCGGTGAGGGTCGTCATGGCTCTTATGAGACTGCTTGTCAGCAAGGTCGTCAATCCCTCACGCACCATTTGTTGATCCGGTTCTCGGTCCGTTCATTGATCCGGGTCCCGAACGGGTGTCTGCGAGAATCGGCCTCCACGAGCCGTAGGGGGAACCGACTTGAGCTCCGCACACGGAAACGACGCCGACCGCGCCGCCGCCCGCCGCAGTCTGGAGGGCCTGGCCCTCGGGGACGCGTTCGGGGAGCGCTGGTTCCCGCTCTTCCGGGATCCCCGGCAGGCGTACGAGGAGGTCCGCGCCCGCCGGATGCCCGAGGAACCGGACTGGCACTGGACCGACGACACGGCGATGGCCCTCGGCCTCGTCCGGGTGCTCGACCAGTACGGGGAGGTGCGGCAGCGGGACCTCGCCCTCGCCTTCGCGCTCGGTTTCGACGCAGACCCGGCCCGCGGCTACGGCCACGGCATGCACCAGCTGCTGCCCCGACTGCTCCAGGAACCCGACCGATGGCCCGAGTTCAGCCGCGAGCTCTTCGGCGGCGAGGGCAGCCTCGGCAACGGGTCCGCGATGCGGGTGGCGCCGCTGGGTGCCTGGTTCCGCTCCAGTCTTCGCCGGGTCGTCGAGCAGGCCACCCGCTCCGCCGAGGTCACCCACGCCCACCCGGAGGGCATCGCGGGCGCGGTCGCCGTCGCGGTGGCGGCGGCGCTCTCCACGCGTGGGCAGCTGAGCATCGCCGCGGTGGCCGAGCTGACCCCGGACAGCGCCACCCGCGACGGCCTCGCCCGCGCCGCCGGACTCCCCTTCACCACCGAGCCGTGGAAGGCCTCCGACCTCCTCGGCAACGGTCAGCGCATCCGCTCCGACGACACGGTGCCCTTCGCCGTCTGGTGCGCCGCCCGCCATCCCGACGATCTCGTCGCCGCGCTGTGGGCCACCGCCGAGGGCTTCGGCGACGTCGACACCACCTGCGCCATCACCGGCGGCATCGTGGCCGCCCGCACCGGCGTCGACGCCGTCCCCGCACCGTGGCTGGAGCGCCGGGAGCCCCTGCCCGGGACGGCGGGGCACCGATGACCGCCGAGGTGCAGCCCGTGGCCGCGCTCCGAGTGCGCAACTCCGGCAGTGAGCTGCTCGAACTCATCCTCGAGCCGTACGGCAGCGATCACTGGATGCGACCCGGCGAGACCTTCGTGATCTGGACGCTCGGGCGGCCGGGCGACGGGGTGTCCGAGGCGGCCGGGACGTCCGAGGCGTTCGAAGTGGACCACACGCCGGGGACGGTGACCGTCCACGCCGAGGTGCTGCCCGCCTACGTCGGGGACGCCGACGGCCACGAGATCGACTGCGGCCACAACAGGCCCCGGCCCGTCGGCCCGTTCCGGATCGCGCTTCCCTAGCCCCCAGTCCCCAGTCCCCAGTCCCCAGTCCCCAGT
The DNA here is from genome assembly GCF_040295245.1 of Streptomyces sp. NPDC002884. Taxonomy (NCBI): domain Bacteria; kingdom Bacillati; phylum Actinomycetota; class Actinomycetes; order Kitasatosporales; family Streptomycetaceae; genus Streptomyces; species Streptomyces sp. NPDC002884. The sequence goes on along the minus strand of NZ_JBEOVB010000007.1, from coordinate 130,457 downwards.
CCCCAGTCCCTGGCCCCTCGGCCGGGCCGACCGGCCGGCGGGGGACCGGCCGGGTCGGCGACCGGCTGGTCCGGCCGGCTAGACCGAGCAGCCCAGGTTCTCCGGTACCGGGAACGTCATCGGCTCCGCGCCCTGCGCGGGGAAGGCCGTGCGCAGACCGAAGGCGTACGGGGTCGGGCCGTTCGCGCGCAGATGGAGGAGGCGGGCCTCGGCCTCGGCGACCGTCGGGCGGTGGCCGGCCGGCACCCACCACAGGGCCGTCATCGCCTCCGCGACCCGCTCGAACCACTCCCGTCGGCGGGACAGCAGCTCGCGGTGCCGGCCCTGGTACATGAACGACGTCAGGGCGTCGATGTCCCGCCACACCGTCATGTTGATGATCAGCCAGGAGTCCCCGAAGACCTGGATGTCGGTCGCGTCGCCGCCGTCGGACTGGAGCCGCCACACATAGCCGTCCGCCGTCTCCGCGGTGGCGTTGACCGGGTCGAGGGCGTCCACGAAGTCCTTCAACTCCGGTGAGTCCAATGGGAACTTGAGCCGGGAGATGTTGACCTGGGCGAGTTCGAAAGCGGCGGATCCGGGGACGTTCTCAGCTCTCGTGTCAGTCATGAGCGAACCGTAGGACGCCCCTGTGCGGTCCCGGTACCCCCCGTCTCACGAGTTGAGCACCGCCTGCATCACCGCCCGGGCGATCGGCGCCGCCATCCCGCCCCCGGTGATGTCCCCGCGGCGCGCCGACCCGTCCTCCACCACCACCGCGACCGCCACACTCGGCTCCATGTCCCGCTCGCCCCGCGCCCAGGAGACGAACCAGGCGTACGGGATCCCGGCGTTGCCGAGACCGTGCTGGGCGGTGCCGGTCTTGCCGCCGACGACCGCGCCGGGGATCGCGGCGTTCGTGCCGGTGCCCTTGCGCACCACGTCCACCATCAGCTCCCGCATCAGCCGCGCCGTCGAGGGGAGCATCGCCTGGCGGGACGGACGGGAACCGGCGGTGGCGACCGTGGCCCCGCCCTGCCGTGTCGTCCGCTCCACCAGGTACGGCGTGCGCACCTGCCCGCCGTCGGCCACGGCCGCCGACACCATCGCCATCTGGAGCGGCGTCGCCCGGGTGTTGAACTGGCCGATCGAGGACAGCGCCAGCTGCGCCCGGTCGAGCGAGGTGTCGAAGGTGCTCCGCGCGACGGCGAACGGGATCCGCACGTCCACGTCGTTGAAACCGAACGCCTGCGCCGTCCGGGTCATCTGCGCCAGTCCCGTGTCCACGCCGAGCTTCGCGAACACCGTGTTGCACGACCACGCGAAGGCGTCCCGCAGCGGAGCGTCCTCGCAGCCCTCGCCCTCGTTCGTCAGGCCCGTCGTCGTCCCGGGCAGCCGGTAGGGGGCGGGGGAGTCGGTGGCCGCGTCGAGGTCGGTGATCACCCGCGCGTCCAGCGCGGCCGCCGCGGTGACCACCTTGAACGTCGACCCCGGCGGATACGTCTGGCGCGCCGCCCGGTTCAGCATCGGCTTGTCCGGGTCGCCGTTCAGCCGCGCCCAGGCCCGTTCGGCCGCGGCGTCGTTCCCGGACAGCACGGCGGGGTCGTACGAGGGACTGGTCACCATGGCCAGCACCCGCCCCGTCGACGGCTCCACCGCCGCCACCGCGCCCTTGCGCGCGCCGAGCCCCTCGTACGCGGCCTCCTGGGCCCGGCGGTTCAGGGTCGTCACCACGTTGCCGCCGGCCGGCCGGCCGTGTGTGACGTCGTTCCACAGCGGGAACGGCGAGAGCATCGGATCGACCCCGGAGAGCACGTCGTCCCCGGCGTGCTCCAGCAACGTCGTCCCGTACACCTGCGAGGCGAAGCCGGTCACCGGCGCGTACAACGGCCCGTCGCGGTACGTGCGCTCGTAGCGCAGCTGCTCGCCGGTGTCCCGGGAGCCGGTCACGGGGGTGCCGTCGACCAGGATGTCGCCGCGCGGCTGGGCGTAACGGGCGATGGTGTCGCGCCGGTTGGCCGGGTTGTCGTCGTAGGTGCCGGACTGGACGACCTGGACGCGCAGGGCGTTGGCCAGGAGCGCCACCAGCAGCAGGGCGCAGAAGGCGGCGGCGTGCCGGATGTGCCGGGTCAACCGGGCCTCCGTGGATCCTCGTCGTGGGGTGTGCCATGGGGTGTGTCGTGGGGCGGGACGGGGAGTGCGTCGTGGGGCGTGTGACGCGGCGCGTCGTGGGGCGTGTGACGCGGTGCGTCGTTCGGGGTGTGCCGCGGTGCTTCGTGCGGGGTGTGCCGCGGCCGTCTCGCGGAGTCGCTCACCCGGATCAGCAGCGCCACGATCGCCCAGTTGGTGACGACCGACGAGCCGCCCTGCGCCAGGAACGGCATCGCCATGCCGGTCAGCGGGATCAGCCCGGTCACCCCGCCCGCGATCACGAACACCTGGAGCCCGACGATCGAGGCGAGACCGGTCGCCAGCAGCCGGCCGAAGGGGTCACGCAGGGACAGGCCCGCCCGGTAGCCGCGCTCCACCAGCAGTCCGTAGAGGAGGAAGAGGGCCGAGAGGCCCACCAGACCCAGTTCCTCGCCCGCCGTCGCCAGGATGAAGTCCGACTTCGCGGCGAAGCCGATGAGGACGGAGTGGCCGAGGCCGAGCCCGGTGCCCGTCATCCCGCCGGCCGCGAAGGAGAACAGCGACTGCGCGAGCTGGTTGGGGCCCTGACCGGCCTCGATCGTCGCGAACGGGTGCAGCCAGTCCTCGACCCTGCTGTGCACATGCGGCTCCAGGCGGCCGACGGCGACCGCGCCGAGCGAGGCGAGCAGCAGCCCGACCGCGATCCAGCCGGTGCGGCCGGTGGCGACGTAGAGCATGACCACGAACAGCCCGAAGAAGAGCAGCGACGTGCCGAGGTCCCGCTCCAGCACCAGCACCCCGACGCTCAGCAGCCAGATCGTCACGATCGGACCGAGCACGCGCCCGGTGGGCAGCTGCAGCCGTTCGAAACGCCAGATCCTCCGGCCCGCGTACGCCAGCGCCGTGCGGTTGGCCGCCAGGTACGCGGCGAAGAACACCGCCAGCAGCACCTTCGCGAACTCGCCCGGCTGGATGGAGAACCCGGCGATCCGGATCCAGATACGGGCGCCGTTCACGGCCGGGAAGAGGATCGGCAGCGCGAGGAGGGCGAGCGCGGCGACCACACAGACGTACGCGTACCGCTGGAGCACACGATGGTCGCGCAGCGCGGCCACGACCATGATGAACAGGGCCACCCCGAGCGTGGACCACACCAGTTGGGTGGGCGCCGCCAGGTCGCCCGGTGTCTCCAGGTCGAGCCGGTAGATCAGCACCAGGCCCATCCCGTTGAGCAGTACCGCGATGGGGAGGAGCAGCGGGTCGGCGCAGGGCGCGCGCAGCCGCACCGCGAGGTGCGCCAGCAGCGCGAGCACGCCGAGCCCGACGCCGTAACCGGCGGCGCCGGGCGGGACGGTGCCGTCCTTCGCGAGGCCGACGGCGCAGTAGCCGTACACGGAGAGCAGCACGGCCAGGACGATGAGGGAGAGTTCGACGCCACGGCGCCGGGGGAGGAGCGCCGCGGGGGCGGGCGCGTCGGCCGCCGCCACGGTGGTTCCGGCGCCGGTGGTTCCGGCACCCGCTCCTGCGGCTGCGGCTGCGGCTGCGGCTGGGGTTCCGGCTTCCGTCCCCGCTCCTGTTCCCGCTCCCGTCCCTGCTCCGAATCCGGCTTTCGTCATGTCCGGAACTTACCCAAATGTGGCCCCTTGTGAGCCTTGGAAGCTTTCGTGTCAGGGACGGATCAGCACCAGCGAGGTGTCGTCCCGATGGTGTCGATGTAGCGCGCCGAGCCCCAGGCCCAGGTGCCGTCCGTGAGGAGGTACCAGACGGAGTTGCCCTGGACGTTCTGGCCCGGGGTCCGGCAGAAGATCGAGACGATCTCGCCGCGATGGGCCACACGGATCACCTGGCTGGCCCGGGTGGGCGCGCTGCGCAGGAGCAGTTCGCTCGCGGTCACGCGTCCGCGGTAGCGGCGGGAGTCGTTCTGGTTGCCGTTGCCGGACTGCCAGTCGCTCCCGTCGGACTGCTGCCAGTTGTCGGCACCCCCGCCGGGCTGCTGCCAGTCGCTCCCGCCGGACTGCCAGCTTCCGTTCTGGTTGCCCTGGCTGCTGTGACCTGCCTGGTTGCCCTGGCCGTTCTGGTTGCCCTGGCCCCCGCCTTGGTTGCCTTGGCCTCCGCCCTGGTTCTGGTTGCCCTGGCCCCCGCCTTGGTTGCCTTGGCCTCCGCCTTGGTTCTGGTTGCCCTGGCCCCCGCCTTGGTTGCCTTGGCCTCCGCCTTGGTTCTGGTTGCCCTGGCCCCCGCCTTGGTTGCCTTGGCCTCCGCCT
>NZ_JBEOVB010000007.1:0-125988 GCF_040295245.1 Streptomyces sp. NPDC002884 | reverse complement strand
TTGGTTCTGGTTGCCCTGGCCCCCGCCTTGGTTGCCCTGGCCCCCGCCCTGGTTCTGGTTGCCCTGACCGCCGCCCTGGTTGCCCTGGCCCCCGCCCTGGTTGTGGCTGCCCTGGCCGTTCTGATTGCCCTGGCCGCCTCCGCCCCCCTGGTTCTGGGTGCCCTCGAAGCCGTCGCCGCCCTGGTTCAGCCAGTCGGACGAGCCGTCGTCCTGGGAGGTGAGGCCGTCGCCGTCCCAGTCGTCGGCGAGCGCCGGGGCGACGGCCGCCGTGGCGGCGAGGGTGCCGGCTGCGGTGAGTATGGCGATGCGGGTGAGAGCGGTGCGCAGGGGCATGGCGATACCTCCATGAAGAGGGTGAAGCTGACTAATCGCCACATTAGGAGCGGTTCGCGCGAGCCGCCCGTCACGCTGCGCCATCGGGGAGGCCGCTCCCCGCAGGAGGCGTCTGAGGGAGCGTCAGTGTCGCCACCGCACCGCCGTCCGAGGCGTTGGTGAACGTCAGCCGAGCGCCCAGCACCTCCGCCTGTCCGACCGCGATTGTCAGCCCGAGCCCGTGTCCCCTGGCCCCGCCCTCGGTACGGAACCGCTGCGGCCCGTGCGTGACGAGGTACTCCGGATAGCCGTCCCCGTGGTCCCGCACGGTGACCACGGGCCCGTCCACCGTCAGGACGACGGGCGACCGCCCGTGCCGGTGCGCGTTGGCCAGCAGATTCCCCAGCACCCGCTCCAGGCGTCGCCGGTCGGTCTCCACCCGCGCGTCCCGGACCACCGTCACTTCGGTGCCGGTCGCCGAGGCCCCGGAGGTGTCCGAAGCCTCCGCCGTCCGTATCACCCGGGCCACCAGCGCGCCCAACTCCTCGGCGTCCAGCTCCAGCCGCTCCCGCCCGGTGTCCAGGCGGGAGATCTCCAGCAGGTCCTCCGTCAGCGTGCGAAGCGCCGCCACCCGGTCGCGGACCAGCTCGGTCGGCCGTCCCGGCGGCAGCAGTTCCGCCGCCGCGTGCAGCCCGGTCAGCGGCGTGCGCAGCTCGTGCGCCACGTCGGCGGTGAACCGCTGCTCGCTCAGCAGCTTGCCCTGGAGCGAGGAGGCCATGGAGTCCAGCGCGACGGCGACGGCTCCCACCTCGTCCTGCGGCCGGCCCGGCTCCTTCGTGCGGGGGTCGTCCACGCGCGCGTCCAGGTCGCCGGCGGTGATCCGCCGGGCCACCTGCGCGGTGGTGTGCAGCCGCCGGGTCACCCGGGTGACCGCGACGGCGCCGACCAGCAGCGTCGCGCCGATGGCCAGGACCGACGACCACAGGATCGCGGTGTCGAGGGCCTCGATGGTGCGGGCGCTCTGCGAGTAGTCGACCGGGACCGCGAGGGCCCGCGCACCGTCGGCGGGGCCGGCCGCCCACATCGTCGGGCGCCCCTCGTGGTCGGCGACCATCGTGCCGCGCTCGCCGGCCACGGCCAGCGCCCGCAGCGACGCGGGCAGTCCCGGCGGATCGAGGCGCGCGCCCCACGCCAGGGTGTCCCCGGCCTCGAACGCCGCCGTCGCGTCCTTCAGCCGGGAGAGCGCGAGGTCGCGGGCCTGTCCGACGGTCTGGTTCGTCACCGAGACGTGCACCAGCACGCCGAGGAGTGCGGCCAGCGCACAGCACATCACCGTGATGAAGACGGCGGCCTTCACGGCGAGCGTGCCGGCCCACGAGGGGAACGCGAGCCTCATCGGCCGCTCGCCGACGCGGAGGAGGGGGCGGAGGTGGAGGTGGAGGTGGAAGAAGAGGCGGCGGAAGCGGAGGAGGAGGCGGAGGCGGAGGAGGAGGTGGATGGGGTCGGGGACGCGGAAGGCCGGGGTGAGTGCTTGCGGCCCCCGATGCGCAGCATCTCGTCGTGGGTGAGCAGCATCGCCCGCTGCTGCTGGTCCCAGGTCCACTGGAGGCGGTACTCGTAGCCCGCGACCTCCGAGGGGGCCCGGATGATCACGGACCGTCCGGCCAGCTCGACCCCGCTCACGGCGTCCTCGTAGGCCATGACCTGGACGAGTCTGTCCTTGCGCGCGGTGTAGACCCGGACGGCGGTCAGATTGCCGGGCAGTTGCCGGAAGCCCAGCGTCAGGTCGGCGCGGCCGTCACCGGTGAGGTCCCGGTAGTACGCCTCGAGCACGGGGCACCGGCTCCCCGCCGCCCCGCCCTTGCCGCAGTCGGCCATCCGGCGGGCCGTCTCGTCGTAGGACCCCGGTCCGTAGTCGCCCGGATGCGCGGCGATCTCCGCGCGGACGACCGCCACCGGGTCCACCTTGCGGATGTCGCCGCCGGGCACCGTGACGCCCTTCACCACCTCGGTGTCCACCTCGCCGATGTCGAAGGCCGGACTGGAGGCGGGGGTCAGATCCGGCCACAGCTTGTCCGGGCTGATCGCGGTCGGTGTCGCCCCGGCGCCCTGAAGCTCACCCGCGTCGCCGCACCCCACGGCCACCGAGGCCAGCAGGGCGACGGTGACGGCGGCCAGCACACCCCGGGCGGCACGAGAAGGACGAGACGCGCGGGAGGTGACGGAGGGGCGAGAGGTGCGGGAGGTGACGGAGGTGACGGAGGTGCGGGAGGTGCGACGGCGGGGCACGGGACTCCTGTGACTCCTCTGGCGATACGACGGTGTCAGGCCCGTACACCTTATTCGTAAGGAAGTCCGTTTTGCGTACTGGTGGGCCAGGGGTGGGGGTGCGTGGGAGGTGCCGGGGTCCCGGCCATGGCGAAACGATTATTCGGCCAGTTCCTCCAGGAGCCTGGCCGTCGGCAGCCCCGCCCGCAGGTACTCCACGAACAACTCGTTGTGCAGAGCCCACGGAGAGCGCCGCGACCGTATCAGCCGGATCGCCTCCTCGGTCGAGTGCCCCCGGCGCACCAGAGTGTGGGCGATGACCAGGCCCGAGCGGTTGTAGCCGCTGTAGCAGCGGACGAGGACCGTCCGGCCGTCGTCCATCGCGTCTCCCGCGGCCCGGGCCAGCCGGATCACCCCGGCGAGCTGGGTCCCGTCCAGCGGACCGTCGGGAATCGGCCACACATGATGCTGCACCCCGGGATCGGGCCCATGTCCCTGCCGGGCCCGTGTCAGCGTCTGGACGAGATCGAACTCGCCCCGCACCACGGCGAGTTCCACTTCCCCGGAGCGTCCCCGGAACTCGTGCCCGCCCATCCACAGGCCGGGCACGATCTCGCTCCACGGACGGTCCGGAGGCGGTACGTCGAGTTGCTTCCTGCGGGTCCGCAACGGCGCCTCCCCAAACGCACTGCCCAGTCCCTGCCCAACTCCCCTCGAAGGTAACCGCCTTCTTGCCCCCGGAGCGCCCCTCCTGTTCCCATGGTCGTGGGGTGATGGTGCATGAACGGACTGCGCGTCATACCGACCCGGCGACATGGCCAGGAGCGGCTCTACGTATGTCTCACGGACGGCAGGAACATCGCCTGGTACGACCGTGAGGCGGCCAGGATCAACCTGATCGGGGAGAGCCGCAGAGAGGACGTCCTCGAGGCCCTCGGCCCCTTCATCACCGGCCCGGTCACGGTCGGCCCGCCCCCGGTCCCCACACCCGCCGAACTGGCCCGGCTCTCCCTCCACCCGGACGACGACCTGGCCCCCAACCGCCCCGGCGAGGCCCTCCTGATCGACCTGGACCGCGACCCGGGCCCCGCCCGCCGCCTCCGGACCGACCCGCGCCGCCGCGCGCTGGAGGCCGAGCAGACCGTCGGCGTGGCACTGGACCGGCTCGACGGCGCCGGCTGGCACACCCTGCACTCCCTGCCCCTCCCCGGCGGGGACCGCGTCCACCATCTGGCCATCGGCCCGGCGGGCCTGTTCGCGATCCACACGCTGTACGCCCGCAAGCATCGGGTCCGGATCTCCGACCCCCTGGTCGGCCTGGGCCGCCGGGACCCGGAGCCGCTGCTGCGCCGGGTGCGCGCCGACGCCGACCGCGCGTCCCACGCCCTGACGGCGGAGGTCCGCCCCGTACTGGCCCTGGTCGGCCCGACGGACGTCTCGGTCACCGTCCCCCCGCGCGAGGTCCGCGTCCTGAACGACACCGACCTCGCCGACCTGGCCCGGCTCGGCGGTGTACTGAAGCCGGCCGACGTGGAAGCCCTGCACGCGATGGCCCGCGACCGGGGGACGTGGGCGAGGGTGTGACACGGCAGGTACCGGTGCGCACCGCCGACCCGTCCGGGGGTGCCTTTCCGGCCCGCCGTCCGGGGCCGCCTCCCTGGCCTGCCGTCCGGGGGCGAGAACGGGAGCGTGCCGGACGGGGCGAGAAACAGGAGTGTGCCGGACAGGGAAGGAGCGGGAGTGTGCCGGGCGAGGCGAGAACGGGAGTGTGCCGGACAGGGCGAGAAACAGGAGTGTGCCGGACGGGGAAGGAGCGGGAGTGTGCCGGGCGAGGCGAGAAACGGGAGTGTGCCGGACGGGGAAGGGGCGGGAGTGTGCCCGGCGGGGTGAGGAAAGGCGGTGGGCCGGAGAGCCGGCTCACGGCAACGTTCCCGCCCGCCCCGCGTCGAGCAGCGGCGCCAGCAGATCCCCGAAGTCCTGAACCCGCGGAGCGATGTCGGAGGCCGAGAACGTGAGCGTCCCGGCGGACCGGCACTCCTCGACCTCCTCCCAGGTGACCGGCGCCGACACGGTCGGCTCGGCCCGTGCCCGCAAGGTGTACGGCGTCGCGGTCGTCTTCCGTGCCGCGTTCTGACTCCAGTCCACGAACACCTTCCCCGGCCGCAGACTCCGCGTCATCCGGTGCAGCACCAGCCGGGGCATCGCCCCCTCCGCCTCCACGGCCAGCTGCTTCGCGTACTCCGTGACCCGTTCGGAGGAGGCCCCCCGCACCGCCGCCAGCAGATGCAGCCCCTTCGACCCGGACGTCTTCGGCAACGCCTCGATCCCGTCCGCCGCCAGCCGCTCCCGCAGCCACACCGCGACCTCGCAGCACTCGACGACGGTCGCGGGCGTGCCGGGATCGAGGTCGAGGACGAGCCGGTCGGCGATCTCGGGATCCTGGATCACCCACTGGGGCGTATGGAACTCCGTGACGAGGTTCGCCGCCCAGACCAGAGTCGCCAGATCCTGCACGACCACCATCCGGGCGGGCCCCTCAGACCGGGGCACCTCGGCGGTGGTGACCCATTCGGGCGTCCCCGGCGGCACGTTCTTGGCGAAGAAGATCTGCCCGTCGGGCCCGTCCGGGTAGCGCAGGAAGGACAGCGGCCGGTCACGCAGATGGGGGAGCAGGGCGTCGGCGACGGTCGCGTAGTAGTGCAGTACCTCGCCCTTGGTGAAGCCGGTCGCCGGATACAGCACCTTCTCCAGATTGCTGAGCGCGAGCCGTCTCCCCTCCACCTCCGTGATCGGCGTCATACGATGAGAATCACATGAAACCATCACATAAGGCTCATCCAGGAGGGCGCTGCACGTGAGATCCATTTGGAACGGCGCCATCTCCTTCGGCCTCGTCAGCATCCCGATCAAGCTGGTGAACGCCACCGAGAGCCACTCGATCTCCTTCCGCCAGATCCACACGGAGGACGGCGGCCGCATCCGCTACCGCAAGGTGTGCGAGCTGGAGGACCGCGAGGTGAGCTCGGCGGAGATCGGCAAGGGGTACGAGGACGCGGACGGCACGATCATCCCGATCACCGAAGAGGACCTGTCCCACCTGCCGCTCCCGACCGCCAGGACCATCGAGATCGTGGCCTTCGTCCCGGCCGACCGGATCGACCCGCTCCAGATGGACGCCGCCTACTACCTCCAGGCCGGCGGCGCCCCGGCGGCCAAGCCGTACACGCTGCTCAGGGAGGCGCTGAAGCGCAGCCACAAGGTGGCGATCGCCAAGTACGCCCTGCGTGGCCGCGAACGCCTCGGGATGCTCCGCGTGGTCGGCGAGGCGATCGCCATGCACGGCCTGCTCTGGCCGGACGAGGTCCGCGCGCCGGAAGGCGTGGCCCCGGACACCTCGGTCACCGTCCGCGACAAGGAACTCGACCTCGCGGACGCCCTGATGGACACCCTCGGCGAGGTCGACCTGGACGACCTGCACGACGAGTACCGCGAGGCGGTGGAGGAGGTCGTGGCGGCGAAGGCGGCCGGCGAGACACCCCCCGAGGCCCCGGCCGCGCCGCCCAGCGGCAAGGTGCTGGACCTGATGGCGGCCCTGGAGAAGAGCGTGCGCGCGGCGAAGCAGTCGCGCGGCGAGGAACCGGAGAAGGCCTCCTCGGGGACGGAGGAGGAGACGGGCCGGGAGACGGAGTCGGGCGCCGAGGTCAGACACCTCTCGCAGCGCAGGTCGGCCCGTACGGCGCCCAAGGGGACGGGCGGCAAGAAGTCGACGTCGACGGCGACGGCGAGGAAGTCCACGGCGACCCCGAGGAAGTCGACGGCGAAGACGGCGAAGTCGACGCAGCCGGCGAAGAAGACGACGGCGTCGAAGACCACCGCCGAAGCGAAGGACACGGCGGCGACGAAGACCACGGCGTCAACGAAGACCACGGCCAAGAAGTCCGCCGCGAAGAAGACGACGGCAAAGAGCGCGACGGCGAAGAAGTCCGCCGCGAAGAAGGCGACAGCCCGCAAACGCACGGCCTGACACCGCCCCCGGCTCACTCGCCCCACCGGCCGACGCGATCCGCCCGCCCTGCAAGGCTCACCCGGCCCATCGGCCGACGCGGCCTGCCCGGCCTGCAAGGCTCACCCGGCTCACCGGCCGACGCGACCTGCCCCACCTACAAGGCTCACCCGGCTCACTCGCCTCACCGGCCGCCTCAACTCGCCCGGCCTACAAGGCTCACCCGACTCACCCGACTCACCCGACTCACCCGGCCCGCTGGGCCCGCCCAGCATCCGTGGCTCGTCCAGCCCCCTGGCTCGTCCGGCACCTGACTCGTCCGACCCCTGGACCGTCCGGCCCACGCGGCTCATCCGGTCCGCCGGAACCGTCCGGCTTCCCCGTGTCACCCACCGACTTGTCCGGCGGCACGCTCGTCGAGGGGGCCTGGGAGAGGCTGTCCGACTCGAACGTCCCCTCGCCCCGCAGGGGGAAGGCTCCCGCGGCTCCCGCCGCTTCCGTCGCTCCCATGTCTCCCGCGAGGGAAGGCCACGCACAGCGTGCCCGCCGCCAGCCCCACGGCCGGCCACACCGGGAACTCGCCGCCGTACGCGAACCCGTGCCCCGCGAAATACGTCAGCGCCCAGACGCTCACGCCGAGCCCGGCCCATATCCGCCAGGCCGCCGGCCCCCGGATCCCCGCGCCGGGCCGTACGCGTACGTCCACGGAGGCCAGCCCCCGCTCCAGTGGCCGCAGCGCCCACACCACCCCCGCCAGGAGGCACGCCAGCACCAGCAGCCACGGCACCCGCAGTGCCCACCAGGCCGCCGAGCCGTAGCGGGGCTCGGGAGCGAGGCCGGTCAGATAGAACGCGGCGGCGACGATCAGCACCGGCACCATGTGCCAGAGGTAGAGCGCCATGCTGCCGGCCCCCAGCACCCGTACCGCCCGCCGCACCCGGGCCCGCTCCAGCACCCGTCGTACGGCAGGGGCGACCAGCAGGGCCACTCCCACCTGGGCCAGGCTCCACGCCAGCATGGCCGCCGACGGAGGATCGGTGTTGCTCAACTCCTGTCCGGTCACCAGGATCAGACTGACGGGAAACGGCCCGGGCCCGACCAGCAGGGCGAACCCCAGCCCGCCCCCGACCGCCATGGCCAGAGCCCGGACGGGCGCTCGCGCCGCCCGACCGTCGCCGCCCAGCAACCCGTCCCGCCAGCAGAGACCGAGCTGGTAGACGACACCCCACACGAGCAGGTAGTTGAGCGCCCCGATCGTCTCGACGACCGCGCCGCGCGCGGACGCGTCGCCCGCCGCCATGAGTGCGCCGACACCGAACCCGACCACGCCCATGCCCACCGGGACGCGCACACCCCACCGTTCGTGAAGGGAGTACAGGACCGGCGTCAGGGCGCTGAGCAGCAGATAGACCGGCAGGAACCAGAACTGCATGGCCATCGCCCACCCCACCAGCGCCAGGGTCGCGCGGTCCACGCCGAGCGCGGAGCACGCCCCGACGGCGATCAGCACGAGGCCGCTGTACACGGCCGTCGGCAGCAGCAGCCGTACCGCCCGCTGCCCCACCCATCCCGCCGGGGTCCCGCCGGCGGCCCGAGCCCGCGCCCAGGAGCCTCCGGCGGCATGCCCACCGGCGAGGAAGAACAGCGGCATGATCTGGAAACCCAGGGTCAGCCACTGCGTCCAGGGCAGGGTCGCCAGCAGTTCCGGGGCGGTGATCTCGCCGTCCGGATGCCGGATCAGCCCGGTGATCAGCCAGTGCCCCAGCACGACGAGCAGGATCGCCCAGGCCCGCAGGAAGTCGACGTACCGGTCTCGGCTCATACGTCGCATGCTGCCCGCCCCCCAACTCCCCTACGGCGACTAGTCCTTGTCGCAACCAACCCGTTCCCGGGGCGACACCCGTCGGCCCGTCGCCACCGGGTGGCCCGCTGCCAGGTGGCGTCGAGGGGAGTGCCGCACCGCCACCGCGCGTCGGCGTCCCCTCGCGTGCGCCCCTCCCCGCTCCGCCGCGGCAGGAGGCCACGCCACTCGACGCCACCCGTTTCGACCAGGTCCCCATGCTGACAGCCACCACTGACAACGCCCGCAGAGCCGAAGTCCAAGAGCGTCGACTACGCGTCGGGCATCTTGACGCTCTGAATGTTACCGGTAACATCGTTGTCCGTCGGAGCATCACCCGCACGCCCACGCAGAGGTGGGCCGTCCGCTCTCTGGAGTCCGCGTGACCGACCACCCCACGGCGCAGCGCACCCAGGCCGGCTCACCTGCGCCGGACCCCACCGACGGCACCGAGACCGTCACCGGCACCCCTGTCGGCCCCAGCGCGGGCACCACCGTCGGCGCAGCCACCGGCACCACCGTCGGCGTCGGCACCAGCGCCGCCCCCGGCCCCGTCTTCACCACGTCCGCCGTGGTCGCCTCCTGCGTCGGCTTCATGCTCATCGGCGCTCTCCAGGCGTTCTACGGCCCCGCGATCCCGGCCCTGCGCGAGGAGTTCGGACTCTCGCCCTCCGCCGCTGGGCTCGGGCTCAGCGCGCACTTCGTCGGCGGGGTCGCCGGAGTCCTCCTCTTCGACCGGCTGTACGGCCGTACCGGCAACCGGCGGATCCTCGCCGCCTCGTACCTGCTGATGGCCGTCGGCTCGGCGGGCTTCGCGGTCGCGCCGAACTGGCCCCTCGCCCTCACCGCGGCGTTCCTCGCGGGGTTCGGCTTCGGCGGTATCGACTACGGCCTCAACCAACTCTTCGCGGTCGGCTTCGGCCACCGTTCCACCGCGATGCTCAACGTCCTCAACGCCCACTTCGGCATCGGCGCGATCCTCGGCCCGGTCCTGATCGGGGTGGTGGGCGCCGAGCACTACCCCGTCGTCTTCCTGGTCTTCGCGCTCGCCAACCTGCCCCTGCTGTTCTGCCTGCGCGGCGTACGCGACAGCCCCCCGCGGCCGCCGCAGCCCTCGCAGCACCCCACGTCCACCGGGACGTCCACCGGCACGTCCACGCCGGCCGGCCGCGCCCTGCGGTCCGTCCTCGCCGTCTTCGTCACCCTCTACGTCCTGCACGTCGGCATCGAGGCGGGTGTCGGCGGCTGGGAACCCACGCACCTGGAGACCGTCGGTCACAGCGCCGGCGTAGCCGCCACCGCGACCTCCGTCTACTGGCTGATGATGACCGTCGGCCGTTTCCTGGTCGCCCCGATCGCGCTGCGCTTCTCCGCCCAGACCATCATCACGGTCTCCTGCGCGGGGATGACCGGCTGCCTCCTGCTGGCGGCCGTACCGGACCTGGCGCCCTTCGCCTACGCGGGTGTGGGCCTCTTCATCGCACCGATCTTCCCCACCGGACTGCCCTGGCTGCACCGGGCCGCCCCGCACGCCCGCCGGGCCGGCGCGGTCGTCATCGCCGCGTCCATGCTGGGCGGTGTCGCGGCGGGCCCGGCCCTCGGCAAGGTCATCGAGTGGTCCGGTGTCCGAGCGGTCCCGCTCCTCCTCGCCGCGGTCTCCGCCGTCTGCCTCGCGGCCACCCTCTGGCTGACCCGGGCGACACACCCGAAGTCCGCGCGATGAGCACCCCGCCGCCGCCCTGAGCCCCCGACCCGACCCGCCCCGAGCCGCCCCGCGGCACCGGTGGCCCGGGGCGAGGCGACCGACGCCCTCGTCCGCCCGCAGGCATCCGAGCCACAGCGGGCACCCGCACGCCCACCCCGCCGAGAAGCCATCCCGAAGCGCCCGCACCCACACCCGCACCCACGCCGGCGCTGCAACGCACCAGCACCGCACCCGCGCGACAACGCACCCGCACCAGCATCCGCACAAACCCGCAACCGCAATTGCAACCGCACCCGCACGTCCGCCCCGACGATGGGACTCGCATGCCGGCCCTGACCACGACCTCCGACGCCTTCCTCCTGCACGGCGAACCGTTCCGCATCCTCTCCGGCGCGCTGCACTACTTCCGCGTCCACCCCGACCAGTGGACCGACCGGCTGCGCAAGGCTCGCCTCATGGGCCTGAACACGGTCGAGACGTACATCCCGTGGAACCTCCACCAGCCCGAACCCGGCACCCTCGTCCTCGACGGACTCCTCGACCTGCCCCGCTTCCTGCGCCTCGCCGCCGCGGAGGGCCTGCACGTCCTCCTCCGTCCCGGCCCCTTCATCTGCGCCGAGTGGGACGGCGGTGGTCTGCCCCACTGGCTCACCACCGACCCCGACATCCGGCTGCGCACCAGCGACCCCCGCTTCACGGACGTCGTGGACCGCTACCTGGACCTCCTCCTCCCGCCGCTCCTGCCGCACATGGCGGCGTCGGGCGGCCCGGTCATCGCCGTCCAGGTGGAGAACGAGTACGGCGCCTACGGCGACGACATCGCCTACCTCAAGCATCTCGAGCACTCGTTCCGCTCGCGCGGCGTCGAGGAACTCCTCTTCACCTGCGACCAGACCGACGGCGATCACCTCAAGAACGGCGTGCTGCCCGGAGTCCTCGCCACCGGCACGTTCGGCAGCCGGGTGGACCAGTCCCTCCAGCGGCTCCGCGCGGCACAGCCCGAAGGCCCCCTGATGTGCGGGGAGTTCTGGATCGGCTGGTTCGACCACTGGGGCGGTCCGCACCACGGAAGGGATGCCGCGGACGCCGCCGCCGACCTCGACCGGCTCCTCTCGGCGGGCGCCTCCGTCAACATCTACATGTTCCACGGCGGCACCAACTTCGGTCACACCAACGGCGCCAACCACCACCACGCCTACGTGCCGACCGTCACCTCCTACGACTACGACGCCCCGCTCACCGAGAGCGGCGACCCGGGCCCGAAGTACCACGCCTTCCGCGAGGTCATCGCCCGCCACGCCCCGGTCCCGGACGAGCCGGTGCCCGCCCCGTCGCCCAAACTCCCGGCGACCGCCGTCCGGTTGACCCACCGCGCCCCCCTGCTGCCGCTCGCGGACCGCCCCGTGCACGCCACGGACCCCCGCTCCGCCGACCAGCTGGGCCAACGCGCCGGATACACCCTGTACCGGACCACCGTCCCCACCCCCGGCGCCGGCCTCCTGCACTTCACCGGCGGAGTGGGGGACCGCGCCCAGGTGTTCCTGGACGGCGCCCCCGCGGGCGTCCTGGAACGCGAGCGCTACGAGGAGACCCTGCCCGTCCACGTCCCCCGCCCCGACGCCGTGCTCGAGGTGCTCGTGGAGAACATGGGCCGGGTCAACTACGGCCCCCGCATCGGCGTCCCCAAGGGTCTGCTGGGCCCGGTGACGCTCGACGGCGTGCCCCTGCACGGCTGGGACTCCCACGCACTGCCCCTGGACGACGTACCGGTCACCGCCGACTTCGCGCCCGCCGAGACCGCCACCTCCGCCGAACCCGCCCTGCACCGCGGCACGTTCGAGGTACGGACCCCCGCCGACACCTTCCTCTCCCTCCCCGGCTGGACCAAGGGCCAGGCCTGGATCAACGGGTTCCACCTCGGCCGCTACTGGAGCCGCGGCCCGCAGGGCACCCTCTACGTCCCGGCCCCCGCCCTGCGCCCGGGCGTCAACGAGCTGGTCGTCCTCGAACTGCACGGCACGACCACCCTCGACGCCCACCTCACCGACACCCCCGACCTCGGCCCGGAGCGATCCTGATGCGGCACCGGGTGAGCGTTCCGCCGCCTCCCGCGCCCCCGCTCCGCGGCCATCTCCCCTTCGCCGACGCGCCCGCTGCGGCCGACCCCGTCGAGGTGACCAGCCGCTGGCTGACCCGGGGCGGCCGCCCCTGGTTCCCGGTCTCGGGCGAGTTCCACTACTCCCGGTACCCGGCCCGGGAGTGGGAGGAGGAGCTGCTGAAGATGAAGGCGGGCGGGGTCACGGTCGTCGCCTCGTACGTCATCTGGATCCACCACGAGGAGACCGAGGGCCGCGTCCGCTTCGACGGCGACCGCGACCTGCGTCGCTTCGCCCTGCTCTGCGCCCGCCACGGCCTGGACTTCGTCCCCCGCATCGGCCCCTGGTCGCACGCGGAGGTCCGCAACGGCGGCCTCCCCGACTGGGTACTCGCCCGCACGACAGCCCCCCGCACCGACGACCCCGCCTACCTGACCGCCGTCCGCCCCTGGCTGGAGGCGATCGCCTCGCAACTCGACGGCCTGGACCGCGCGCACGGCGGCCCGATCGTCGCGATCCAGATCGAGAACGAGCTCTACGACCGCCCCGGCCACCTCCGCACCCTCAAGCGCATGGCCCAGGAGGCCGGCCTCGACGCCCCCCTCTGGACCTCGACGGCCTGGGGCGGCGTCCACCTCCCCGACGACGAGCTGCTCCCCCTCTACGGCGGCTACCCCGAGGCCTTCTGGACTGAGGCCGACGGCGGCTGGCCCGACACCTGCCGCAAGCACTTCTTCTTCACCCACCAGCGCGACGACGAGGGCATCGGCGCCGACCTGCGCCCGACGACCGTGCGCGGCGCGGATCCCGACACCTACGCGGACAGGTTCCCCTGGGCCACCTGCGAGTTGGGCGGCGGCATGGCCGTCGCCTACCACCGCCGCCCGCGCGTCGACGCCGCCGACATCGGCGCCCTCGGCCTCACGAAGATCGGCTGCGGCTCGGTCTGGCAGGGCTACTACATGTTCCACGGCGGCACCAACCCGACGGGGGAGCGGACGACCCTCCAGGAGTCCCACGCCACCGCCTACCCCAACGACCTCCCCGTCCTGACGTACGACTTCCAGGCACCCCTCGGCGAGTACGGCCAGTACCGCCCCTCCTACGACGAACTCCGCCTCCAGCACCTGCTGTTGGCGGACTTCGGCGAGGTGATCGCCCCCATGCGGTCGGTGCTGCCGGACGGCCGTCCGCGCGGCCAGCACGACCGCGACACCCTGCGCTGGGCGGTCCGCGGCGACGGCCGCGCCGCCGGCTTCCTCTTCGTCACCGACCACCAGCCGCACGAGCCGCTCCCCGACCACCCGGACACCGGCTTCACGATCGCCTTCCCCGAAGCCCCGCCCCTCACCCTCCCCAGCACCCCCGTCACCGTCCCCTCGGGCGCCTATTTCTGCTGGCCGCTACGGCTGGACGTGGCGGGCCTGCGCCTGGACTGGGCCACCGCCCAGCCGGTCTGCACGATCGTGGACGACGACGGCCGTACGTTCCTGGTGCTGGCGGCGACGGACGGCATCGAGCCCGAACTGGCCCTGGACGCACGCACGGTGACGACCGTCGCCGCCCCGCCCGGTGCGGACGTCACGCCCCTGACCGACGACGACCGCATCCTGATCACCGGCCTGCGCCCCGGCACGGACGCCCTGGTCGAGGCGGAGACACCGGCCGGCGACCGGGTCGCCCTCCTGGTCCTCGACGCGGCCACCGCCCGCACCGCCTACCGCGGCGAGGCCTGGGGCGCGCAGCGGCTCGTCCTGTGCGCCGAGGGCGTGGTCTTCGACGCGACGAACGACGACGAGGTACGCATCCACCCCCGCACCGCGGGCGACGAGGACGACACGGACCGACCCCGTACCCCCGGCCCGACGGTCTCCCTCTCCGTCCTCCCGGCCCCGCCCCGCCCACCGAAGGCACCCGGCGCCACCGTGAAGGAGAGCCAGGACGGCGCCCTGACCCGCTACACGCTCGTCCCCGACGAGGACGCGCCCGCCGTCCCGGCCGTCACCCTCACCGCGCTGCGCCCGGCGGGCCCGCCACCGGCCCCGGCGACGGGCGTGCAGGGCCGGGCGAGCGCCCCGGCCGACGAGCACTACGACACGAAGGCGGCCGTCTACCGCGTCGACGTACCGGACTCCCGCGCCGGCGCCCCGGCCCCACCCGGCGCCGATCTGCTGCGCCTGCACTGGACCGGCGACGTGGCCCGCGCCTACGTGGGGGACACGCTCGTCGCCGACCAGTTCTTCACGGGCCGCCCGTGGGACATCGCGCTCGACCGACTCCCGCCCGGCGAGCCGCTCACCCTGCGGATCCTGCCGCTCGCCGCCGACGCGGCGGTCCACCTCCCCGTCACCCCGCCGCCCGGCATCGCCGAGATACGGCACGCCGAACGGATCACGACCCGCACCTGGAGGCTAGGCACGACCTGACCCGAACTGACCTGACCTGACCCGGCCCGACCTGACCCCTGCCTCCTCGTCCGCCCGGCCTATCCTGTGGGTCCGCCGGGCGACCCAGTGCGACCGGTCCCGGACCAGTCCCGAGGAAGAAGCCCCCACCATGACCCGAAGCGCCGCCGACGGCCCGGCCGGCCCGGCGAGCAGGGGACGCAGCAGACGCAACTTCGCGGGCTCGCGTCCGGTCATGGACGACGTCGCGAAACTGGCCGGAGTCTCCAAGCAGACGGTCTCCCGGGTGCTCAACGACCATCCGGCCGTCCGCGCCGAGACCCGGGAGGCGGTCCGGGCGGCCATGCGCACGCTCGGCTACCGCCCCAGCAGCAGCGCCCGCTCGCTGGCCAGCGGCCGCACCAGGATGCTCGGCGTGATCTCCTTCGACGCGGCCCGCTACGGCCCCGCCTCGACGCTGACCGCGATCAACACGGCGGCCCAGGAGGCCGGTTACCTGGTGAGTTCGATCGCGCTGGACACCGCGGACCGGGACACGGTCGTACGGGCCGCGGACCGGCTGTCGGCGGAGGGCGCGGACGGCGTGATCGCGATCGCACCCCAGGTCAGGGTGGCCCGGGCCCTGGCCGAGGCCCACCTGGACACCCCCCTGGTCGTCATGGACAACGACCTGGGCGACGGCACCCCCATGGTCACCTCGGACGCCGGCACCGGCGGCCGCAAGGCCACGCGGCACCTTCTCTCCCTCGGCCACCCCACGGTCCACCACCTCGCCGGCCCGACGGGCTGGACCTCGGCGGACCGCCGGGCGGAGAGCTGGCGCGCCACCCTGCAGGCGGCCGGAGCCGAGGTGCACGCCCCCCTCATCGGGGACTGGAGCGCCGACTCCGGCTACGACCTGGGCCGCGAACTCGCGAAGGACCCGTCGGTCACCGCGATCTTCGTGTCGAACGACCAGATGGCCCTCGGCGTCCTGCGCGCCCTGTACGAGGCGGGCCGCCGGGTGCCGGAGGACGTCAGCGTCGTCGGCTACGACGACATCCCCGAGGCCGCCCACTTCCTTCCGCCGCTGACCACGATCCGTACGGACTTCACGGACATCGGCACGATCTCCCTGCGCATCCTGCTGAACCGCATCGACAGCCCGTCGACCCCCGGAAGCCCGCTGACGCTCGTCCCCGTCGACCTGTGCGTCCGCCGCAGCACCACCGTCCCACGCTGAAACAGAAGCCGAAGTTGATGCCGAAGCCGAAGCCGAAACAGAGGCCGAAGTTGATGCTGAGGCCGACCTGACGGACTTCACTCGGCGGCCGGGCCCGACCGGGTCAACCGCGCGGGCCCCGCGTGGCCGCGGCATGGAGATGCTCCAGGGCGTCCAGCACGACGGTGTTCCAGTGCCAGGCCAGCCAGCGGCCGACGTCGCTGCCCGTCTGCCGGAGCGCGGCCAGCTCGGCATGGGTGAAGCCGGTCAGCGGTCGCTCGTGATGGGAGGACACCATGCCCAGCGGCACGCCGAGCCGGTTCACCAGCGGAACACTGTGCGCGGCCCGACTGCCCGTCTGGAGGATGGCGTGGCGGGAGGCTTCGTCGAACACCGGCGCCGACTCCACGTCCCGCACGGTGACCTGCCGACGCTGACCGGCCGCCTGCGCGCAGGAGGTGGTGGGGGCGTCGACGAAGGCGAAGAAGTCGCAGAAGTACCTGTTCAGACCCGTGTGCCGGACCAGGCGGAGCCGGCCCTTCTCGCTCAGCTGCACGTTGCCCATGGGCGTCTGGGTGATCGACAGCACCCGTTGCAGGGCCGCCGCGACGACAGCGCCCTGGCTGGTGCCCCGGCCGCGCTCCACCGGAAGGCCGGGAAGCGCGGGCGGCCCGCGCCGGACCCGCCCCGGGAACCACAGGTCGGCGTCGGGATCGGGCGCGGGTGTGCGTGCGACCGCGTCGGCGAGCGTGGAGAGCTTGATGTTGAACTGCTGGGATGCGTCCTTCAACAGCGCGAACGCCTCATCGGTGGAGCCGAGGACGTAGCGCTGGAGCAACACCCCTTCGGCGCGGGTGACCCCGGCATGGCCGTACAGGCGATTGCGCAGATCGAGATCGTCCTGCCGCCACCGCACCGCGCTTCCCTGCCCGGACCCGAAGTCGGACGCACAGGCCGCCGAGCCTCCTTCGGCCGGGCGCCGGGGCAACTGGCTCATACGAAGGGCTCCGATCCGCGGTGAGTCCGATTCACCTCCTTGCCAAGCACTGCCAACGACTAACCGGAAACCCGCGGAGCAAACCCACCGCCTTCCGTCACAGCGGACGAGGGGCGGGATCCCGGGCCGGGGATTCCGGTCCAGGAGGCGCCGTGAGCGCATAGGCCGTGACCAGCCCGGCCGCACCGAGCACACAGTCCAGAAAGATCGACGTGGATTCCGAGATCCCGTTGCCCGCGATGATCAGGATGATTCCGATCACGAGAATGGCCAGGAACGCCATGTAGTGATCGTGAAGCACTGTCCTGAAGCTTGTGCACACGCTTCCTCACCTCTTCCTGCCCTGCCTGGCCCTGCCCGAAGTGAGGTTCATTCGACCAGTTCCCCTGTCGGCCGTCCATGAATTCCGGGATGCCCCGACCGACACGGAACCCGACCGCATTCTGCACGCAAGACGCCGAACGCATAAGCGCCCGCCACTCATGACCCCGATACTCTTCACCGAAGTGCACTGAAGTACACCGAAGTAAATCGAATGCAACCGAATGCAACCGAATGCAACCGAAGGCAGACGAACTTCGATGGACTTCGTCGGAATTCGGTGGACTTCGGAGAAACCCTGCGCCTTCGTACGGACTGGTGGGACCATTCCGGTCGCATAGTGAGGAACGCATTCGAGGGGGCACCATGGGCGCCGACCAGCATGCCGAGACAGCGCCCGTCCGACGCTTCGCCGCGGAGTTACGACGGCTGCGCATCACCGCCGGAGAGCCCCAGGTCAAGACGATCGCCTCCCGGGCCCAGTGCAGTGCGGCGACCGTCTCCGAGGTGCTCAACGGACACCGCCTCGCGAGCGAGACGGTCACCCGCCGTCTGGTGGCCGCGCTCGGGGGCGACTGGGCACACTGGGGCCGGTTGTGGCGTACGGCCAAGACGGAACTCGACGATCTGAAGCGGGACGCCCCGGGCGCGCACCTCGGCCCAAGGAATTCCGCTACGGCGCCGGACCTTTCCGAGGCATTCCAGGGCGCCTCCCAGATGGAGATGGTGTGCTACCCGAACCCGCCCGTCTTCTACAAGGCCGCAGCCGATCATAT
The DNA here is from genome assembly GCF_040295245.1 of Streptomyces sp. NPDC002884. NCBI lineage: Bacteria > Bacillati > Actinomycetota > Actinomycetes > Kitasatosporales > Streptomycetaceae > Streptomyces > Streptomyces sp. NPDC002884. The sequence goes on along the minus strand of NZ_JBEOVB010000007.1, from coordinate 108,064 downwards.
TCGCGCAGCCCGGTCCGAAATCCGCCTCACCTACGTGCGGCTCCACCCTCCCACCCACTGGGGATCCACGGAACCCGCCTCCTACTACGAAGCGGTATTGCAGTGGGCCAGGGACAACTCGGCCGAGTGCGCGAGCGTACGGCGCATCATCGGCGTCCCCGAAGCCAAAGGCGTACCGAAAGCGACCTACTTCGAGTGGCTGAGGCAGCATCAGGACGAGGTCACGGATCTCTACACCTACGAGGCACGCGTCATGCCGTGGAGCGCTTCCTGCGCCTGGTACAACATGGGCCTCATCGACGACACGGTCACCTTTCTCTCCTTCTCCGGCGCGGGCCGCCGACAGCTCACGGGATTCAGCGTCGACAATCCCCGGTTCCTGGCGTACTTCGCGGACAGCTTCGACCAGGCCTGGGGCGCACTGGAACCCTTGGACACCTACGTGACCAGGCACTCCACAAGACGCCTCACCGGAGGTGCCGAGGGAGTCGATGACGTCCGCGGAGCCGCGGAGCGATAGCGCGAGGCGAATCGGCCACGCCCTCGAACCCGCCACCCCGAAAAGGGCTTTGCACACCGCCCCGGACGTTTCAGATCCGGTAGGCCCCGGCCGGTACACCGTGGGCGAGGCCGTACGGAGTCAGGGCGATGACGCCGGTTCCCCGCGACGGTGTGTCGGGGCCGATGTGCAGCGGGCTGACGCCGTAGGAGCGGGCGAGATCGGCGGCCATGTCGTGGGCGGCCCACCGCCACTCGTCCTCGGCGTCCTGCTCCTCCTGCGCGGCATCCCACTCGGGCGCCAGGCCCAACTCCACACGGCGCGCCCGCTCGAACGGCAGCGGCTCGCCGAGAGTGAGCAACTCGTCCTCGCCCTCGCCCGTCTCGCAGTACCGGCGGACGACGCCCCCATGCTCGGCGACGACCCAGGCGGAGCCGTCGCCCTGACCGCCGTAGTAGTACGCGTGTGCCCGACCGTAGCGGGCGCTGAGCTCGGTGCACAGCCGCAGCACCTCGCTGCCGCGCTCCCCACCACACGGATCGCACCAGGCACCGAGAACGAGAGTCCAGCCGTCCAGTTCGGGTGTCACGAAGACCCGTTCGTAGCCGTTGTACGGGTCTTCCGGCCCGAAGCCGTGGCTGTCGGTGTCGACGATGTGGTTGCCGAGAGCGAAGGTCACGGGCCTGGGGTCGACCAGGCCGAGGGTGTCCATGATCCCGGCCTGGTCACCGCCGGGAACGGCCATCCAGTGATTCCAGCACGCCCACATTCCTTCCGGCCGGTCGTCCGGGAGCTTGACGCGGATGAGCCGCTCGACCGCGGCCACGTCGGAGCTGGACAGGGCCGCCTCACCTCCCAGCTCGGCGAGCACGGTCAGGGCCCGCGCCCGCTGCCGGCCCGGCCCTCGTTCCCGGACACGCCGTAACAGCGGAACGACGTGCTCGCCTTGCAGTACCAGGGCTTCCTGCGCCTCCTGGGCGACTTCCCGGTCGGGGTCCCCGAGCAGCGGCAGCAGGACAGAGACCGCGGACCGGGCATCGTCGCCGCAGCGCCGGAACCCGCGGACCGCCATCCGGCGCACATGCGGCACGGGATGCGAAAGGGCGGCGGTGTAACGCTCAAGGGCAGCCGCACCAAAGCCGGAGAACGCGAAGCCGAGGCGCTCACGCGAGCTCTCGCCGGAGGCGCAGGCGAGACCGTGGAGAAGGCCGTCGAAGGCGTCGGCTTCCCCGATCCTTCCCATCACGGCGGCAATCGGCCGCCAGTCCACGGACGATTCCCCGTCCGCCAACTCCCGCACCAGCCACTCCACCGCGTCGCCCCCGAGAGCAACCAACGCCTCCGCCGCCGCTGCACGCCGCCCCGGCACCCTCAGCCCCCGCACCAAGTCGCCGCCCACTGCTCCCCCTCCAGCGCTTCCAGCGCTTCGCGAGTCTCCGACAGTTGGCAGGACGTCGCACACCACGTACGTGACCTCGAAAGCTGGGTCGGATCTGAAGTATGCCGCTCGGATGCGCCATCATGTCCGCTCGCAGTGCCTGGCGGGCCGGTCGACCCAAGGCCCTAAATGATCTGGCCAGGGCAGCACATCAGATTCGGCGCAGAATCCAACTGCCGCTCTGGACAATGTCGCCCTGGCTGCAGCTCACCCATCTTCCGCGCATCTCGCTCCCCGTTCTGGTCAGGAGAACTGGACCACCGCGCATGAGGGGCCTTGAGAGGACCGCCCCTCACACAGGTCGTTCCCGTCGGCATTCGCGGCGATGATCTGGATTCCCCAGGCATTCTTGAGATCCGGGAGCGCCATGCTGATCTCGTGGTCGATCTCGCCCTTGTCGTCGGGTCTGAGGCTGACGGAGTAGAGGTCCTTCAGACCAGGTAGATCATTCTGGTCTTTGTCTACGGCGGTCACGTGCACGTTGACACTCGCCCACCGCTCAACCCCGTCCGCGTGGAGGCTGAAGCTCAGCTTCTGACGGGATCCTTGCCCCTGTAGCGTGACGGCGGTGAGCGTCGGACGCCCGCTCCCACTCGCCGCCTGGGCAGCGCCGACGACCGCCACGCTCAAGGCCACCATGTAGAAGACGACACCCAGACCCAGGACAACGGTCTCCCACACGTTGCCCCGTCGCGTCGGGTGGATGAGCAGGGCGACGATGCTGCAAACGATGGCGAGGATGGCGCTGAGCGCGGCCACGTAGATGGGCCACGACTCGTTGTTGAGCGCGACGAACACGACATCGCTCGTCAACCCCAGCGTGGTCATGACGCCGGCCACCGTGACCAGAGCGCCGGCGAGGATCTTGGCGACGTCGTCGAGCCGCTTTCCGATTTGGGCTTGGACGTCATCGAGCGGGAGAGGTTCCTGGTCACCACGAGGCGAACTCATGTGGTCATGGTGGTGAAAGCAGAGCGCTTTTCGGCGCAGCGGCGGACGCGGTTGGTTCTAACAGGGGAACCTTCCTGCTGTTTCAAGGCGGCTGCCCCGGCGCGGCAGACGTGCCCACACGCACGAGGACGCCAACGGAGTCGTCAACCCACCCTGGGCAGTCAGGGCGGGCCGCCCCGCTGCAGTCCAGGGGGATATCCAGAATCAACCAGAATCAACCAGAATCAAGCGGTACGGCGTTGACGCTTCACCAGCCCAGTGAGGTTCAAGAAATGCGTGTCATCCCCGTAGGCGTCTCGGCCGCGACGCTTCTCGTCACCAAGCTGCCCGAGGTCAAGGTGAAGGACCGCCAGACCGGTGAGATCGCCGTCGACCCGGTGACCAGCGACCGTCTCATGGTGCCGGAGTCGGTGTTCATCGCGGCGGGCGGTTCGGACATGTTCAAGGTCACCGCTCCCGAGAAGGGCATCGGTGAGGGCCTGGTGATGGGAGCTCCGGTCATCCTGCCCGGCCCCGTTGCCCGGCCCCCTCGTGCGCGCTGGCCTGGAGAAGGACTTCCCCTACCTGCTACCTACGCGCGTACTTGAATGCCTTCGGGTACGGCCTCGTCGAGCTGGGCCGGGTATCGCCCGAAACGGCCGACCGCCTGGCGGAACTCCTGCGCCTGGCCCTGGCGAGCGGATTCAGTCGAGACCGCGAGGGCGTCGAGCACGCACCGACCACCCCCGAAGAACACAAGGGAAGGATCTGACACCATGACCGACCGGCGAGGAGTGGTGGCCAAACGGGCGGAGGACTTGGCGCCCGGCGTGCACTACGTCCGCGGCTGGGACCGCGCACGGCGAAGTCCGGCACCCTGGCCGATCCGCGCGGGTGGTTCAGCCGCCCCGTCTTGCAGCTCCGCTCGAAGTCCCACCGTGATCAGCTCAGCCAGCAGTTCGGCCGCTTCAGGGCGAACGCTGACGAGCTGCACCAGTCCGTCACCGGCGACATCCACGTCCGCCACCGGGCCGGGGAGATCGGAGTCCAGCCCGAGTAGGACGAGTTCTCGGCTGTCCTGGTGTTGTGTACTCCGCTGCGCCACCGGATGCGGCCTGGAGATGACACCGTGTCCCCGTGGTCTCCATAGATGTCGGTGGGGTAGCCGATGAGCGCATGTTGCATCTCCTACTGAAGCGAGAGCTGGGCTTTCCAGACTTCTACGGCATGAATTGGGACGCCTTCTGGGACTCGATCGCCGGCCTGGTCCAGATCCCGGACCACCTTCGATTCCTGGGCTGGGACCATCTCGTCGTCGCCGTTCCCCGAGGAGCCACCAAGCTCCGAGAGGCACTCGACCGCTACCGGGATACATACCGTCCCCAGTTTGTCGCCACGTACGGGCAGGAATGAGCAATCCGTCGGGCACGGCTGGTAGACGGACCTCTTCGTCCCGAAGCAACTGGGGTGGGGGCGCTGCCTTGGGCGGCGGCGCCTCTCGCCTGCGACGGTGGTCCGCTGGCGTTCGTCGACGTTGTCACGCAGTTAGACACTCACCCGGTGCGGCTCCCGATGCGCGGAATCAGCGCACGTCAGCTCAGTTCTCCGGGTGCAGGCATAACACGTCCAGTGCGGCAGATCATCTGCAAGGCCCCAGGCCAGGGCGGGGTGGGGGTGGTCACCCGTGGGTGCCGACTGTCAGCGTCGGTCGCCTTCGGACGGCCCAGGGACGGCCCAGCAGCCGTGCCGCTAGGGATGGGACGATCTCCCCGGAGGGGTGCGAGTGGACATGCTTGAACTGATGGAGTGGCTGGCCGAGCGCGGAGTCACGACTGTCTTCAAGGTCGACGGTGACCGCATGGTCGAGCGACGGGCGGCATGGATGGTCATCGTCAGCGGTGTGCCTCTCGGTGAGGACTCATTCTTCCGCGCCGACCTGGCCACACCAGCCGCATGCCTTGACTCGTTGCTCGCTTACCTGGAGGGCAAGGGCCTGTCACCGTTCGCGTGATCAACATGTGCTGAGTCCACACGGTCATGGACGGGACTGGTTGCTGCGCCTCGCTGTTGCGTGTCCTCGTTGACGGATGCCTGGGTCCTCAACTACCTGTAGCAGGTAGCATTTTGATGACCGTTGACGGACGCTCTGAGGGCTCCATGATCGAGATATTCACCGCCTTGATCGGCGGAGCGTTCCTACTCGGCGGCGCTGTGATCACCGCTCGGTGGACACGCTCACGTCCCACCGCCAACCCCACCCCGACTCCTACGCTTCCTGCCAGCAACACACAGCCGGACGGCGGCACCGCCAACACTCCCCCTCCTCATAACGCACGGTCGGGTCGCGTCACTGTCAACGGGCAGTTCATTGAGACGAACAATGGCAGCGTGTCGCAGACCAATTATCGCGACGGCAAGCGGTGAAGCTTCCCGCATTCAGTAACGCGGGGTGGCTTGGAATCGCTTACTATGCATTCGGTGCCGTCTTAGCCATTTTGGCAGCCTTGTTCGGTTTCGAACTTATCAATAGGTACTTCCCTTATGTATTGCCAACTCTCGAATGGTTCATAGCGCACTTGGTGCAACTGTCTTCCGACGAGCATGTCGGGGCATTCGTGCGGGATCGAGTCTTCGTCTTCGCCCTCATTGGCGTGGTATTCGTCCTGTGGGTCACGCACAAGTACCCCACCTTGGTCAAGACGATCGGCCAGGCACTCAATCCGTTTGCTCGGGTAGGCGTGGCCACCGTGTCGGCTGTCGCCGCCGTCTTGATCGCACTCATTCTGGCTGACCCGCTGGGGCAGTCCAAGAGTGGAGGCGAGTGCGCATCATCGTTTCGCCTGAGCCCGGACCGTGCGCCCTCGCTGGTGAGCAACACGACATGCGGCGGAGGGGATCATGACCGGGACGGCGATTGATCAGTACATCCAGACCAATAACGGCAGCGTATTCCAAACAATTATCAGAAATGAAGGAATTGATGAGGAGACCAAGCAAAACGTAAGGCGTCTGGCAGTTTCCTCGCCCGAGATGCTGGCTAAAGTGGACGCGATGCTAAAGGAATCAGGTGATGTGAAGGCGGCCGCAGCGCTAATCCGGGATGCGAGTGCTATCCTGACCGACAAAGCAGCCTCCTCGATCCAGTTCACCGACGAAGGCGACGACCCCATGTTTCCCGGCAAAGGTGAACGGGAGCTTCGTAAGGCAATAGTCGGCCCCTTCCTTGTGCTTTTCGTGATCGTCTCGCTGATTCTCTGGCTGTGACTGTCGTCTGCAACCCTCCAGCGTCGATGGCCACTTGCCCCGGATCGTGATGCTGGCCGCACTGTCGACCGCCGCCCTCGCCTTCGTCGCTCCGGCTTACGCCGACAACGACAGCAGCTTCGGCCCTGGTGTGAACGCCGCGAACAACTGGAACTCAGCGCCGCCGCGGTCTGCTTCCAGGGACTGGCCGTGGTCCCGGCGGGCGGGGCGTAGACCGGGAACACCTTCGACAACTGCACGAACGGAAACGTGCTCAACCGCGCCGACTGATCGAGGGCCGAGTCAGCTCGTCCCAGCCGACACGGCCATCCGGAGCAGCAGCTGCACCACGGGGCACCTCAGGCCCAAGTCGCTGGTTCGGGGTAGTTCTCTGGAACGAGAAGGCGGGCATCAGGCTCTCCGCTTTGCGTACGGTTTCTCCCCACGGCTTCGAGACGCCCCGGCAAGCAGACCCAAGGTCAGCGCTTCTTGGTCTTCTTCCGCTGCGGCGGAGTCCACTCGCCTCGGTGCAACTGGCAGCGGGAGTATCCGATCATCGCCGGCTTCTGGCAGCGTTTGCCGGTCTTGGTCTGGGTCGACCCGCACTTGACCTGCTTGCCCATTCGTCCTCCCCGGTCCGGTCGGTGCGTTCCGTAGCGGACTCATCGTCACCGGGCTGAGGGACTCAACGCCTTGTTCCCGACCCTATTCGGCCGATTCAATCTGCTTCATGCCTCAATCATGATGATTCGGTGTTCAAGTTGATCTCCCCCGCGGTCAAAGATCGTTGAGACGCAGGCTCGCCACTGTTCAGACGCCGGCTGCGCGGAACGGGACCGTACTCCCTCGGCGAATTCCCGGGCGATCCGGCTCGGAACTCGGGACCGAGTCAGGCGGGTGTCGACAGGTCTCAGGGTCAGGGTGGGCTGACGGGCTACCCGCCAGGGGAGTCCTCGCGTAGCGAACGAGCGCCCTCGGAGACGGATCGGGCCTGGCCAGCAGTCAACCGTCGCGCCTTCCACAGCAGCGCCGCAGCATCCGCGGTCTCCGGAGACGGAAAGGCGGCACCTCGCGGAGGGAAATGCCTGTGAGTAGAGCTAGTCCCCCTGGACGCGGCCTGGCTCTGGGAGGACGACGAGAGCATCGGCCCCGAGGACCCGCGGATCAACACCACATTCAACGAGGGGTCCGTTGTTCTCGGATCCGAGGACGGGCAGTCGTTCTGGCTCCTGCTGACCACCGGCCCCCGCCGCGGCGAGGTGTGGATGATCGCCGACGTCGGCGCCATCCCGGCTCCCGGCGACGGGGCGTGGGGCTTCGAGGAGTGGGTGCGGCGTTGGCACACCGGCGACGGCTGGTGGGACTGACCGCTCCGACGTGCACGGCTGTAGGCCGCCGACCGTTCGAATCCCTGGTGTCTCCCAGAGCGGTGACCATCGGCTGCCCGTTCGCAGTTTCTGGAGAGCGCTTCTCGGCGCATATGGACTGCTGGCCTCCTGAGCGGCGCCTGGTCGGAGATGCGCCGTTGCATGAGCAGACGGATCGGCTGATGCCCAGCGGCGGGCGAGCAGTCTGCGCTCCGAGTGGGAAGCGGGTTGCCGTCCTGGTGCGGAGGACACGGAGGACGGCTGACCGCGCTCGGTGGACAAACGGGCGGTCACCCCACCGCATCACCGCTGCGTAGCTGAGGTCGAGACCGTCCGATCGCGGAGCGGGTCTAGCGGTCGTCGGGGTGGCTCGGGGGTGCTGTGAGCTGAGCTCCTGCCGTGGTCCTTCCGGAGCAGCGTGGATCCCCCCTGAGTGGCAGCCCGGCGGAGGAGACCGGCAAGTGCGTCGACCACCGAGTGCCGGGTGCCACACGCGGTCAGGGCCTGATCGCGTACACCATGCCTATGTCGCCGGCCTGCTGGACCGGGTTCTGCTCGGTGCTGACTGTGAAGCCGTGTGTGAGGAGGGTCGTGCAGACCGCGTCGCGGTTCTGCCGCCAGCGCTCCACCTCCACCACGGCTTGGCGGACCAGCGGCCAGTGCCGTTCCTCGATGCCCCTGAGTACCTCGAGTTCGGCGCCTTCCACATCGATCTTGAGCAGGTCGATGCGGTCGATGCTCTGCTCGTCGAGCGCCGATGACAGGGTCCGGACCTTCACTTGGTGCGTCTCAAGGCGCCGCATCACCCGCAGCTTGCGGCCGACGAGAACAGTGAGAATGGGGAGGGGTACGCGGCGCAGGACCGGTCCCAGGCCGCCTTGTCTGATCATTTCGACAATGCTGGCGGTGACCCGGCGCCGCTCAGCCTCGATGTTGCCCTGATCTCGCGAGGAAGAAGAGAAGATCGTGGCGGCCGGAACGTAGCTGAAATCGAGCTCGTCCTCGCGAGCCGCCAAGCCGTAAGGGAGCGGGGTCAGGCGCCCGTTGAAGAAGTCGCGAGCGTTGCGCTCGAGTGTCGCGTGGAGTGGGGGCAACGGCTCGAAGGCATAAATCCGCACGTCCCCGTCCAGCCGTTCGTACACGGTCGCCGAGAACACGCCGATGTTGGCGCCCACGTCGAGTACCGTCGCGCCCGGCGTGCACACGATGCCGTGGGTGAAGTAGCCGTCCACCTCCTCGCGCAGGAAGGACACCTCCCAAGGATTGATGCTGTGCAGTTCCATCGCATTCATGGTCATGACAAAGTCACTATCAGTACTGGGACGGCAATCCAACCCGTGCGGTTCACTCCGGCCGATTCCCTCGCCTGGCAGTGCGGCCGTGCCGGCCGCGGGCGCCGGCTACCGAACACCCGCCACGAGGTTTGTCCGGTGTCCCCTCGGCGGAGCGGCTGCGGCCCGGCCGGGGCGTCACAACAAACCCCCGGGCCGTCATCAGCCCGGGGGTTCATGGTGGAGCGGGTGACGAGAATCGAACTCGCGCTCTCAGCTTGGGAAGCTGTGGGCATGTGGGGCAAATTTTGCCGCTGACCAGGGTGAATGGCCACGGTGTGACCTCGTCGGACTCGGCCCGATTCACCGTGGTTCCCCGCTGTTCCCCGCCCGATCTGGTGCGGCTGTGGTGCGGGTCCCGGTTACGTCCGTCATGCCTCGGTCTTGGTAGCTCGGGCCGTCACCAAGTAGCCCGCGAAGCTGATGTCTGGTCGGCTCTCCGCCCAACCGTTCGCTTCGCTGACGGGAACCAGTTCGGTGGTGCCCAGGACCGGGCCTTGGACGTTGGTCGTGCTGGCTGGGGGAACCGCGTAACGGTCGGTGATCGTCAACGCCTCCAGCAAGGTCGTCGTCTGCTCGCCCTCTTGGCCGTGGTGCTCCTCTCGGAGTCGATCCCAGTTGCACGTTCCTTGCCGACGACGCCGGCGTAGTCCTCCGGGTCCACCTCCAGCAGATTCCACGAGACCACGTCCCCCAGTGCGAAGGCTTCCCTATGCGGATATGCAGCGCCTGGTGCTCGACTTCTGTCCGCCGGGTGCGATCTTTTTGCGAGCACGCTTGTCCCGTTGTCAGTCGCGGTGCAACTAGTCGCGCTTGATTGACTGGACGACCACGAAGAAGCCGCTGTCCTGGTCTGCATTTTTCATTTGCAGGCCGTCCGAGCCATACCTTTTCCACTTCCTCTTGCGCGAAATTTCTCTACGTTCCAACCAGCGGACTCGACGCGCTCGGAAGCCCGAGGCCGGATGAAGTTTCCACATCCTCCCGGCATTGTCGACTACGGTCAAGACGAGCGGGACCACTTCCAGCTCCCAGCTCTCTTCCTTGTCCAATCCCTTGGGGTGAAGGTAGGAGATCTCGTAGCCGTAAGGAGGGACCCAGGACTCTTCTGGAGGGATACGGTGAGAGCCGAACCTTACCTTCGTCCCTTTTGAGTGGTACTTGTCATTGATATTTAACATTGGAGGCGATTCATCAAAACTTGCCGCAGATTCTGAATTGCTGCTCTTTCGGATGGATCGACCGATGATGCCGCAGCTTAGGTCGAGTACGTCAACGGGAAGTTTGCTATTGTTCTTAATTGTGAGGCTGATGATCGCCGACCACATTTCTGAGTCTTCGTTGACCCTTTCTGTCGATTCGATCGTGGCCCACACCCCCACCGCGTCCACCTGCTCGCGCTCTGAGTTCCATCGATCTTTAAGGAAAATTCGAAACGCAAGCAGGAGCGACCCGGCGCTCATCCAGGCGGGAACCGTCCCCCAGTCTGCTTCTGAGATCCAGTGCAACATTTCGTCACCCTCTTTCGGTCGGCGACACTTGAGCGCTTGTTTAGGTGCAATCGATGTGAGGCGACCTGAGGGACACAGTCTGACGAGACGTAAGCGGGAGCGTGGTCAAGTTGAGGAAAAACTGAGGACAGCACGTAACCATGCTTCGCCCTACTTGTTGGCGCTGGCCAGGTGAGCGACAGGCCGCGTTGCGAGAGGACTTACACCCCGTTAGACGTCCACTCTCCTAAACCACCACTCTCCGCAGCTCTACACGCACGCCACTACGGACCCGCGGTTGCGAACGGCGCCCGCAGCGGAGCCGGGAGCGCGCCCGGCAGAGCGGAGCGCAGCCGGGGCTTGATGGCATCCGCCAAACCGTCCCTCACCTGGTACGACTTCGCGCGGGCGTACATCGCCATGAACTGGCCGCATGCCGCGCCGAACTCCCCAGACAGCCAACGAGACGATGACACTGGTCACGGCACAGCTGCTCGACGACCGACCAAGTCGGCCGACTGATGACGTGCTCCGACGCGCACTGCTTGGCTGGGCCTTCGTCGTCCAGGCCGCGAACGAGGAACCGCCGCCCGTCGACATCGCGAATGTCCTGCGTTGGGTGGCCAAGGCGTCGCTGCCGCTGGCGACGCTCAAGAACCCGGCGAACATTCGGCGCGTCCTCGACTCGCTCAAGCTCACGCTGTCCGGGGCCACGGCTGCCGCCGAGACGGTGCGGCGCAAGCGGGCTGTCCTCTTCAACGCCCTCGCCTATGCGGTGGAGCTGGGGGAGCTCCCCGAGAACCCGGTCACGCTGGTGAAGTGGAAGCCGCCCAGGGTGACCAAGGAAGTGGACCGCCGTATCGTCGTGAACCCCCGGCAGGCTGGGGAACTCCTGGCCTCGGTCTCGTACGTGGGCGGGTACCGCCGGGCTCGCGGACGTCGTCTCGTCGCGCTGTTCGCTTGCATGTACTTCGGTGGTCTGCGTCCGGCCGAAGCGGTGGCGTTTGCGCCGACAGGACTGCACACTGCCGGACAGCGGATGGGGCTCGCTGATCCTGGAGAAGAGCCGCCCGACCGTCGGTAGGCGCTGGATCGGCACCGGCGCCGTTCACGACGACCGCGGCTTGAAGAACCGACCGGCGAACGAGACGCGCATCGTCCCAGTCCCACCCCGCCTGGTGCGGATGCTCCACGCGCACATTGCAGAGTTCGGCACCGTCAAGGACGGCCGGCTGTTCGCCAATGAACGTGGGGGAGTGGTCGCCTCTGCTACGTACTGGCGTGTCTGGGATGAGGCGCGGCACCTGACCCTCACGCCAGAGCAGGCGGCCTCGCCGCTGGCCGCTCGGCCGTACGGCCTGCGGCCCGCGGCGCTGTCGTCCTGGCTCAACGCTGGCGTTCACCCCACCGAGGTTGCGGAGCGCGCGGGCAACAGCGTCGAGGTGTTGCTGAGCCGGTACGTGAAATGCCTCGATGGTCGGCAGGACGTCGCCAACCGTCGGATCGCCGAACTCCTCGGCGAGGACGGCCACCAGGGGGACGAGCCACGCGGCGGGCCCTGATTCCGACACACCTCCGACACACGCACCTGCGGCATGATGGCCCCGGGACTTCGGTCCGGGGGCCTCGTCGTTTCCCGGGGTCCACCTGCGGTTTTCCGCCCTGCGGCCTGGCCGCGAATAGGCCGCGGCCTCCGACATATGGCCGCTCCCAGTGACACTTGCCTGCACATACGCGAAGACCCCGCACCCAGCGTTTCCGCTGGTGACGGGGTCTTTAGGCACCTCATAAGGGGTGCCCCCGGCAGGATTCGAACCTGCGCACACGGCTCCGGAGGCCGTTGCTCTATCCCCTGAGCTACGGGGGCGTGTCGGTCGTGAGGTGTTGCTCGCGGCGACGGGTAGAACACTACCAGCTCGCTCGGGGTGTTCATGAACGGGTTTCTGCGGGTCCGGGGAGGGGTGTGGGTCGCTCGCACGGGGTGGAAGTGGGGAAAACCCGGACGCGGTGGCCGGTCCCGACCTACTCTCGAGTTGTGCCAGGCGCGTCGGGCCGGGTGCTTGTTGTGGACGACAACAAGGTCATCCGGCAGCTGATCAGGGTCAATCTCGAGCTGGAGGGCATCGAGGTCGTGACCGCGGGCGATGGCGTCGAGTGTCTGGATGTCGTTCATCAGGTGCAGCCCGATCTCGTGACGCTCGACGTCGTCATGCCCCGGTTGGACGGGTTGCGTACCGCCGCTCGGCTGCGTGCCGATCCGCGGACGCGTGATCTCCCCCTGGTCGTCATCAGCGCCTGTACGCAGTACGAGGTCGAGGCCGGTCTCGAGGTCGGCGTCGACGCTTTCCTCGCCAAGCCCTTCGATCCAGCCGAACTCGTCTCCGTCGTACGGGAGTTGATGGAGCGTAGGGACGGTCTGGGGTTGGAGAGGGGACTCGGTGGTGTGTTGGGGGCAGGGGAAGGCGTAGGGGCGGGGAAAGGTGTAGGGCCGAGCGGTGCGGGCTCAGGGGCCGAGTGACACCCTTCTGCAGGCCTGACGCGAGGCTGCGCAGCGGTAGGGCGTAGGTCCCTTCCTTCCGTTTCCCCTCCCGATCCATCCCGTTCTGTCTCTGCGTGTGAGGGTCTCTTGATTCCGCTGCTGGTCGAACCCTTCGCCCGGCACCACTGCCCCTAGCGGTCTGCACGGCCCCATTCACGGCCCCAAGCACGGCGCTCCGCCCCTCCGCCGTCGCCGGCACTCCACCCCCCTCCGCTGTTCCGTGCTCGGCGCCCCGTGGCCCGCGTCCCGCGCCCTCCGGACCGCCCTCACCATCGGCCCCGGCCCCCGCAGCCCGCGCCCCGCCCTCTCCGCAGCTGCTTCCCCCCGCCCGCAGCCCGCGCGCCCCGCCCTCTCCATGCCCGCTGCTCCTCCGCCCCCGCCCCGCGGCGCCGCCACTCCCCACCCTCCCCCCCCCCGCCGCGTCCACATCCCGGACCTCTGGGAAACCGGGTCGCCTACCCACCCCCCTCCTCCCCTACGCTTGTGCCGTGACTCCCGTCGAGCTCTCCCGTACCGTGCTGCGCGCGGTGCGTCGTGCTGTCGATGACGGGGAGCTGCGTGTGGTCGTGCCGGGGCGGGCCGTTGTCACCGCTCCCGGGCCCGGTGGCTGTGGGGACTACGCGACCAACATCGCCCTTCAGCTCGCGCGGCCGGCCGGGCAGCCGCCGCAGCGGGTCGCCGAGGTTCTCCTTCCGTATCTCCTGGGTGCCGACGGTGTCAGTGACGTGGTCGTCACCGGGCCGGGGTTCCTCAATATCAGCCTGCACCGGGCGGAGACGTCGGGCGCGCTCGTGCGGGAGATCCTGCGGAGCGGGAGCGGGAGCGGGAGCGGGAGCCGGAGCGGGAGTGGGAGTCGGAGTGGGGTGAGGCATGGGTATGGGTGTGCCGAGCGTCCTACCGGGCAGCTTGTGCAGCTGCATGCTCCTCATGAGGTCCGTGCCGTCGTCGTCATGGGTGTCGTCGCCCGGCTGCTGCGTTCGCAGGGCGCCCTTGTCCGTACCAGCTGTGTGGCGCGTCCCGAGCGGGAGTGGATCGAGGTGCTCGGTGCCGAGGTCGACGCGTACGGCACGCCCGAGGCGCCGGCTCCGCTCGAGGTCGACGTGCGGCCCGTTCCCGCCGCTCCGGGCGATCCCGTTCCTCTCGGTCGCGACGCCGGCCGTTGGGCGCTTCTCCATCCCGCGGCTCATGACCGGCCCCGGATCACCGCCGAGCACCTGTCCCAGCGGGAGGGCAATCCGCTCTTCCGGGTCCGTTACGCCCACGCCCGCATCCGGGCGCTCAGCCGTAACGCCGCCGACCTCGGCTTCGACGCCCACCCCGGAGACGTCCAGGACGCACGCGAACTCGAGATCGCCCTCGCCGACCATCCCCGGATCCTGGCCGTGGCGGCGGAGCGGCACGCTCCCGACCGGCTCGCCCGGCATCTTCTTGCCGTGGCCGACGCCGTGACCCCTTTCCTCCCCTCCGTCCTGCCCCGTGGTGAGGAGAAACCCTCGGCCGCCCACCGTGCCCGGCTCGCGCTTGCCGAAGCCGCCGGGACGGTGCTGGCCGGCGGCCTGTCCCTGCTCGGCATCGACGCACCCGACCATCTCTGAAAGAGCACGCCCACGATGAGCCGTTCCGCCCACCCCGCCGGGCCCCGTCACGCCGACGTCCTTCCGGAGGGGCACTACTCGGCCCCGCCCGCCGATCTCAACGCCCTCGACCCGAAGGTCTGGGCGCACACCGTCACCCGTAACGCCGACGGTGCGCTGACCGTGGGCGGTGTCGACGTCACCGCCCTCGCGGAGGAGCACGGCACGCCCGCCTACATCCTCGACGAGGCCGACTTCCGCGAACGGGCCCGTGCCTGGCGTACCGCCTTCGGGGCCGACGCCGACGTCTTCTACGCCGGCAAGGCGTTCCTGTCCCGGGCCGTCGTGCGGTGGCTGCACGAGGAGGGGCTCAACCTCGACGTCTGTTCGGGCGGCGAGCTCACCACCGCCCTCTCCGCGGGCATGCCCGCCGATCGCATCGCCTTCCACGGCAACAACAAGTCCGTCGACGAGATTCACCGCGCCATCGACGCCGGTGTCGGGCGGATCGTTCTCGACTCCTTCCAGGAGATCGTGCGCGTCGCCCATGTCGCGCAGTCCCTCGGTAAGCGGCAGCGGGTGCAGATCCGTATCACCGTCGGCGTCGAGGCCCATACGCACGAGTTCATCGCCACCGCGCACGAGGACCAGAAGTTCGGGATTCCGCTCGCGGGCGGACAGGCCGCGGAAGCCGTCCGGCGGGCCCTTCAATTGGACGGGCTCGAACTCATCGGACTGCATTCCCACATCGGATCGCAGATCTTCGACATGTCCGGCTTCGAGGTCGCCGCCCACCGGGTCGTCGGACTGCTCAAGGACATCCGCGACGAGCACGGCGTCGAGCTGCCCGAGATCGACCTCGGCGGTGGCCTCGGCATCGCGTACACCAGCGACGACGACCCCCGCGAGCCCCACGAGATCGCCAAGGCGCTCACCGAGATCGTCACCCGTGAGTGTGAGGGTGCCCGCCTCCGTACCCCTCGTATCTCCGTCGAGCCGGGCCGCGCGATCGTCGGTCCGACCGCCTTCACCCTCTACGAGGTCGGCACCATCAAGCCCCTCGACGGGCTGCGCACGTACGTCTCCGTCGACGGCGGCATGTCGGACAACATCCGTACCGCGCTGTACGACGCGGAGTACAGCGTCGCGCTGGTCTCCCGGACCTCCGACGCCCAGCCGATGCTCGCGCGGGTCGTCGGCAAGCACTGCGAGAGCGGCGACATCGTCGTGAAGGACGCGTTCCTGCCCTCCGACCTGGCACCGGGTGACCTGATCGCCGTGCCCGCCACGGGCGCGTACTGCCGGTCCATGGCCAGCAACTACAACCATGTACTGCGGCCGCCCGTGGTCGCCGTGCGCGAGGGGGAGTCGCGGGTCATCGTGCGGCGGGAGACCGAGGAGGATCTGCTGCGGCTCGACGTGGGCTGAGAACAGGGACGCGACAGGAGAGAGAACGGCAGAAGGAACGGCAGAGGGAACGGCAAGAGGGAATCGCAGAGGGAACTGCGAGGAGGAACGGCAGTCGGGGCGGTCGGTGGAACGGCCGATCGGACGGTCGGCCGAATCGCTGCCGGAAACCGCTGAGAGCCGTCGGCGGACGTCGAACGGACGTCGAACGGAAAAGGGCGGAAGATCTCCTGTCTGCCGCCCCGGTGAAAATGAAATAGATGTCTCACGATCCGGACCAGGGATAGAAACTCCGGTCCGGTGAGTGAGACTGGGTCAACCGGAAACAACCGTAGACGGTATGAGGAAACGAGGTCGGATGATGCGTACGCGTCCGCTGAAGGTGGCGCTGCTGGGCTGTGGAGTGGTCGGCTCAGAGGTGGCGCGCATCATGACGACGCACGCCGACGACCTCGCCGCGAGGATCGGGGCCCCGGTGGAACTGGCCGGTGTGGCCGTTCGGCGCCCCTCCCGGGTCCGCGACGGCATCGACCCCGCCCTCGTCACCACCGACGCCACCGCCCTCGTCAAGCGCGGCGACATCGACGTCGTCGTCGAGGTCATCGGGGGCATCGAGCCCGCTCGTACGCTCATCACCACCGCCTTCGAGTACGGCGCCTCCGTCGTCTCCGCGAACAAGGCTCTCCTCGCCCAGGACGGCGCCGCGCTGCACGCCGTCGCCGAGGAGCACGGCGAGGACCTCTACTACGAGGCCGCCGTCGCCGGCGCCATCCCGCTGATCCGGCCGCTGCGCGAGTCCCTCGCCGGGGACAAGGTCAACCGCGTGCTCGGGATCGTCAACGGCACCACGAACTTCATCCTCGACAAGATGGACTCCACCGGCGCCGGGTATCAGGAGGCCCTCGACGAGGCCACCGCCCTGGGATACGCCGAGGCCGACCCCACCGCCGACGTCGAGGCGTTCGACGCCGCCGCCAAGGCGGCCATCCTCGCCGGGATCGCCTTCCACACGCGTGTGCGCCTCGACGACGTCTACCGCGAGGGCATGACCGAGGTGACGGCGGCCGACTTCGCCTCGGCGAGGGCGATGGGCTGCACCATCAAGCTGCTCGCCATCTGTGAGCGGGCCGCGGACGGCGGGTCCGTCACCGCGCGCGTGCACCCCGCCATGATTCCGCTGAGCCACCCGCTGGCCTCCGTGCGCGGCGCCTACAACGCCGTGTTCGTGGAGTCGGACGCGGCCGGGCAGCTCATGTTCTACGGTCCCGGCGCCGGCGGTGCTCCCACCGCCTCCGCCGTGCTCGGCGACCTCGTCGCCGTCTGCCGCAACCGGCTCAGCGGGGCAACGGGGCCCGGCGAGTCGGCGTATGCCGCCCTGCCGGTGTCGCCGATGGGCGACGTCGTCACGCGCTACCACATCAGCCTGGACGTCGCCGACAAACCGGGTGTTCTCGCCCAGGTGGCGACCGTGTTCGCCGAGCACGGGGTGTCCATCGATACGGTGCGCCAGCAAGGACGGCAGGACAGCGACGGCGAGGCCTCTCTCGTCGTCGTCACCCACCGCGCGTCCGACGCCTCCCTCACCGGGACCGTCGAGGCGCTGCGCAAGCTCGACACCGTGCGGGGTGTCGCAAGCATCATGCGGGTTGAAGGAGAGTAACCAGCAATGACCCACCAGTGGCGCGGAATCATCGAGGAGTACCGGGACCGACTGCCGGTATCCGACAGCACGCCGGTCGTGACGCTCCGTGAGGGCGGCACGCCCCTCGTGCCCGCGCAGGTGCTCTCCGAGCGCACGGGCTGCGAGGTCCACCTCAAGGTGGAGGGCGCCAACCCCACCGGGTCCTTCAAGGACCGCGGCATGACCATGGCCATCACGCGGGCCAAGGAGGAGGGTGCGCAGGCCGTCATCTGCGCCTCCACCGGCAACACCTCCGCCTCCGCCGCCGCCTACGCGGTGCGGGCCGGCATGGTCTCGGCCGTCCTCGTCCCGCAGGGCAAGATCGCGCTCGGCAAGATGGGGCAGGCGCTCATCCACGGCGCGAAGATCCTCCAGGTCGACGGCAACTTCGACGACTGCCTCACGCTCGCCCGTGCGCTGAGCGACAACTACCCGGTGGCGCTGGTCAATTCGGTCAACCCGGTGCGCATCGAGGGTCAGAAGACGGCCGCGTTCGAGATCGTGGACATGCTCGGCGACGCGCCCGACATCCACGTCCTGCCGGTCGGGAACGCGGGCAACATCACCGCGTACTGGAAGGGGTACCAGGAGTACGCCGCCGACAAGATCGCCCTGCGGACCCCCCGTATGTGGGGATTCCAGGCGTCGGGCAGCGCTCCGATCGTGCGCGGCGAGGTCGTCAAGGACCCGTCGACCATCGCCACCGCGATCCGCATCGGCAATCCGGCCTCCTGGAAGTTCGCGCTGGCCGCGCAGGAGGAGTCCGGCGGCTTCATCGACGAGGTGACGGACCGTGAGATCCTGCGCGCCTACCGGCTGTTGGCCGCGCAGGAGGGTGTCTTCGTGGAGCCCGCGTCCGCCGCGTCCGTGGCCGGTCTGCTGAAGGCCGCCGAGCAGGGCAAGGTGGACCCGGGGCAGAAGATCGTGTGCACCGTCACCGGCAACGGCCTGAAGGACCCCGACTGGGCCGTCGCCGGCGCCCCGCAGCCCGTCACCGTCCCGGTCGACGCGGTGACGGCGGCCGAGCGCCTCGGTCTCGCGTAAGCGGTCCGCGCGTCCGTCGCCCGTGAGCCGCCCGTGAGTCGCCCTGAGCGCTTGCGGGCGACTCGCAGGCGGTCGGAAAGCGGCGCGCAGGGGGCTTTCCCGCGCAGGGGTGCACAGGGGGCTTGCGACACGCATCGTGCGCCGCCCGTGCGCCCTATGTCGCCACGGAACCTTCCTTCGATAGGCTGTACTGAATCCGCCCGCCGCATATGCCGCAGTGCCGCGTTCGTCGCCGTGTCGTAGCCGCGTCGTCGCCGCGGACTCCAGGGTTCCCCGTACAGGTCTCCCGTACATATCGAATGTCATTCGACAGTCCCGCAGCTCAAGGAGAGTCATCGCGAGATGGCCGGTCCCGCCTTCCGTGCCGCCCCCGTCCGGGTGCGCGTCCCCGCCACCAGCGCCAATCTCGGCCCGGGCTTCGACGCCTTCGGCCTCGCGCTGGGACTCTACGACGACGTCGTCGTCCGGGTGGCCGACTCCGGGCTGCACATCGACATCGCAGGGGAGGGCAGCGAGACGCTTCCGCGTGACGAGAAGCATCTCCTCGTCCGCTCCCTGCGCACCGCCTTCGACGTCCTGGGCGGCCAGCCGCGCGGCCTGGAGATCGTCTGCGCCAACCGCATCCCGCACGGTCGCGGCCTCGGCTCCTCCTCCGCCGCGATCTGCGCCGGTATCGTCGCCGCGCGCGCGGTGACCATAGGCGGCGAGAACAAGCTCGACGACGCGGCGCTGCTCGAGCTCGCCACCGAGATCGAGGGCCACCCGGACAACGTGGCGGCCTGTCTGCTGGGCGGGTTCACCCTGTCCTGGATGGAGTCGGGCGCCGCGCGGGCGATCAGGATGGAGCCCGCCGATTCCATCGTTCCGGTGGTTTTCGTGCCCGGGAAGCCGGTTCTCACCGAGACCGCGCGCGGTCTGCTCCCGCGCTCTGTGCCGCACGTCGACGCCGCGGCCAACGCGGGCCGGGCCGCACTGCTCGTCGAGGCCCTCACCCGGCGCCCCGAACTGCTGTTGCCCGCCACCGAGGACCGTCTGCACCAGGAGTACCGCGCACCGGCCATGCCCGACAGCGCGGCACTGGTGGAACGGCTGCGCGCGGACGGCATTCCCGCCGTCATCTCCGGTGCGGGACCCACGGTGATGGCGCTGGCCGACGCGGGCACGGCCGACAAGATCGAGGCCTCGGCCGGCGCGGACTGGGCCGCGAACCGCCTGGCCCTGGACCTGAAGGGCGCGTGCGTACTGCCGCTCACGCCCGCTGGTGACAGCCACTCCGGCGACATTTAAGCGCACGGTTGCCGGATTTCGAGAGGGGGAATGTTTGTTGGATCCGGTAGTGTTAACCTCAAGTCTGCACCCGACCCCACCATGGCGAGGTGCTTCGTGTCCCCCTCCGGGACAGACATTCTTCCGGGAGCTCCCCAAGCCGCACTGCGTTCCGTACGTCGTACCTGGGCAGTACGCAGTACAGCGACGCTGAGTGGTCCACAGGGCACGCTCCGGAATCGGTGCGACCACGCCGCGTGACACTGGGTGTCACGGCTTGTCGCGGTAGCGCCATCACCAGCAAATACTCTTCCGCCGCTTTGGCGGACCACCGCCCCGGCTTCGCCACAGCAAGGACCGAAGTCGGACAGCACAAACGGTCGCCGAGCCAGACAGGCCGACGTCCGCTCCAGGGAAGGACCCTTCGTGAGCGACACCACCGATCTGATGGGCGCGCGTGTCGAGGAGACCGCTGCCGCGCCCGCCACGGACGCCTCCGCGCCTGCCACCGGTGCCGGCTCCCGGCGGCGCCGCGGTACCGGCCTCGAGGGCATGGTGCTGGCCGAGCTTCAGCAGGTCGCATCCGGCCTCGGTATCAGGGGCACGGCGCGTATGCGCAAGAGCCAGCTGATCGAGGTCATCAAGGAGGCGCAGGCGGGCGGCGGATCAGCCGCTCCCAAGGCCGCGACGGCCCCCGCGGGGGACGCCGCCGAGACCAAGCCCAAGCGCCGCGCCACCTCCAAGGCGCGCACCGGCGACGAGGCCGCCGAGAAGAAGGCGGACACCGCCAAGGCCGAGGCCCCCGCCGAGAAGGCCGTGGCCCAGCAGCAGATCGAGATCCCCGGCCAGCCGGCCAGCAACGATGCGCCCACCGAGCGCCGTCGCCGCCGTGCCACCGCCGACGCGGGCAGCCCGGAGACGGTCGTCGCCGAGGCGAAGGCCGCCCCGAAGGCCGAGGCGTCCGCCCCGGCGCAGACCGAGGCCCAGGCGCAGCCGCAGGGCGACGCCGACGGTGGCGAGGGCCGCCGCCGCGACCGCCGCGAGCGCGGCCGTGACCGCGGTGAGCGTGGCGACCGCGGTGACCGTCGCAAGGGCGACGACCAGCAGGGCGGTGGACAGCAGGGCGGCGGCCAGCAGCAGCGGGGTGGCCAGCAGCAGGGTCAGCAGCAGAGCGGTGGCCGTCAGGACCGTCAGCAGCGCGACAACGGGCCGCAGGACGACGACGAGTTCGGCGACGGACGTCGCGGACGCCGCGGCCGTTACCGCGACCGCCGTGGCCGTCGTGGGCGTGACGAGATCGGCGGCGGCGCCGCCGAGCCGCAGGTCGCCGACGACGACGTCCTGATCCCCGTCGCGGGCATCCTGGACATCCTCGACAACTACGCGTTCATCCGTACCTCGGGCTACCTGCCGGGTCCGAACGACGTGTACGTGTCGCTGGCCCAGGTCCGCAAGAACGGCCTGCGCAAGGGTGACCACGTCACCGGCGCGGTTCGTCAGCCCAAGGACGGCGAGCGCCGCGAGAAGTTCAACGCGCTGGTCCGGCTGGACTCCACCAACGGCATGGCGCCCGACTCCGGGCGCGGGCGACCGGAGTTCAACAAGCTGACCCCGCTCTACCCGCAGGACCGCCTCCGTCTGGAGACAGACCCGGGCGTGCTGACGACCCGCATCATCGACCTCGTGTCGCCGATCGGCAAGGGCCAGCGCGGTCTGATCGTGGCCCCGCCGAAGACCGGCAAGACCATGATCATGCAGGCGATCGCCAACGCGATCACGCACAACAACCCCGAGTGCCACCTGATGGTCGTCCTGGTGGACGAGCGTCCGGAAGAGGTCACCGACATGCAGCGGTCGGTCAAGGGCGAGGTCATCTCCTCGACCTTCGACCGCCCGGCCGAGGACCACACCACGGTCGCCGAGCTCGCCATCGAGCGCGCCAAGCGTCTGGTGG
Source organism: Streptomyces sp. NPDC002884 (assembly GCF_040295245.1). Taxonomy (NCBI): domain Bacteria; kingdom Bacillati; phylum Actinomycetota; class Actinomycetes; order Kitasatosporales; family Streptomycetaceae; genus Streptomyces; species Streptomyces sp. NPDC002884. Next base: position 86,301 of record NZ_JBEOVB010000007.1, on the reverse strand, counting down.
AGCTGGGCCACGACGTCGTCGTGCTGCTCGACTCGATCACGCGTCTGGGCCGTGCGTACAACCTCGCCGCCCCGGCCTCCGGCCGCATCCTGTCCGGTGGTGTCGACTCGACCGCCCTGTACCCGCCGAAGCGCTTCTTCGGTGCGGCCCGCAACATCGAGGACGGCGGCTCGCTGACCATCCTCGCCACCGCTCTGGTGGACACCGGGTCCCGCATGGACGAGGTGATCTTCGAGGAGTTCAAGGGCACCGGCAACATGGAGCTCAAGCTCGACCGGAAGCTCGCCGACAAGCGCATCTTCCCCGCGGTGGACGTCGACGCGTCCGGTACCCGTAAGGAAGAGATCCTGCTCGGCAACGAGGAGTTGGCCGTCACCTGGAAGCTCCGCCGGGTGCTGCACGCGCTCGACCAGCAGCAGGCGATCGAGCTGCTCCTCGACAAGATGAAGCAGACGAAGTCGAACGGCGAGTTCCTGATGCAGATTCAGAAGACGACGCCGTCGACGGGCAACAACGACTGACGTCCGACGTCCGACGTAGTTCGCCGCACACCGACCGAGGGCCGCCTCCCGTACAAGGGGGGCGGCCCTCGGTCGTGTCGTAGGGGCGGGATAAGATCTCGCCCTTCACGCAATCTTCAGATGCGGACTTCTTCGAACTTCTTGATCCCTAGGGGGGACTTGAGTGGGTACACCCACGTCAGGGGGCGGTCGTCACAGACGCCGGATACGGATCGCGCTGCCCGTCGCCGCGGCCGGACTGGCCGCCGCCGTCGCCGGCGCGCTGTTCCTGTCCTCGGCGCAGGCCGCGGAGACGCCGCCGACGCCCGCGTCGGCCAGGACGATGTCGGCCCAGGAGCTCAAGGAGCGCGCCCCTCTCGCCGTCGCCGGTGACGAGACACCGGGGTCGAGCGCCAAGGAGTCCCTGAGCGCTAGCGCGAGACCGAGCACGATCAATCCGAAGATCATCGGCGGCAGCACGACGACGATCAGCACCGCGCCCTGGATGGCCCAGCTCTGGTACTCGGACGACCGGGGCACCGACACCACCAGCGACGACATCGGCTTCTTCTGCGGCGGCTCCGTGATCTCGCCGACGAAGATCCTGACCGCCGCGCACTGCGTCAAGGGCTACAACTGGTATGCCAACGGCTGGGCCGTCACGAGCAGCACCCAGCTGATGTCCGCCGACGGCAACGTGCACGGCGGCACCGTCTCGCTCGTCTCGCGCCAGTGGAACCACTGGTCGTACAGCGACACGACGCTGGACAACGACATCGCCGTGCTGACGCTGGAGACGCCGGTCACGGCCACGCCGGTCAAGATGACCACGAACACCGACAGCGCCTCGTACGCGACCGGCACCAAGGCCACGCTGTACGGCTGGGGCCGCACCAGCTCCGCCACGCAGGACATCTCCGACACCCTGAAGACGGCCGAGCTGCCGATCCAGTCGAACACCACCTGCTCGGGCTACTACGGCGCCGAGTACCTCAAGGGTCACATGGTGTGCGCGGGTACGCCCGCCACCGGCAGCGACACGGGCACCACCACCGCCTGCAACGGCGACTCCGGCGGCCCGCTGATCGTCAAGAACGCGGCCGGCGAGAGCCGCATCGTGGGCGTCGTCTCCTGGGGCGTGAAGGACTGCGTCGAGAGCGGCGCGTACAGCGTCTTCAGCAAGGTCTCCACGTACGCCGCCAGCGCCTATCCGCGGGTGGACGACACCAACCTCAACTACGACCACCTCGCCGACCTGTGGGTGCGCAACGCGTCCACCAAGGTCGCGCGCGACCTGTACTCCAAGGGCACCTCTCTGGCCGGCGGCGACACCTGGGGCTCCATGAGCGCCTACAACCTCGTCGTGCAGACCGACCTGGACCGGGACGGCTTCCAGGACCTGATCCTGCGCCGCACCTCCGACGGCGACGTCTTCTGGAAGCACTGGGTGCCCGCCACCGGGACCTGGGTCAACAAGCTCATCGGCGACAACTGGAAGACCCGCACCCAGATCGTCGCCCCCGGCGACGTCACGGGCGACTACCTTCCGGACCTCCTCGCCGTCGACTCGGCCGGCGCGCTGTGGATCTACCCGGGCAAGGGCAACGGCACCTTCGCCGCGCCCGTCAAGAACGGCACCGGCTGGAACGCGTACAACATCGTGCGCGGCCACGGAGACTTCAGCTTCGACGGCAAGACGGACCTGATCGCCCGCGACAAGGCCAACGGCGCGCTCTACCTCTACAAGGGCAACGGCACCGCCACCAGCGCCTTCGCGGCCCGCATCAAGGTCGCCACCTGGAGCAACACGACGTACAACGTCATCGCCGCCGTCGGCGACGTCAACGGCGACGGTCTGGCCGACCTGCTGGCCCGCACCCCGGCGGGCACCCTGTACCTGTACAAGGGCACCGGAAAGGCCACCAGTGCGATCTTTGCCACAAGGGTCTCACTCGGGACGTCTTTCAAGCAGTACGACCTGTTCGGCTGAGTCCGGCCGAACGCGCAGGTGAGCCGGGGTAGACCCCGCTCACCCGTGTCACGCAGCGTGCCCGGTCCACCGCGGACCGGGCACGACGCGTTGTGCAACCCTGTCCCGAGTTTCCCCGTCTGACCTGGCGGAGTGACGATGGTGAGGTCGCACGAGAACAGAGGAGCACATGGCCGCCGAGAGCACGCCGGAGCCCGGAACCCCGGGTGACGCCGGCACAACGAGCGGGGCGACCGGCAGCGACGGTCCGCGCCACCGCAGACAGCGTGGCCGCCGCAAGGGGGTGCTGATCGCCGCGTGGACCGCCGCGGGCGTCCTCGTGCTGGGCGGCACCGGCGTCGGCTACCTCTACTTCAAGCTCAACGGCAACATCAAGAGCGTCGACATCGACCAGGCCCTGGGCACCGACCGGCCGACCAAGGTCGACAACGGCTCCGAGAACATCCTCGTGCTCGGCTCGGACACCCGCTCCGGCACCAACAAGAAGCTCGGCGGCGGCACGGACGACGGCAGCGCCCGCTCCGACACCGCGATGGTCATCCACGTGTACGAGGGCCACAAGAAGGCCAGCGTGGTCTCCATACCGCGCGACACGCTGATAGACCGGCCCGCCTGCACCGACACGGGCGGTGTCACGCACGACGCGGCGTCCGACGTGATGTTCAACTCGGCGTACTCGACCGGTGGCGCGGCCTGCGCGGTGAAGACGGTCGAGGAGCTCAGCGGCATCCGTATGGACCACTACCTGGAAGTCGACTTCTCCGGCTTCGAGAAGCTCATCGACGAGCTCGGCGGCGTCGAGGTCACCACCACCAAGGCCATCGACGACCCCGACAGCCATCTGAAGCTCGGGGCCGGCACGCACACGCTCACCGGCGAGCAGGCCCTCGGCCTGGTCCGCACCCGGCACGGCGTCGGCGACGGCTCCGACCTCGGCCGCATCCAGCTCCAGCAGGCCTTCATCAAGGCCCTGGTCAACCAGGTCAAGCACGTCGGCCTGTTCACCAGCGGCACCAAGCTGTACGACCTCGCCGACACCGCGACCAAGGCCGTCACGGCCGACTCCCGGCTCGGCTCGCTGAACTCCCTGATGTCCTTCGCGAACGGGCTCAAGGGCATCAGCGCCGCCAACATGAACATGGTCACGATGCCGGTCCGGTACGACCCGTCCAACCTCAACCGGGTCATCGTCGCCGAGGCGAAGGCCAAGCAGGTCTGGACGGCCCTGAAGAACGACCGGGCCATCCCGAAGGCGGCCACCGAGGGCACCGCCACGGGCGAGGCGGCAGGGGTCGTGACGTCGTCCTGAGGGGCTCGTCGGGGCCCCGGGGAATAGATCCCCCCGCCCCCCGGTTTTGGGGGATGCGCCCAGTCCTGGCAGACTGGTACGTCGGCTCCGGTTCACGTTTGTCGTATCCCGCGGCAGCGACCCGGCGCCCTCCCGAAACTAGGAGACACCTTGAAGCGCGACATCCACCCCGAGTACGTCGAGACGCAGGTCAGCTGCACCTGTGGCGCCTCGTTCACCACCCGTAGCACGATCGAGAGCGGTTCCATCCGCGCCGACGTCTGCTCCGAGTGCCACCCGTTCTACACGGGCAAGCAGAAGATCCTCGACACCGGTGGCCGTGTGGCCCGCTTCGAGGCCCGCTTCGGCAAGGCTCCCGCCGGCTCCAAGAAGTAGCGAGCCCCTTTTCGCCGGTCCACGGCAGTGTCCCCGCCCAGGGGCACGCCGGGACCGGCGTTTTTGGTCGCCCGCCCTTCCCCCACGCACGTCATTCAGGAGCGCATCATGTTCGAGGCCGTCGAGGAGCTGCTCGGAGAGCACGCCGACCTGGAGAAGAAGCTCGCCGACCCGTCGGTCTTCGCCGACCAGGCCAACGCGCGCAAGCTGAACAAGCGCTACGCCGAGCTGACGCCCATCGTCGGCGCGTACCGCTCCTGGAAGCAGACCGGTGACGACGTCGAGACGGCGCGCGAGTTCGCCTCCGCCGACCCGGACTTCGCCGCCGAGGTCAAGGTGCTGGAGAAGCAGCGCGAGGAGCTGACGGAGAAGCTGCGGCTGCTGCTCGTGCCGCGGGACCCGTCCGACGACAAGGACGTCATCCTCGAGATCAAGGCGGGCGCCGGCGGCGACGAGTCGGCCCTGTTCGCCGGCGACCTGCTGCGCATGTACCTCCGGTACGCCGAGCGTGTGGGCTGGAAGACCGAGATCATCGACGCGACCGAGTCCGAGCTGGGCGGCTACAAGGACGTCCAGGTCGCGGTGAAGACCAAGGGCGGCCAGGGGGCCACCGAGCCCGGGCAGGGCGTCTGGGCGCGGATGAAGTACGAAGGCGGCGTGCACCGGGTGCAGCGGGTGCCGGCGACCGAGTCCCAGGGGCGGATCCACACCTCCGCCGCCGGCGTGCTCGTGACGCCCGAGGCCGAGGAGGTCGAGGTCGAGATCAACGCGAACGACCTCCGCATCGACGTCTACCGCTCCTCCGGGCCCGGCGGGCAGTCGGTGAACACCACCGACTCCGCCGTGCGCATCACGCACATTCCCACCGGAGTCGTCGCCTCCTGCCAGAACGAGAAGAGCCAGTTGCAGAACAAGGAGCAGGCGATGCGTATCCTGCGCTCCAGGCTGCTCGCGGCGGCGCAGGAGGAAGCGGAGCGGGAGGCCGCCGACGCCCGCCGCAGCCAGGTCCGCACCGTCGACCGCTCCGAGAAGATCCGCACGTACAACTTCCCGGAGAACCGCATTTCGGACCACCGCGTGGGCTTCAAGTCGTACAACCTGGACCAGGTCCTGGACGGCGACCTCGACGCGGTGATCCAGGCCTGCGTCGACGCGGACTCGGCCGCCAAGCTCGCAGCCGCGTAAGCGTTGTAGGACGTACGCACGACGAGTACGACACGGAGGACTTGCGTGAACCTGCTGCTCGCAGAGGTGGCCCAGGCCACCCAGCGGCTGGCCGACGCCGGCGTGCCCTCGCCGCGCAACGACGCGGAGGAGCTCGCCGCGTTCGTGCACGGCGTGAAACGCGGTGAACTCCACTCCGTGAAGGACTCCGACTTCGATGCCCGTTACTGGGAGACGATCGCCCGGCGGGAGCAGCGCGAGCCGCTCCAGCACATCACCGGGCGGGCCTTCTTCCGGTATCTGGAGCTCCAGGTCGGCCCCGGCGTCTTCGTACCGCGCCCCGAGACCGAGTCGGTGGTCGGCTGGGCCATAGACGCGGTACGCGCCATGGACGTCGTCGAGCCCCGCATCGTCGACCTGTGCACCGGCAGCGGCGCCATCGCGCTCGCTCTCGCCCAGGAGGTGCCGCGCTCGCGTGTGCACGCCGTGGAGCTGTCCGAGGACGCCCTGCGCTGGACGCGCAAGAACATGGAGGGGTCCAGGGTCGACCTGCGTCAGGGAGACGCCCTGGACGCCTTCCGCGACCTCGACGGCCAGGTCGACCTGGTCATCTCCAACCCCCCGTACATCCCGCTCACCGAGTGGGAGTACGTGGCGCCCGAGGCGCGCGACTACGACCCCGAACTCGCCCTGTTCTCGGGGGAGGACGGCCTCGACCTGATCCGCGGCATCGAGCGCACCGCGCACCGGCTGCTGCGTCCGGGCGGGGTCGTCGTCATCGAGCACGCCGACACCCAGGGCGGCCAGGTCCCGTGGATCTTCACCGAGGAGCGGGGCTGGGCCGACGCGGCCGACCACCCCGACCTCAACAAGCGCCCGCGCTTCGCCACCGCCCGCCGGGCGACGCCATGAGCGCCCCCCGCACTTTCGACCCGCAGCAGTACGTGTACGAGGAGGCCCGCTAAATGGCACGGCGATACGACACCAACGAGGCGACCGACCGCGTGACCGGTCTGCGCGAGGCCGCGTCCGCCGTCCGCCGTGGCGAGCTCGTGGTCCTCCCGACCGACACGGTGTACGGCATCGGCGCCGACGCGTTCTCCTCGGAGGCCGTCGCCGATCTCCTCCAGGCCAAGGGCCGGGGCCGCAACATGCCCACCCCTGTCCTCATCGGCTCCCCGAACACGCTGCACGGGCTCGTCACGGACTTCTCCGAGATGGCCTGGGAGCTGGTCGACGCGTTCTGGCCGGGCGCGCTGACGCTCGTCGCCAAGCACCAGCCGTCCCTCCAGTGGGACCTGGGCGACACTCGCGGCACGGTCGCCGTCCGTATGCCGCTGCACCCGGTCGCCATCGAGCTGCTGACGGAGGTCGGCCCGATGGCGGTGTCGTCGGCGAACCTGACCGGGCACCCCGCGCCGGAGAACTGTGACTACGCCCAGGAGATGCTCGGCGACTCCGTCTCCGTCTACCTCGACGGCGGCCCGACCCCCGGCAACGTGCCCTCCTCGATCGTCGACGTCAGCCGAGAGGTGCCGCTGCTGCTGCGTGCGGGCGCGATCTCCGCGGACGAGCTGCGGAAGGTCGTACCCGACCTCGAGGTGGCGAATTGACAGCCCCTGACGCGGGGCGTGGCATAGGCAACGGGGACCGTGCCGCGGAACAGACGACGACGTTCGGGTTTCCGCGCGACAGCTTCCGCATCCTCCACGTCAGCACCGGCAACGTCTGCCGCTCGCCGATCACCGAGCGGCTGACCCGGCATTTCGTGTCGCAGCGGCTCGGTGTGCTGGGCCGCGGGCTGATCGTGGAGAGCGCGGGCACCTGGGGTCATGAGGGCGCGTCCATGGAGGCCAACGCGGAGACCGTGCTGGCCGACTTCGGCGCGGACGCCACCGGGTTCACCGGCCGCGAGCTCCTCGACGAGCACGTCATCATGGCCGACCTGGTCCTGACGGCGACCCGCGACCACCGCGCCCAGGTCATCTCCATGGGCCACTCGGCGGGCCTGCGCACCTTCACCCTCAAGGAGTTCACCCGCCTGGTGAACGCCATCGACCCGGCCACCCTCCCGCCGCTGGACGAGGGCGTGGTGATGCGCGCCCGTGCCCTGGTCCGCGCGGCGGCGGCGCTCCGCGGATGGCTCCTCGCCCCGACACTCGAGGCGGACGAGGTCTACGACCCGTACGGGGCGCCCCTGCCGTTCTTCCGCTCGATCGGCGACGAGATACACCAGGCCCTGGACCCGGTCGTGACCGCGCTGACGGGTGTTCCCGCGCGCGCTTGACGCCGGCCCGCCGCCCGCGAGTCCTGCCGGGACGGAGCGGCGCGAGGGGCGCGCCAGGGGTGGAACCGCACCGGGTCCCGACCCCGGCCGTGACGGTGTTCACCGGTGTTCCCCCGAGGAGGCGGACCCCTCGCGCACCGGTGTTGCCGCGAGGATCCGGAGACCGCGCGCGCCCCACACCCCGGGCCTACATTGGACGTACGTCACCGTCGACGTCCGGAGCGCGCCATGTCGGTCACCCATGTCCCCGAGGCCGATGTCCTGCGCCGGCAGGACCCCGAGCTGGCCGAGATCCTGCTCGGGGAGCGGGAGCGGCAGGCGTCGACGCTCCAGCTGATCGCCGCCGAGAACTTCACCTCGCCCGCCGTGCTGGCCGCTCTCGGCTCACCGCTCGCCAACAAGTACGCGGAGGGCTATCCGGGGGCCCGGCACCACGGCGGCTGCGAGATCGTCGACCTCGCCGAGCGGATCGCGGTGGACCGCGCCAGGACGCTGTTCGGCGCCGAACACGCCAATGTGCAGGCCCACTCGGGCTCTTCCGCGATGCTGGCCGCCTACGCCGCCCTGCTCCGGCCCGGTGACACCGTCCTGGCCCTGGGGCTGCCCGACGGCGGCCATCTCACGCACGGCTCGCCGGCGAACTTCTCCGGCCGCTGGTTCGACTTCGTCCCCTACGGGGTGGACGCGGAGACCGGGCTCGTCGATCACGAGCAGGTCCGCACGCTGGCCCGGGGGCACCGGCCCAAGGCGATCGTGTGCGGGTCCACCGCCTACCCGCGCCACATCGACTACGCCTTCTTCCGCGAGGTCGCCGACGAGACGGGCGCCTTTCTGATCGCCGACGCCGCGCATCCCATCGGGCTCGTCGCCGGGGGAGCGGCGCCCAGCCCGGTGCCGTACGCCGACATCGTCTGCGCCACCACGCACAAGGTGTTGCGAGGGCCGCGCGGCGGGATGCTCCTGTGCGGGGGCGGGCTCGCCGAGCGGGTGGACCGGGCGGTCTTCCCGTTCACGCAGGGCGGCGCGCAGATGCACACCATCGCCGCGAAGGCGGTCGCGTTCGGCGAGGCGGCAACCCCGGCGTTCGCCGGGTACGCCCATCAGGTGGTCGCCAACGCGAGGGTTCTCGCGGCGGCCCTGGCGGGGGAGGGGCTGACCGTCACGACCGGTGGGACCGACACCCACCTCATCACCGTCGACCCGGCGCCGCTCGGTGTCGACGGACGCACCGCGCGCGGGCTGCTCGCGGCCGCCGGGATGGTGCTGGACTGCTGCGCCCTCCCGCATGCGCCGGGCGCCGATGTCACCGCCGCGCACGCCCGTGGCCTGCGCCTCGGCACCGCGGCGCTGACCACCCAGGGCATGCGGGAGGAGCAGATGACGAGGATCGCGGCGCTGCTGGCGGGAGTGCTGCGGGACGAGGTCGAGAGCAGGAAGGCCCGCGACGAGGTGCGCGAGCTGGCCCTGGCGTTCCCGCCGTATCCGGGCTGATCCGGGGTACGCGAGGTACGTACACTCCCCGTGCGCACCCCCCGTGCGTCCTCCTGCACAGCCTCACGTGAAACCATCGTCACTACCCGGTAGTCCTCACACATATGCGCCGTGCGGTGGTCGATCGCTAGGGTGTGGGACTGAGATGGCCGGCGAGACCTGTGGGGAAGCCCGTGCGTGAATACCTGCTGACGCTCTGCATCACGGCCGCGGTGACGTATCTGCTGACAGGGCCGGTACGGAAGTTCGCGATCGTGGCCGGAGCGATGCCGGAGATCAGGGCCCGTGACGTGCACCGGGAGCCCACTCCGCGGCTCGGCGGGATCGCCATGTTCTTCGGTCTGTGCGCCGGACTGCTGGTCGCCGACCACCTCACCAACCTCAACGAGGTCTTCGAGAAGTCGAACGAGCCGCGCGCCCTGCTCTCGGGAGCCGCGCTGATCTGGCTGATCGGCGTCCTGGACGACAAGTTCGAGATCGACGCCCTGATCAAGCTCGGCGGCCAGATGATCGCCGCCGGCGTCATGGTCATGCAGGGTCTGACCATCCTGTGGCTGCCGGTGCCGCTGGTCGGCACGGTCGCGCTGACCCAGTGGCAGGGCACCCTGCTGACGGTCGCGCTGGTGGTCATCACGATCAACGCGGTCAACTTCGTGGACGGCCTCGACGGCCTGGCGGCGGGCATGGTGTGCATCGCCTCGGCGGCGTTCTTCATGTACGCCTACCGCATCTGGTACTCGTACGGCATCGAGGCCGCAGCCCCGGCGACGCTGTTCGCGGCGATCCTGATGGGCATGTGCCTGGGCTTCCTGCCGCACAACATGCATCCCGCGCGGATCTTCATGGGCGACTCCGGCTCGATGCTGATCGGGCTGGTGCTGGCGGCGGGCGCGATCTCCGTCACGGGGCAGGTCGACCCGGACATCATGCGGCTGTTCTCCGGCTCGGAGCGCAACGCGGTGCACCAGATGGTGCCGGTCTACATCCCGCTGCTGATGCCGCTGACGATCATCGCGATCCCGGCCGCCGACCTGATCCTGGCGATCGTGCGCCGCACCTGGCGCGGTCAGTCGCCGTTCGCCGCGGACCGCGGGCACCTGCACCACCGGCTGCTGGAGATCGGGCACTCGCACAGCCGCGCGGTGCTGATCATGTACTTCTGGTCGGCGCTGATCGCCTTCGGCGCGCTCACCTACTCCGTCAACGCGGCTTCCATGTGGATCGTCCTCGGTGTCGTGATCCTCAGCGCGATCGGTCTGGCGCTGCTCCTGCTGCCGCGCTTCCGGCCGCGCACCCCGCGCTGGGCCGAGGCCTTCGTGCCGCCGCGCTACCGGCGCCGGGGCGGCGTGCCGGTGGAGGCGCAGGAGGCCGGGGAGCCGGCGGTACAGGAGGCCGCGGCGACCGCCGGGCCGTACGGGCCGGCCGGCCCCGGGCAGCCCGCCGCCGTCGACGGGCAGAGCCCTGTCACGGTGGGGGTGGCGGGGGCGAACGGGGCCACCGCGATCGGTGGCCGGGGCAGCTCCAAGGTAAGAATCTGACTAGAGCATTGCCAAGTCGTGGGAGAACCTGTGGAGGGCAAAGCCCCCCAATACCAGACAAGACCTCCTGGTTCCTGCACAGACGTGCACTGTCACTCTCATGTGTGACAGCGAGCACACCTGCCAGGTAAAGACCTCATCAAATAGTTTGTGATACGGTTCACGAGAACCCCCGGAGAGAGCCGAAGGACCGCAGTACGACGGTTCATTGGAGTGAGGTGGCGTGAGGTCTCTCGCCCCTCGGGCCGGGACTACGCTCGTCCATGACGACGCCCTGCCCCCTTGAATGCGGAGTTGCCGCCATGCAGTCCAACGACGTACGAACACTCCTGCACTGTGCCCTGCCCACCGCAGCCGCGGGTGTGGCGGGAGTCGCGGTGAGTGCCGCCGTTGCCGGCGGCAAGGGGGCGCTCGGCGCCGTCTTCGGTGCGCTTCTCGTCCTGCTGTTCATGGGCGGCGGTCTGGTGGTGCTGCTGCGCACCGCGCGCCGGCTTCCCCATCTGTTCCAGTCGATGGGGCTGTTGCTCTACACCACCCAGATCCTGTTGCTGATGATCGTGCTGATCACGTTCAAGGGGACCTCGGCCTTCAACCCGAAATGCTTCGCCTTCACACTGCTGGGGGCCACCCTGGTGTGGATCGCCGCCCAGGTGGTCTCGCACATGAAGGCCAAGATCCTCTACGTCGAGCCGGATTCCGCTCGGGCGTCGTCGTGACCTGTAGGGCCGGTGTAAAGGGACTTCCGCTCTTTTGCTATGGTCTCGCCACAACTGCGGCAGAGCTGGCGCGGGCGGCAGTCGAGCCTGTGACGTCTCACGGTTCGGAGCCCAGTAGCCGCCCCCACATCCGCAAGTCCAGTCCAGTGCCGTCCCGCGGTCGCAGGCCGCGCCGACACATCGAGGTTGCCGTACCCATGCGCCACGCTGAAGGAGCTCGCGGTGAGTAACGCCAAGACGCTCGCCTTCGAGACCGACTGTCATATTTTCGACGGGTGCGGTTTCCCGACCCCCGGCCTGCACTCGTTCCTCTTCGAACCGCTCTTCACCGTCGGCGGCATCGAATTCAACAAGCCGATGCTGCTCTCGCTGGTGAGCACCGTCATCGTCATCGGATTCTTCTGGGCGGCCTTCAACAAGCCGAAGCTGATTCCCGGCAAGCTCCAGATGGTCGGCGAGGCGGGCTACGACTTCGTCCGTCGCGGGGTCGTGTACGAGACGATCGGCAAGCGCGAGGGCGAGAAGTACGTCCCGCTGATGTTCTCGCTGTTCTTCTTCATCTGGATCATGAACCTGTGGTCGATCGTCCCGATCGCGCAGTTCCCGGCCACCGCGGTCATCGCGTTCCCGGTCGGGCTCGCGGCCCTCGTCTACATCGTGTGGATGAGCGTGACGTTCAAGCGCCACGGCTTCATCGGCGGCTGGAAGAACATCACCGGCTACGACCCGTCGCTCGGCCCGGTGTTCCCGATGGTCATGTTCTTCGAGTTCCTGTCGAACGTGTTCATCCGGCCGTTCACCCACGCCGTCCGGCTCTTCGCCAACATGTTCGCCGGGCACGTCCTGATCCTGATCTTCACCATCGGTACCTGGTACCTGCTCAACGGCATCGGCATCGCCTACTCGGCGGTCTCGTTCCTGATGGTCATCGTGATGACGGTCTTCGAGCTGTTCATCCAGGCCCTCCAGGCCTACGTCTTCATCCTCCTGTCCTGCAGCTACATCCAGGGCGCGCTCGCCAAGCACCACTGAGCACCTGATCAACATCCCCTGAACTTCCGGTGGCCAACCCCCACCGGCCTGCGTAAAGAGAAGGAAGTTACGGCATGTCCGCTCTCGACACCCTCGCCGCGGTCGAAATCAAGGGCAACCTCGCTGCCATCGGCTACGGTCTCGCGGCCATCGGCCCCGGCGTCGGCGTTGGCATCATCTTCGGTAACGGCACCCAGGCGCTGGCTCGCCAGCCCGAGGCCGCCGGCCTGATCCGTCAGAACCAGATCCTCGGCTTCGTCCTCTGTGAGGCGCTCGCCCTGATCGGTCTGGTCATGGGCTTCGTCTACCCGACGTCCTGATCCGGTCTACGCCGACGAGAGAATTCCACGGAAGGAACTGATGTGATCTCGCCCTTGCTGCAACTCGCGGCTGAGGAGGAGGCCCAGAATCCTCTGATCCCGGAGATCCCCGAGCTCGTCATCGGTCTGATCGCGTTCGCGATCGTGTTCTTCGTCCTGGGCAAGAAGCTCCTTCCGAACATCAACAAGGTTCTGGAAGAGCGTCGCGAAGCCATCGAGGGCGGGATCGAACAGGCCGAGATTGCTCGCACGGAGGCTCAGAGCGTCCTGGAGCAGTACAAGGCCCAGCTCGCAGAGGCCCGTCACGAGGCCGCGCGGCTGCGCCAGGAGGCGCAGGAGCAGGGCGCCGTACTCATCACCGAGATGCGTGCGGAAGGCCAGCGCCAGCGCGAGGAGATCGTCGCCGCCGGGCACAGCCAGATCGAGGCGGACCGCAAGGCCGCCGCGTCCGCGCTGCGCCAGGACGTCGGCAAGCTCGCCACCGAACTGGCCGGCAAGCTCGTCGGGGAGTCCCTCGAGGACCACGCCCGCCAGAGCCGCGTCATCGACCGCTTCCTCGACGACCTCGAGGAGAAGGCCGAGGCGTCTCGATGACCGCACACGGAGCCAGCCGCGAGGCATTCGCAGCAGCCCGTGAGCGTCTCGACGCGCTGACGGACTCCACGTCCGTGGACGCTGCGCAGCTGGCCGACGAGCTGGCGGCCGTCACCGCGCTGCTCGACCGCGAGGTCTCGCTGCGTCGGGTCCTCACCGACCCGGCGCAGTCCGGCGAGGCCAAGGCCGAGCTGGTCCAGCGCCTGCTCGGCGCCCAGATCGGCGGCACCACCGCCGACCTGGTGTCCGGCACGGTGCGTGCCCGCTGGTCGCGGTCCCGCGACCTGGTGGACGCGCTGGAGGAGCTGGCGGACATCGCCGACCTCACCGCCGCGCAGAAGGCCGGCACGCTCGACAACGTCGAGGACGAACTGTTCCGCTTCGGACGGATCGTCTCCTCGAACTTCGAGCTGCGCGCCGCGCTGACCAACCGGAAGGCCACCGCCTCGGCCAAGAGCGAGCTGCTGCGCAGCCTGCTCGGCGGCCGGGCCGACGCGGCCACCGAGCGACTCGTGACGCGCCTCGTGACCGCGCCCCGTGGACGTAGCCTGGAAGCGGGCCTCGAAGCCCTCTCCAAGCTCGCCGCTGAGCGCCGGGACCGCATGGTCGCCGTCGTCACCTCGGCGGTACCGCTGAGCGACCCGCAGAAGCAGCGCCTCGGCGCCGCCCTCGCCAAGCTCTACGGCCGCCCGATGCACCTCAACCTCGACGTGGACCCCGCGGTCCTCGGCGGGATCCGGGTGCAGGTCGGTGACGAGGTGATCAACGGCTCCCTCGCGGACCGCATCGAGAACGTCGCCCGTCGCATGGCGAGCTAGCAGCAACTCAAGACCGCAGTACGAACTGATGGCGGCCCTGGTTGGGCCGTGCAGAGGATTCACCTCTTTTCGGGGGGAGTCCCCATCCCCCCAAAGTGAAACTTCGGGCCCAACAAGGAGAGCAGGGAACCCAGATGGCGGAGCTCACGATCCGGCCGGAGGAGATCCGGGATGCGCTGGAGAACTTTGTCCAGTCGTACAAGCCGGACGCGGCCTCGCGCGAGGAGGTCGGTACGGTCACCCTTGCCGGCGACGGCATCGCGAAGGTCGAGGGCCTGCCCTCGGCCATGGCCAACGAACTGCTGAAGTTCGAGGACGGCACCCTCGGCCTCGCGCTCAACCTGGAAGAGCGCGAGATCGGCGCCGTCGTCCTCGGTGAGTTCAGTGGCATCGAGGAGGGCCAGCCGGTCACCCGCACGGGAGAGGTCCTGTCCGTCGCCGTCGGCGAGGGCTACCTCGGCCGTGTCGTCGACCCGCTCGGCAACCCGATCGACGGCCTCGGCGAGATCGAGACGTCCGGCCGCCGCGCCCTGGAGCTTCAGGCTCCGGGCGTCATGGCCCGTAAGTCGGTGCACGAGCCGATGGAGACCGGCTACAAGGCCGTCGACGCGATGACCCCGATCGGCCGTGGCCAGCGTCAGCTGGTCATCGGTGACCGTCAGACCGGCAAGACCGCCCTGGCCGTCGACACGATCATCAACCAGCGTGACAACTGGCGCTCGGGCGACCCGAAGAAGCAGGTCCGCTGCGTCTACGTCGCCATCGGTCAGAAGGGCTCGACCATCGCCTCCGTGCGTGGTGCCCTCGAAGAGGCCGGCGCGCTGGAGTACACGACCATCGTCGCCGCCCCGGCGTCCGACCCGGCCGGCTTCAAGTACCTGGCGCCGTACACCGGTTCGGCCATCGGCCAGCAGTGGATGTACGAGGGCAAGCACGTCCTCATCATCTTCGACGACCTCTCGAAGCAGGCCGACGCCTACCGCGCCGTGTCCCTGCTGCTCCGCCGCCCGCCGGGCCGCGAGGCCTACCCGGGCGACGTCTTCTACCTGCACTCCCGTCTGCTGGAGCGCTGCGCGAAGCTCTCCGACGAGCTCGGCGCCGGCTCGATGACCGGTCTGCCGATCGTCGAGACGAAGGCCAACGACGTCTCGGCGTTCATCCCGACCAACGTCATCTCCATCACCGACGGCCAGTGCTTCCTGGAGTCGGACCTGTTCAACGCCGGTCAGCGCCCCGCGCTGAACGTCGGTATCTCCGTCTCCCGAGTCGGTGGTTCCGCGCAGCACAAGGCGATGAAGCAGGTTTCCGGCCGTCTGCGCCTCGACCTCGCCCAGTACCGTGAGCTGGAGGCGTTCGCCGCCTTCGGTTCCGACCTGGACGCCGCGTCGAAGTCCCAGCTGGAGCGCGGTCAGCGACTGGTCGAGCTGCTCAAGCAGGCTCAGTACCAGCCGATGTCGACCGAGGACCAGGTCGTCTCCGTGTGGGCCGGTACCACCGGCAAGATGGACGACGTCCCGGTCGCCGACATCCGCCGCTTCGAGAAGGAGCTGCTGGAGTACCTGCACCGCAAGGAGCAGGGCCTCATGACCTCCATCAAGGAGGGCGGCAAGATGTCGGACGACACCCTCACCGCCATCGCGGACGGTATCGCCGAGTTCAAGAAGCAGTTCGAGACCTCGGACGGCAAGCTTCTCGGCGAAGACGCTCCGGCCGCCGCGGCCAAGTGACGACGGAAGGGACCTGACTCATGGGAGCCCAGCTCCGGGTCTACAAGCGTCGCATCCGATCCGTCACCGCGACCAAGAAGATCACCAAGGCGATGGAAATGATCGCCGCCTCGCGTGTCGTCAAGGCGCAGCGCAAGGTGGCGGCCTCCGCGCCGTACGCGACCGAGCTCACCCGCGCGGTCACGGCGGTCGGCACCGGTTCGAACACCAAGCACCCGCTGACCACGGAGGCGGAGACGGCGACCCGTGCCGCGGTGCTGCTCCTCACGAGCGACCGCGGACTGGCCGGCGCCTTCAACTCCAACGCGATCAAGGCCGCCGAGCAGCTGACGGCGCGCCTCGAGGCGGAGGGCAAGGAGGTCGACACGTACATCGTCGGCCGCCGGGGTCTGGCCCACTACAACTTCCGCGAGCGCAAGGTCGTGGAGTCGTGGTCGGGCTTCACCGACGAGCCCACCTACGCGGACGCGAAGAACGTCGCGGGTCCGCTCATCGAGGCCATCGAGACGGAGACGGCGGACGGCGGCGTGGACGAACTCCACATCGTCTTCACCGAGTTCGTCTCGATGATGACGCAGACGGCGCTCGGTGACCGTCTGCTGCCGCTCAGCCTCGACGAGGTGGCCAAGGAGTCGGCGCCGAAGGGCGAGATCCTTCCGCTGTACGACTTCGAGCCGTCGGCGGAGGACGTCCTCGACGCCCTGCTGCCCCGGTACGTCGAAAGCCGTATCTACAACGCGCTGCTCCAGTCGGCCGCCTCCAAGCATGCCGCCACGCGCCGCGCGATGAAGTCGGCCACCGACAACGCGGGAGACCTGATCACCACGCTCTCCCGACTTGCCAATGCGGCCCGCCAGGCCGAAATCACCCAGGAAATCAGCGAGATCGTCGGTGGCTCCGCAGCCCTCGCCGACGCGACCGCGGGGAGTGACAAGTAATGACGACCACTGTTGAGACGGCCGTTGCCACGGGCCGCGTCGCCCGGGTGATCGGCCCGGTCGTCGACGTGGAGTTCCCCGTCGACGCGATGCCGGAGATCTACAACGCCCTGCACGTCGAGGTCGCAGACCCGGCGAAGGACGGCGAGCTGAAGACGCTGACCCTGGAGGTCGCCCAGCACCTGGGTGACGGCCTGGTCCGCACCATCTCGATGCAGCCCACCGACGGCCTGGTCCGCCAGGCCGCGGTGACCGACACCGGCACGGGCATCACCGTTCCGGTCGGCGACTTCACCAAGGGCAAGGTGTTCAACACCCTCGGTGAGGTGCTGAACACCGACGAGACCTACGACGGTGAGCGCTGGACCATCCACCGCAAGGCCCCGCGCTTCGACGAGCTCGAGTCGAAGACCGAGATGTTCGAGACCGGCGTCAAGGTCATCGACCTTCTCACCCCGTACGTCAAGGGTGGAAAGATCGGCCTGTTCGGCGGTGCCGGCGTCGGCAAGACGGTGCTCATCCAGGAGATGATCTACCGCGTTGCCAACAACCACGACGGTGTCTCCGTGTTCGCCGGTGTCGGCGAGCGCACTCGTGAGGGCAACGACCTCATCGAGGAGATGGCGGAGTCGGGCGTCATCGACAAGACCGCCCTGGTCTTCGGTCAGATGGACGAGCCCCCGGGCACCCGTCTGCGCGTGGCCCTGGCCGGTCTGACCATGGCGGAGTACTTCCGCGATGTGCAGAAGCAGGACGTGCTGTTCTTCATCGACAACATCTTCCGCTTCACGCAGGCCGGTTCCGAGGTCTCGACCCTGCTCGGCCGGATGCCCTCCGCGGTGGGTTACCAGCCGAACCTGGCCGACGAGATGGGTCTCCTCCAG
The DNA here is from genome assembly GCF_040295245.1 of Streptomyces sp. NPDC002884. Classification (NCBI taxonomy): domain Bacteria; kingdom Bacillati; phylum Actinomycetota; class Actinomycetes; order Kitasatosporales; family Streptomycetaceae; genus Streptomyces; species Streptomyces sp. NPDC002884. Next base: position 68,618 of record NZ_JBEOVB010000007.1, on the reverse strand, counting down.
GAGCGCATCACCTCGACCCGTGGTCACTCGATCACCTCGATGCAGGCGATCTACGTCCCCGCGGACGACCTGACCGACCCGGCCCCGGCCACCACCTTCGCCCACCTCGACGCGACGACGGTGCTCTCCCGTCCGATCTCGGAGAAGGGCATCTACCCGGCCGTGGACCCGCTGGACTCCACGTCCCGCATCCTGGACCCGCGCTACATCGCGGCGGACCACTACAACACCGCGATGCGCGTCAAGACGGTGCTGCAGAAGTACAAGGACCTCCAGGACATCATCGCGATCCTCGGCATCGACGAGCTCGGCGAGGAGGACAAGCTCACCGTCCACCGTGCCCGTCGCGTGGAGCGCTTCCTGTCCCAGAACACCCACGTCGCCAAGCAGTTCACCGGCGTCGACGGGTCGGACGTCCCGCTGGACGAGTCGATCGTGGCCTTCAACGCGATCATCGACGGCGAGTACGACCACTTCCCGGAGCAGGCGTTCTTCCTGTGCGGTGGTATCGAGGACCTGAAGGCCAACGCCAAGGAGCTGGGCGTCTCCTGAACTCCCTGAGTTCGATGTGAGCCCTTCGGCTCACGCCTGAGGGGGCGGGCGCGTCCCGCCCCCTCACTCACGCCCACTAGACTTGTAACCAACACCCGGCATACCCGCCGGGTGGTGACCCGAGGAGCCACCTTGGCTGCTGAGCTGCACGTCGCGCTGGTCGCGGCCGACCGAGAGGTCTGGTCGGGCGAGGCCACCCTGGTCGTCGCGCGCACCACGTCGGGCGACATCGGCGTCATGCCCGGTCACCAGCCGCTGCTCGGTGTGCTGGAGTCGGGCCCGGTGACCATCCGTACGAGTGATGGTGGAACGGTCGTCGCCGCTGTGCACGGCGGTTTCATCTCGTTCGCGGACAACAAGCTGTCGCTGCTGGCCGAGATCGCCGAGCTGTCGGACGAGATCGATGTCCAGCGTGTGGAGCGGGAGCTCGAGCGCGCGAAGGCGGAGGGCGATGCCGCCGCCGAGCGTCGCGCGGACGTACGACTGCGTGCGGCGGCCTCGCGCTGACCGTGGGGGTCCTCCCGGGCCCTTGAGGATCGGGGGAGCAGGGCCGCTTGACGTCACTCAGCCGCGGTCGGCACCGGAGCAATCCGGAGCCGACCGCGGCTGAGGCAGATATGGATGTTTTTTCCGTTCCGTTACCTATTTTCGGTACCCAGGAGACGAGGAGGTCGGTGTCGATGGTCCTCGCTCTGACTGTGTGCGGAAGCGTCGTGGCCCTGGTGGCGCTGGGGTTGTTCGTCTTCGGCCTGCGCCGCAGACTCATCCAGCGGTCCGGCGGCACCTTCGACTGTTCCCTGCGCTGGGACGTCTCCGAGAAACTCGACACGAGCGGAAAAGGCTGGAGCTACGGCGTCGCCCGCTACAACGGCGACCGCATCGAGTGGTACCGCGTCTTCTCGTACGCCTACCGTCCGCGCCGGGTGCTGGAGCGCGGCACGATCGAGGTGGCCGGCCGCCGTCTTCCCGAGGGCGAGGAGGAGCTGGCGCTGCTGTCCGACGCGGTGATCCTCACCTGTGTGCACCGGGGTACGCGTCTCGAGCTCGCCATGAGCGAAGACGCGCTGACCGGTTTTCTCGCGTGGCTGGAGGCAGCTCCACCCGGACAGCGGGTGAATGTGGCGTAGCCGCATTCACCCGCCGGGTGGGGCCCCCGGACGCAGTCCGGGGGCGTGTCAACGTTGCTTGATCATGCGAACTTTTCTACGACAGTCCGCTGTTGATGGCGGTCACCAGCTCGCCGTTGGTGGTGTCTCCGCTGAACTCCCAGAAGAACGCACCGCCCAGACCCTGGTTCTTGGCCCAGGTCATCTTCCCGGCGATGGTGGCCGGGGTGTCGTAGGACCACCAGTTGCTGCCGCACTTGGCGTACGCCGTGCCGGCGATGGTGCCGGTGGCCGGGCAGGACGTCTTGAGGACCTTGTAGTCCTCGATGCCCTGCTCGTAGGTGCCGGGGGCCGGACCCGTGGCCGTGCCGCCCGGGGCGTCCTGGGTGACACCGGTCCAGCCGCGGCCGTAGAAGCCGATGCCGATGAGCAGCTTGCTCGCGGGCACGCCCTTCGCCTTGAACTTGGCGATCGCGTCGGCCGTGGTGAACCCGGCCTGCGGGATGCCGCTGTACGAGGTGAGCGGGGAGTGCGGGGCCGTCGGCCCGTCCGCGTCGAAGGCGCCGAAGAAGTCGTACGACATCACGTTGTACCAGTCGACGTAATTCGAGGCGCCCGCGTAGTCGGCGGCGTCGATCTTGCCGCCGGAGGTGCCGTCGGCCGTGGTGGCCGCGGTGACCAGGTAGTTCGCGCCGAACTTGGCACGCAGCGCCTGCATCAGGTTCTTGTAGGCCGCCGCCCCGCTGGTGTCGCAGGACAGGCCGCAGGCGTTCGGGTACTCCCAGTCGATGTCGATGCCGTCGAAGACATCGGCCCAGCGCGGGTCCTCGACCAGGTTGTAGCAGGACTGCGCGAACGCGGCCGGGTTGGCCGCGGCCTGGGCGAAGCCGCCGGACCAGGTCCAGCCGCCGAAGGACCACAGCACCTTGATGTTCGGGTACTTGGCCTTCAGCTGGCGCAGCTGGTTGAAGTTGCCGCGCAGCGGCTGGTCCCAGGTGTCGGCGACGCCGCTGACCGACTGGTCCGCGGTGAAGGCCTTGTCGTAGTCGGCGTAGGAGTCGCCGATCGCGCACTGGCCGTTCGTGACGTTGCCGAAGGCGTAGTTGATGTGCGTGATCTTGGCGGCCGAACCGGACGTCACCAGGTTCTTGACGTTGTAGTTGCGGCCGTAGATGCCCCACTCGGTGAAGTAGCCGAGCTTGACCTTGGAGCCGGTGGTCGGGGGAGTGGTGCCGCCGCCGGTGGTGTGGACCGCGACCGCGCCGCTGACCGGGCCGGTCTGGTCGGCGGTGTCACGGGCCTGGACGGTGTAGGAGTAGTCGGTGCCGGCCGTCAGACCGCTGTCGGTGTACGAGGTCGTCGTGACCGTGGCGACCTTGGCGCCGTCGCGCAGGACGTCGTAGTTCTTGACGCCCTTGTCGTCGGTGGCGGCGGACCAGGTCAGCTTCACCGAGGTGTCGGTGAGGGCGGAGGTGGTCGGGGTGCCCGGGGCGGACGGCGCGGCGTCGCCCGGGACCGTAGTGCCGTCGCAACTGCCGCCGTTGAGCTTGCAGTTGGACGGGGAACCGGAGCCCGCTCCGTTGAAGCCGAAGGAGACGGACGCGCCGGCGGCGAGGGTGCCGTTCCAGGACTTGTTCTTGGCGGTCCAGTGGGTGCCGGAGGACGTGACGTCGGCGTCCCAGGCGGAGGTGACGGAGGTGCCGGAGGGGAAGTCCCACTCGACCGTCCAGGAACTGATGGCAGCGGTGCCGGTGTTCTTCACCGTCCACTTGCCCTCGAAGCCGGTGCCCCAGTCCGATGCCTTGGTGTAGGTGGCGGTGGCCGTCGGGGCGGCCTGGGCGGGGCTCGCGAGGCCGACCAGGCCGGCCAACGGGAGCAACAGGGTCGCGAACCCTGCCGCCGCTCTGTGTCTGAAGCGCATCCTGCGCCTCCTCGGGGGGAGTCGGGGGGCGTGACTGAGCCTTCACGCCCACGGTGCCGCGAGAATAGAAAGGTCTGGACCACAGGTCAATAGGTCTGGACCACTGCGGCCCGTTAAACCTCCGGAGCCCCTTCGGATCCCGCCCGAATCCCCAACTCCTGGGCCAGCACCGCCGCTTGCACCCGGCTGCGCAGCTCCAGCTTCCCCAGCAGACGGCTGACGTGCGTCTTCACCGTCGCCTCCGCCATGTCGAGGCGCTCCGCGACGCCCGCGTTGGACATCCCCTCGCCCAGACAGGCCAGCACCTCGCGTTCGCGCCGGGTCAGGGTGTCCAGGACGGCGGGATCGGCCCTCGGCGCCCGCACCGGCTTCGCGGCGAACTCGGCGATCAGCCTGCGGGTCACCGCGGGAGCGATCAGCCCCTCCCCGCCGGCCACGGTACGGACCGCCGCCAGCAGATCCCTCGCCTCCGTGTTCTTCAGCAGGAACCCCGCGGCGCCCGCCCGCAGCGCCCCGAACACATATTCGTCGAGGTCGAAGGTGGTCAGCACCAGTACGTCGGCGAGACCCTCCTCGACGACCTTCCGGGTCGCCGACACCCCGTCGAGACGCGGCATCTGAACGTCCATCAGCACCACGTCGGGCCGCAACTCCCGGGCCAGCGCCACCGCCTGTTCCCCGTCCGCCGCCTCCCCGACCACCTCGATGTCCGACGCGCTGCCCAGGATCAGGACGAGCCCGGCGCGCACGGCGGACTGGTCCTCGGCGACGAGGACCCGGATGACGGAGCTCATACGGGCTCTCCTTCGACCAGGGGGAATGTGGCGCGCACCGTCCAGCAGGAGTCCTCGGGACCGGCGTCGAACGTGCCGTCCAGCAGCGCCGCCCGCTCGCGCATCCCGACGAGCCCGGCGCCGGAACCGGGAGCGCGGGGCCCGTCCCGACGGCCGTAGGGACTCCGTACCCGCACGTCGAGCACCCCTTCGCGCTGGACGAGGGCGACGGTGACCCGGCCGGGACACGCGTGCTTCAGCGCGTTGGTCAGCGACTCCTGGACGATCCGGTAGGCGGCGAGTTCGACGGGGGCCGGCACCTCGCCGTGCTCGGCGGCGAGGGTGACGTCGAGACCGTTGGCGCGGGCGCCGTCGACGAGCGCCTCCAGGCCGCCCAGGGTGGGGGACGCGGCCGGCTCGCGGTCCCCGCTGCCGTCGCGCAGGATCCCGATCAGCCGCCGCATCTCCGCCAGCCCCTCGACGCTGTTCTCGCGGATGACGGCCAGCGCCTGCCGGGACGTGTCCGGGTCGTCGATGGAGAGCGCCGCCGTCGAGTGGATGGCGATCGCCGACAGGTGGTTGGCGACCATGTCGTGCAACTCCCGTGCCATCCGCGCCCGTTCGGTCGTGACGGCCTGGGTCCGGTCCATCTCGGCGAGCAGCGCGGTCTGTTCGGCCCGCAGCCGGGCGGCCTCGGCCGCGTCGCGGTGGTTGCGCACGATCCAGCCGGTGGCGGCGGGCGCGTAGGCCACGATGCCGACCACCACCCCGATCAGCAGGGCCTCCGGCACCCGCCACACCGCGAACGGCACCAGCGTCCCGGCCACCGTCAGCAGTCCGGTGATCCACTGGATCCGGCGGGCCGACGAGAGCGGCCCGTACAGGACGGCCGCGTACATCACGTCGGTGTACATCAGCACCGTGAACAGGTTGCCCCGGGTCAGGGTGTCCAGGACGATCGCGGCCGTGCCGACCAGCAGGGCCGTACGCGGCGCGACCCGGCGCAGCACCTCGCAGCCGGCCAGCGCGCAGAGCGGCACCAGCACCGGCCAGGGGCCGTCGAGGAGCACGATCGGATCGTCGGACGGCCGGGTGCCCAGGCCGATGGCGACCAGCAGCAGCCCGCCGAGCAGCCCGCCGACCGCGACGCACACGTCGAAGCGGTGCGGGCGGCGCGGGCGGTGCGCTTCTCGGACGGCCATGTCCTCCATCCAACACGCACCGCGTCGCGTCCGCCTGCTCCCCGGGAACGGTCCCGAACTGCATCTTTCGATGTACCGGGAGTTCGTCACCGCCGACGACGAGACCCGCTCTCCCGCCCGGGAGCCTGGAAGGGTGAGCGAGAGGAGCGAACCGTGATCGTCGCACTGATCATCGCCTGCGAGGTGGCCTTCTGGGTGCTGCTGGCCGCGGGACTGGCCTTCCGGTACGTGTTCCGGATGCCGCGTCTGGGGCTGGCCCTGCTGCTGTGCGAGCCGCTGCTGGAGGTCGTGCTGTTCGCGGTGACCGCGATCGACCTCAGAGGCGGCGCCGAGCCGGACTGGCGGCACGGCCTCGCCGCCGTCTACATCGGCTTCACCGTGGGCCTCGGCCACTCCACCGTCAGGTGGGTGGACGCCCGGGTCGCCCACCGCTTCGCCGGCGGCCCGCAGCCCGCGCGGCCGCCGAAGTACGGCAAGGCCCGCGCCGTCCACGAATGGAAGGTCGCGGGCCGCTGGGTCCTCGCCGCACTGGTCGCCATGGCACTGCTCCAGGCAGCCGCCTGGTACGTCGGCGGGGAGGGCGATACCGGTTCGCTGCGGGCGTGGCAGCTGCGGATGCTGTGGGTGATCGGCATCAACCTCGTCATCGCCGGGAGCTACACCCTGTTCCCGAAGGCCGCACCGAAGACCGGGCCGGGGGCCGACCCGAAGACCGGGCCGGGGGCCGACCCGAAGACCGGGCCGGAGGCCGATCCGAACGACGGATCGGAGCGGGAACCGGCCAAGATGCGCTAGCGCTCCCCGCCCGGTACCCAGAGCACGTCGCCGACCGCCTGGTTGGCGGTGCGGGCCAGAATGAACAGCAGGTCCGAGAGGCGGTTGAGATAGGTCGCGGTGAGCGGGTTCATCCGCTCACCGTGCACCTCCAGCGCCGCCCAGGTGGAGCGTTCGGCCCGCCGGACGACCGTGCAGGCCTGGTGGAGCAGGGCCGCGCCCGGGGTGCCGCCGGGCAGGATGAACGACCGCAGCTTCTCCAGCCGCTCGTTGAACCGGTCGCAGTCCGCCTCCAGACGGTCGACATAGAACTGCTCGACCCGCAGGGGCGGGAACTCGGGGTTCTCCACCACCGGCGTCGACAGGTCCGCGCCGACGTCGAACAGGTCGTTCTGGATCCGGGTGAGGACCCCGACGAGCTCCTCGTCCAGGCCGCCCAGCGCGAGCGCCGTGCCGAGCGCCGCGTTCGCCTCGTTGGCGTCGGCGTACGCGGCGATCCGCAGGTCGGTCTTGGCGACCCGGCTCATGTCGCCGAGAGCGGTGGTGCCCTGGTCGCCGGTCCTCGTGTAGATGCGCGTCAGATTGACCATGCGGCCAATCTAGACGGTCCCCGGGAATCCGTTCCGTTCCCTTCGTCACTGCGGTCGACGCCTGGTCAGCGCCTGGTCAGTTCTGGTCCAATCGGCGTGAATCGGACAGTAATTGACGACGTGACCGGCGTCTCACGCCCTGAGACGTGAGCCGCGTTACTAACCGGTCACACAGCGCCTCACGCCCGCTAATCTCCCGCCGAGAGGCATGCGGAGCGGCTGCGCCGGATGGTTGACGCCGGTGACATCGGACGCCTGAGCGGGCAGGGCTTCTACAGGCACCGAAACCGCACAGGCCCCATGGGCCTCACCCCTGCGAGTGAATTCGGTATCGGTTCGCTCACAGACGGCAACCTTCGACCGCTTCCCGCAGTCAGAGGTTGCAACACCGGACACCACACCGCGGAGCACGAGACGCACGCTTAGGGGAGCGCTATGCACATCAGGGGCGACCACGTAGAGCTGGTCGTCGGGGGCCGTCTCGACGTCCGCAGTGCGGCGGACGCCCGTACGGCCCTGCACACGGCCGTGGACGACGGAGTCGGCGACCTGGTGCTCGACCTGTCCGAGCTGGACTCCTGGGACGCCACCGGACTCGGCGTCATCATGGGCGTCCACCGCCGGGCGGGCCGGTGCGGCCGACGCCTGGTGCTGCGCGGGGTGCCTCCGCAGATGCAACGCCTGCTGGTGGCCACCCGACTGCACCGGATCCTCGCGATCGAGGGCGGTATCGGAGTGGAGTCCCTGCCCCGGGTCTGACCCCCAGGGGGCGTGGCCTGCGGCGGAAAACGTGCGACGGGCGCAATCCTCACGAGACTGTGACGCTTCGGGCGGCCCGGTACCCCGGGCTGTCGTAGATACTGTGCGAAGGTTTACGGTTCGTCTGCCCGCCGCTCTCAGCCCTCGAGCGGGCACCGGACCAGAAGCGACAGCGCAGTGTGCAGCAAGGCCGGGAGGGGCTACCGCCACACGACGCTTTTGGGGGGCTTGAACCTATGGACCCGAACACCCGGGGACCCGAGGAGTACGGCCAGGACGACGACGGCGGCACGCCGCGCCCGCGCCCGTCCAGGGACCCCCTCACACCGGACTTCGGCCAGCACACGCCGGCGCTGGCCCGCACCGTGCGGCTCGTCACCGGCGAACACCTGCTCACGGTCAACCCGGTCGACGGCAGCGAGATAGAACTCTGCCCGCCCACGGAGATACCCGAGCGCCCCGCCAAGCGCACCGCGGAGCAGCGTGCCGAGGCCGAGCGCGCCGCCCGGCCGCCGGCCCCCGCCGGCACCACCCGGCCCGCCCAGCCGCTGCTGGGCCGCCAGGACGAACGCGAGCAACTGGTCCGTCTGCTGGCCCGCGGCCGCTCCGTCCGTCTCACCGGACCGGCCGGCTCCGGCCGCACCAGCCTCCTCGACCTCGTCGCCGAGGACTGCGAGGACCTCGCCCCCGACGGCGTCGTCCGCCTCACCGGCTTCCGCCGCACCTCGGCCGACCTGCTGCACGACCTCTTCCACGCCGTCTACGACGCCCCCCGGTACCGCCCCGAGGGCGACGACCTGCGCGCCCTGGTCCGCGAGATCGGCGCGGTCGTCGTGGTCGACGACCTCGACCTCGGCGGCGCCGCCCTCGACGAACTCCTGGACGCGACCCCCGAGTGCGCCTTCCTGCTCGGCGTCACCCCGGAGACCCCGCTGCCCTCCGCGGAGTCCGCCGTCGAGGAGGTCGTCCTCACCGGACTGGACCGCGCGGGCGGCGTCGAGGTGATCGAGCACGCCGTCGGCCGCGTCCTCACCGAGGAGGAGGCCAACTGGGCCGGCGACCTGTGGTTCGAGTCCGAGGGCCTGCCGCTCCGGTTCGTCCAGGCCGGCGCCCTGCTCTCGCAGCGCGACCGACTGCGGGCCGGCGCCGACGCGGTCGACGCGTTCGGCGTCTTCGAGGACGCCCGGCCGTTCACCGAAGTCGTCGACGGCCTGGCCGGAGCGGGCGAGGCCGAGGAGATACCCCTGCCCTCGCTCGGCGAGGCCGCCGCGCCCGCGCCGCTGCTCGCCGCCCGCCTCAGCGCCTCCGCCCGTGCCACCCTGCGCTTCGCCGTCGCCCTGGACGGCGAGGTCCCGCACCAGGCCCACCTGCCCGCCCTGGTCGGCGACACCCACGCCGACGCGGCCCTCGGCGAACTGACCGCCTGCGGACTCGTCTCCCCGGTCGGCACCCGCTACCGGCTCGCCGTCGGCGTCCAGACCCAGCTCGAGGCCGCCGGATACGCCGACGACGTCGAGGCCCGCGCCCACACCGCCGCCCAGCACTACGCCTGGTGGACCGGACACCCCTCGGTCACCCCCGAGCGGGTGAGCGCCGAGGCCGACGCCGTGCTCGCCGCCCTCATCGTGATCGTCCCCACGACGACCCCGACCGGTGAGGACGAGGAGCCCACCGCCGTCCGGCTCGCCCGCACCGCGGCGCCCGCGTTCGCCGCGGGCCTGCACTGGAGCGCCTGGGAGAGCACCCTGCACGAGGGCGCCGAGGCCGCCCGGCTCGCCGGGGAGTCCGCCGACCGCGCCTACTTCCACCACGAACTGGGCGTCCTCGCCCTCTGCGGCGGAGACCTCGACCGGGCCCGCTCCGAGCTGGAGGCCTCCCTCGCCCTGCGCGGGGCCATCGCCGACAAGCGCGGCACCGTCGCCGGCCGCCGCGCCCTCGCCCTGGTCTCCGACCGTTCCGGGGACATGCCCGGCCTCGCGGCCGCGACGGCCGGCGAGGAGGTGCCCGACGCCCGTCACGAGGAGTCGGCGTCCCCGCCGCGCGGCGTCCAGGCGGTGCTCCCGACCTACCCGCCGGAGGCCGAGACCGTCGTCGCCCACCGTCAGCCCGCCGGCCCGCCCACCCGTCACAACCGGGGCGGCCTGAAGGCCCTGGCCAAGCGCAACCTCGTCGCGGCCGGCGCGGGCGCGCTGCTCGTCGCCGTCCTCGGCACGGTCGTGACGCTCGGCGCGACCTCCAACAACGACGCCAACGACCCCTCCGACCGGGTCGGCGTCAACCCGTCCGCCAGCACCGGCCAGGACGACGGCGGCCTGGACTCGGACACCCCGGGCGACGCCGGCGGTTCCGCCGACACCGGCGAGGCGACCAGCAGGCCGACGGACCCGGGCCCGGACGGGACGATGGGCACCTCGGACGACCCGACCCCCACGGGGGAGGCGGAGCCGTCCTCGGCGACGAGCAGCTCGCACGGCACGGGGAGCGGTGGCTCCTCCGGCACGCCGAAGCCGTCGTCGTCGAGCACGTCGTCCAGGCCCTCGACGACGCCGACGGACGATCCCTCGACGCCGACGGACGACCCCTCGACGCCGACAGAGGACCCGACGACCCCCACGGGCGACCCGTCCACGCCGTCCACCGGAGACCCGTCCACCGGGACCTCGGCCAGCGGTACGACCTCCAGTGCCCCGGTGTCGCCGAGCACGGCGGACATCACGCCCTCCTCTCCGGGCTCGGTGATCTGAGCTCCAGGCACACACAGAAGGGCCGGGTTCCTCTCCAGGAACCCGGCCCTTCTCGTCGTGCGGGTGAGCGGGTCAGAACAGCCGCAGCTTGTCGTCCTCGATGCCCCGCATCGCGTTGTAGTCCAGGACCTGGCAGCCGATGCCGCGGTCCGTGGCCAGCACCCGGGCCTGGGGCTTGATCTCCTGGGCCGCGAAGACACCGCGGACGGGGGCGAGATGCGGGTCGCGGTTCAGCAGCTCCAGATACCGGGTGAGCTGCTCGACGCCGTCGATCTCGCCGCGGCGCTTGATCTCCACCGCGACGGTCTGGCCCGCGGCGTCCCGGCACAGGATGTCGACCGGGCCGATGGCGGTCATGTACTCGCGGCGGATGAGGGTGTAGCCGTCGCCGAGGATCTCGATGCGGTCGGCGAGCAGTTCCTGGAGGTGTGCTTCCACGCCGTCCTTGATCAGGCCGGGATCGACACCGAGTTCGTGCGACGAGTCGTGGAGGATCTCCTCCATCGTGATGATGAGCTTCTCTCCGCCCTTGTTGACGACGGTCCAGACGCCTTCCTCGTCGCCCGCGCCCTCCTTCAGCGTGCAGGGCGGCGACATCCAGTTGAGGGGCTTGTAGGCCCGGTCGTCCGCGTGGATCGAGACGCTGCCGTCCGCCTTCACCAGGATGAGACGAGGGGCGGAGGGCAGGTGGGCGGTGAGCCGGCCGGCGTAGTCCACGGAGCACCGGGCGATGACGAGACGCATGGTCCGCAACGCTATCCGACGCCCCGCCGCGCACGCGATTCGCCCGCCCGTCTCCCCCCACCACCCGCAACCGGAGCCCCTTCGGGCCCGCCCCTTTCGACCTGGAAAACGATCATTCGACAGTGGCCGATTGTGTGCCCACTGGGGGTTCCCTATGTGCCCATTCTCCTGGTGCGGTCACGGTCCGTTGCCTACCGTAGTGAACGGGAGGTCGCGATGCGTGTACTCAGCGTGTGCGGTGTTTCGGCGTGCGAACTCCCTTTCCCTGTCCGGCAACCCCTGTTGTTCCGGGGGTGCGAGAGGAGTACCCATGTCGCTCGACGTCTCACCGGCCCTACTCGAACAGGCCGAGCGAGGCGAGGTCGACGAAGCAGAATTCGTCGACTGCGTCCGGACCTCCCTGCCTTACGCATGGGAGATGGTCAGCTCCCTGGTGGCACAGCTGAAGGTGGACGGCGGAGACTTCGCCGACAACCAGACGCCCCCGCCGGACGAGCAGGCACGCGGGCAGTTGCTGCGCGCGCTCGCGAGCGACGCCATACGCGGCGCGCTCCAGCGGCACTTCGGTGTGCGGCTGGCCTTCCAGAACTGCCACCGGGTGGCGGTGTTCCCGTTGGAGCCGGCTGTCGACGAGAAGCTCGCCCGTTTCACCTCGGTCCGCAGCCAGGTGCTGAACCAGTCCCCGGAATTCCGGGACTGCTGACACGTGAGCCTGTTGCTTGCCGCTCCTGACGCGGGAGGTTCCATCAGTACGGGAGCGGCAAGCCTCGCGGCCGGCTGGGCTGTTCACCGGAGGTGGGGGAGCACCTCCGAGCCCAGCCGCCGTACGTTCTCCTCGGTGGCCGCCAGGTCGCCGGAACCTTCGACCAGCAGCGCGAAACGCGAGATGCCGGTCCGTTCGCCGGTCGCCGCGAGACGGTCGACGCACAGCCGCGGGGTGCCCACCGGGTGCAGCCCGCAGAGCAGTTCGGTGTATGCCACCGGGTCCCGCATGGAGCGGGCCCGGCCGTCGACGGTGACATGCGCGTCGAGCCCCTGCCTCAGCCAGCCCGGCATCGCCTTCACCAGGGTCTCCACCGCGTCCGTGCGCCGGTCCGCGATCTGGCAGACGCCCGCCGAGACATGCGCCGCGCCCCGGATCTCGTCCCCGGACCGCCCGGCCGCGCGCGCGTACTGCCGCCACGCGGCGACCATCTCGGCCTTCTCCTCGTCCCCCACGTGCATGCCGAGGAGCATCGGCAGCCCGCGCTCGGCGGCCAGCCGCACGCTCGCCGGCGAGGTGCACGCGACCACGACCTCCGGACCCGACGCGTCCGTCAGCGCCTCCGACGGCCGGGGGACGACCGGGACTTCACGGAAGCGGAACCGCTCGCCGTCGGCCCCCACCGAGGGGTCGCGCAGCCAGCGAACCAGCAGATCGAGTGATTCCGGGAACCCCTGCTCGTACGCCTCCAGGCCCGCGCCGAACACCTCCAGGTCGACCCACGGGCCGCCGCGCCCCACGCCCAGCGAGAAGCGGCCGCCGCTCGTCACATGCAGCAGGGCGGCCTGTTCGCCCAGGGCGACGGGGTGGACGGTGGGCAGTACGCTGACCGCCGTGCCGACCCGGATGCGGCTGGTTCGGCCCAGCAGCAGGGCGGCGAGTGTGACCGCCGACGGGCACGTGCCGTACGGCACGAAGTGGTGCTCGGCCAGCCAGACCGAGTCGAGGCCCGCTTCCTCGGCCACCTCGGCCGAGCGGACCGCGCGGTGGAGCGCCTCTCCCTGACCCTGGCCGGGGAACTGGGCTCCCAACACGAAACTTCCAACGCGCATGGACTTTCCTGCTTCCTTGGCTCCGACACGGAGCTCCCCCACCCGGCATAACCGTCTGACACGTGCCGAGGACACGGCCTGGCGGAGAGATTTGCGGATTGTCTGGAGAATGGGACGTCGGGGAGGGCGACTTGTGGGGACCGCTGCCCTACGGGTACCCGCGCGCACGCCGCGTAGGCTGGACACCAATCCTGCTCCCTGTATAGCCCCGTGAGGTGTCCCGTGTCCCCGCGTCGCAACCGACCCAAGGGTGAGGGCCCGTCCGGCCAGAGTGCCGAGGACGACCGCACGAGCCGGTACGGCGGCTGGCAGTCGGGGGAGAGCTGGCAGGGCGAGCAGTGGAGCGTGCGGCACGTGGCCGGCGCGAGCGCCCAGGGCAAGGCCTACCGGTGCCCCGGCTGCGACCAGCTGATCCCCGACGGCGTGCCGCATGTCGTCGTCTGGCCCGAGCACGCGGGCGTCGACGACCGCCGGCACTGGCACAAGGCGTGCTGGAACGCACGTGACCGCCGCACCCCGGGGGTGCGGCGGTCACGTAACGCTCCGAAGTTCTAGGGCCTGTCCGGCGGATCATGCCGGAGACCCGGCCGTCAGACGTCGCGCTTCTCCAGCAGGGCGAAGGCGCCGCCGAGCACGGCGGCGGTCACGCCGAGCGCGATCCACAGCGGGTCCCAGCCGCTCGGGCCGCTGTCGCTGAGCGAGGTCGAGTAGAAGACGCTCAGCTGGTTCGGGATCGAGTACTCGAACAGGGCCTGGCGCAGGTCCTCCAGCGAGGACGAGAACATGAAGATCGCGATGACCAGCGGGGCCAGCAGAACGCCGATCATGATGGTGATGGCGCCGGCCGAGTGCCGGATGATCGAGCCGACGGCCAGCGAGATCAGCCCGAGCAGCGCGATGTAGAGGGACACGCCGAAAGTGGCCTTGAGCCACTCCGAGCCGGTCGGCTGCCGGGCGTCGCCCAGCATGCCCACGTCCACCATGGCGACGAAGGCCGAGGACACGAGCGTCACGACGAACGCGACGGCGAAGAACACGACCGCCTTCGCGGCGAGCACCCGGCCGCGGGACGGGCAGGCCACCATCGTCGTCCGGATCATGCCGGTGCCGTACTCCGAGGCCGTGGTCAGCACGCCGAGCGTGATGATGCACATGCTGCCCAGGAGCAGTCCGAAGAAGCCGAACGACAGGGCGGTGTCGCCCGCGAGGTCGCCCTCGGTCGCGTTCGCGGCGACGACGGCGCCGGCCAGCAGCCCGATGCCGACGACGAGCAGCACGAACACGCCCAGCGTCCACATCGTGGAGCGCACCGACCGGATCTTCGTCCACTCCGAGGCGACGGCGTGCCCGAGGTGCGTGCGCACGATCGGGATCGGCGAGGTGTAGGCGGGGCCGGCCGCGGCGTACGCGGGACCGGGCGCCCCCTGCCAGGCGGGCGCGGCCTGCGGCGACGGGTGCTGCGGGGTGCTCATCGGGCGTCCTCGGACTTGGTCGGGGCGGCGTCGGGGGCGGGTGCGGGTGCGGCAGGTGCGGCGGGAGCTGCCGGGGCCGGCGCGGGCGCGGCGGCCACCGGGGCGGGCGGTGCCGCCGCCGGCGACGCGGCCGGGGCGGACGGCTGGGCCGGGGCCTGTGCGGGCGCCTGCGCGTACGGGTTGGCCCCGTTCGGGCCGGGCGCCGCGCCGGGTGCCGCCGGGGCGCCGTAAGACCCGTAGGGGGCCGCCGGGGGCGTCTGGGCCGGCTGCGGGGGCGCGTAGCCGGGGTGCTGCGGGGGCGGCGGGGCGTACCAGCCCGGCTGGCCCTGACCCGGCACCGGCATCGGCGGCTGCGCGCCGGGCGGCAGCTGCTGCTGGAGGCCGGCCTTCTGGTCGATGGTCGACCGGTAGTCGACGGCGCCCTGCGTCATCCGCATGTACGCCTCCTCCAGCGAGGCCTGGTGCGGCGACAGCTCCCACAGGCGTACGTCGGCGTCGTGGGCGATGTCGCTGATGCGCGGCAGCGGCAGCCCGGTCACCCGCAGCGCGCCGTCCTGCTCGGGCAGCACATGGCCGCCCGCCTCGGTGAGCGCGGAGGCCAGCTTCTCGCGCAGCTGGGGTTCGGTGTGCGGGGTGCGCACGCGCGCGAAGTCCGCGGAGTTGGCCGAGATGAAGTCCGTCACGCTCATGTCGGAGAGCAGCTGCCCGCGCCCGATGACGATCAGGTGATCCGCGGTCACCGCCATCTCGCTCATGAGGTGGGAGGAGACGAACACCGTGCGGCCCTCGGCGGCCAGCGACTTCATCAGGTTGCGCACCCAGAGGATGCCCTCGGGGTCGAGGCCGTTGACCGGCTCGTCGAAGAGCAGCACCTGCGGGTCGCCGAGCAGCGCGGCCGCGATGCCGAGCCGCTGGCCCATGCCCAGGGAGAAGCCCTTGGAGCGCTTGCGCGCCACGTCCTGGAGGCCGACCACGCCGAGCACCTCGTCGACCCGCCGGGCCGGGATGCCGGACAGCTGGGCCAGGCTCAGCAGGTGGTTGCGGGCGTGCCGGCCGCCGTGCACGGCCTTGGCGTCCAGCAGGGCGCCCACCTGGCGGGCGGCGTTCGGCAGCCTGCGGTACGGGTAGCCGCCGATCGTCACCGTCCCGGACGTCGGGTTGTCCAGGCCGAGGATCATCCGCATGGTCGTCGACTTGCCCGAGCCGTTGGGCCCGAGGAAGCCGGTGACGGCACCGGGCCGTACCTGGAAGGAAAGGTTGTACACAGCGGTCTTGTCGCCATAGCGCTTGGTCAGGCCGACTGCTTCGATCATGCTCCGCACCCATCGAAAGGTTCAGGACAGCAGGGCACACGCCCCCGTAAGGGTTAGGAGACTATCGGGGCGCTGACGGTTCCGCTCAAATGAAAGCAAAGCCCAAAGCGTTACGCGTCGCGTTTCTTCAGCAGGAGGTAGCCGCCCGCGAGCGCGGCGAGGGCCCACAGCGCCATGATTCCGAACCCGCCCCAGGGCCCGTACGGGGTGTCGTCGTCGATCGGCGTGACCACCTGCATGATCTTGCTGCCGGCCTGGTCGGGCAGATACCGGCCGATCTTCTTCGTCGCGGAGACGTTGCCGAGGATGTTGGAGATCAGGAAGAAGAACGGCATCAGGATGCCCAGCGACAGCATCGGCGAGCGCAGCATCGTGGCCACGCCCATCGAGAACACGGCGATGAGCGTCATGTACAGACCGCCGCCGATGACCGCCCGCAGGACCCCGCTGTCCCCGATCGACGCCTTGTGGGAGCCGAGCATGGCCTGCCCCAGGAAGAACGTGACGAAGCTGGTGGCCAGCCCCACGGCCAGCGCGAGCCCGGTGGCCACCGCGATCTTGCTGAACAGGAAGGTGCCGCGCTGCGGAACGGCGGCCAGCGAGGTGCGGATCATGCCGGTGCTGTACTCGTTCGACACCACCAGCACCCCGAACACGATCATCGCGAGCTGGCCGAGGCTCATCCCGGCGAAGCTGATGAAGGTGGGGTCGAAGGAGAGCCGGTCGTCGCGGCTCATGTTGTCGAACTCGTTCCTCGACAGCGCGGCGATCAGCATGCCGAGGGCGATGGTGACCACCACGGCGAGGGAGAGCGTCCACACGGTGGAGGCCACCGACCGGATCTTGGTCCACTCGGACCGGATGACCTGGGTCGCCGCCATCATCAGCTCCTCGTCCAGTCGTCGCCCCACTGCGGTTCGGGCCGCTCGACCCGATCGAGCGGTCCGGGGGGCGTGTCCGTGTGCGCGTGGTACTCCACCGACTCCGCGGTCAGCTGCATGAACGCCTCCTCCAGGGAGGCCCGCTGGGGGCTCAGCTCGTGCAGCACGATCTGGTGCTGCGCGGCCAGCTCCCCGAGGTGCTCGGACCTGCCGCCGTCGACCTCCAGCACCCCGCTGCCGGACTCGACGACCAGGACCCCGGCGCCGTGCAGCACGTCCAGCAGCCGCTCCCGCTGCGGGGTACGGATACGGACGAACGAGCGAGAGTTCTGCGCGATGAAGTCGGCCATCGAGGTGTCGGCGAGCAGCCGGCCCTGCCCGATGACGACGAGGTGATCGGCGGTCAGCGCCATCTCGCTCATGAGGTGGGAGGAGACGAACACGGTCCGCCCCTGCGCGGCGAGCGACTTCATCAGGTTGCGGATCCAGTGGATGCCCTCGGGGTCGAGGCCGTTGACCGGCTCGTCGAACATCAGGATCCGGGGGTCGCCGAGGAGCGCGCCCGCGATGCCCAGCCGCTGCCCCATGCCCAGCGAGAAACCCTTGGCCTTCTTCCTCGCCACGGAGGTGAGACCGACGGTGTCCAGCACCTCGTGCACCCGGCTCTTCGGGATGCCGTTGCTCTGCGCCAGGCACAGCAGATGGTTGAAGGCACTGCGCCCGCCGTGCATGGCCTTCGCGTCCAGCAGGGCGCCGATGTACTTGAGGGGGTCCTTCAGCCGGTCGTAGTGCTGCCCGTCGATCCGGACGTCCCCGGCGGTCGGCCGGTCGAGGCCCAGCAGCATCCGCATGGTGGTCGACTTGCCGGCGCCGTTGGGACCGAGGAAGCCCGTGACGATGCCCGGTCTGACGGTGAAGGTGAGGTTGTTCACCGCGACCTTCTCGCCGTACCGCTTCGTCAGGCCCGACAGCTCGATCATGCGGCCACGCTAAAGCGCGGCAAAGCCCTCTGCCACCGGAGTGGCGGAGGGCTTCGCCGATGTTCGTCCGCCGTACCGGCGGACGTTACCGGGACTGCTGCGCCGGGACCCCGCGGGAGATCGGCTCGTCGTCCGTGGACGGCGTGCCGGCCGCGGCCACCGCGGCACCGGTCAGCGTGGCGAGCATCTCGCGGACGTTCGTCAGCTGGGCGTTGATGCTGTCGCGGCGGTTGGTGAGGGCCGCCAGCTCGCGCTCGGACTCGGAACGGATCCGGTCCGCCTTGGCATTGGCGTCGGCCACGATGTCCTCGGCCTGGCGCTGCGCCGTCTCGACGGTCTGACGGGCCCGGCGCTCGGCGTCGGTGCGCAGCTTCTCGGCCTCCAGGCGCAGCTGCTCCGCGCGGTGCTCGATCTCCGCGAGACGCTTCTCCGCCTTCTGCTGACGGGACGCCAGGTCGCGCTCCGACTGCTCGCGGCGCTTGGCGAGGTTGGTCTCGAAGTCGGCGGCGGCCTGCGCGGCCTTGGCACGGGTCTCCTCGAAGAGGGCGTCCGCCTCCTCACGCTTCGACTGCGCGTCCTTCTGCGCCTCGGAACGCAGCTGCGACGCGTCGCTCTTGGCCTTCTCGACGATCCGGACGCCCTCGTCCTCGGACTTGGACTTGCGCTCCGCAGCGAACGATTCTGCGTCGTTGCGCACCTGCTGGGCCGCCGACTCGGCGAGCTCACGGTGCTGCTCGGCCGCGCGACGGGCCTCCTCGCGCAGATCCTTGGCCTCTTCCTCGGCGAGGCGGAGGATCTTCTCGACACGCGCGCCGAGACCGGCGTACGACGGCTCCGCGTCGCTTACCTGAGCCTGGGCGTTCTGCGTCTCGAGGTGGAGCTCCTCGATGCGCTTTTCCAGAGCAGTGATACGAGCCAGAGCGCTGTCACGGTCGGAGACGAGCTTCGAGATGCGTTCGTCCACCTGAGCGCGGTCGTACCCACGCCGCACAAGCTCGAAGCCGTAGGGGGAAGTGTCGCTCATGGGGTTCCTGTCGAATGAGACCGGTGAGGTGATAGGTGGAATCCTAGGGGCCTGAACGGTGTGTCATCGAGCGTATGCGTGTTTGATCTGGAGAATGACACCCCTTTTGGGTGGCTGAGCGGCGCACCACTTGCCAAAGGTCCGGTCAAAGGCATCAGACTTTAACGCAATTCACACATTCCGCTAGCCGTCCGACGGCTTCCCACCCGACCGGGGAGCCCCGATGGCGGCACCCGCCTTGACGCCCCCGTCCTTGCCACCGGTCGGGACCTCGAAGGACTCCAGCGCCTCCAGCACGTCCTGGACCCGGGAGATCTCGGCGTTGATGTCCTCACGCCGGCGCACCAGGACCTCCAGCTCGCGCTTGCCCTCCTCGACCGTGCGCCGCGCCTCGCGGATCGCCTCGGCCTTGAGCTCCTCGGCCTCCCGTACGAGCGTCGCCTTCTTCTGCTCGGCCTCCTTGAGGAGCCCCTCGGCCTTCTTCACGGCGGCGATGCGGACCTTGCCCGCCTCGGAGTTGGCGTCCGACACCAGCTCCTTCGCCTTCGCCTGTGCCTTGGCGAGCTGCTCCTCGGACGCCTTGATGAGCGCGTCGCAGCGGTCGCCGGTCGACTTCATCGTCTCGGCGGCCTCGCGACGGGCCCGCTCGTGCAGCCCCTCGATCTCCCTCGTGATGCGGTCGCGCAGCTCCTCCGCCCGCTCCCTTATCGCGGTCGCGTCGCGGCGGGCGCCGACCAGCAGTTCGTCGGCGTCCGTACGGGCCCTCTCCACCCGGGAGTTGCCGTCGACCGTCGCCTCGGAGACCAGCCGCTCGGCCTCGTTGCGGGCCGCGCCGACCATCGAGTCGGCCTGCGCCTCCGCGTCCGCCGTGGCCTGCTGCGCCTGCTGCTGAGCCTCCGTGAGCAGTTTGTCCGCCTCGGCCGCGGTCTCCGTGATGAGCGTGTCGACCTGCTCGGCCGCTTCGGAGCGCCGCTTGTTGGCCTCCTTGCGGGCCTCGTCCAGCGTCGAGTCGGCCTCCTCGCGGGCGACGCTCATCAGCCGGTCGGCCTCCGCCGCCGCCGACGTCCTGACGCGCTCGGACTCGGCGCGGATCCGTTCGGCGGCCTGCTGCGCGGAACCCACCGTCTCGGCGGCGTCGGCGCGCAGCCGCTCCGCGTCCCCGGCGGCGTCCGAGATCAGCTTCTCCGCCTTGGCGACCGACTCGGCCCGCAGCCGGTCGGCCTCCGCAATCGTCTCGGACTGGAGGCGCTCGGCCTCCGCGATGGTCTCCGTCTGGAGCCGCTCCGCCTCGTTGCGGGCCTCGGTGATGAGGGTGTCGGCCTGCGTCGCCGCGTCCGAGCGGATGCGGTTGGCGTCGTCCCGGGCGTCCGCCCTGGTGCGCGAGGCGTCCTGGTCGGCCTGGGCGACGGCGTCCGAGACTTCGGTGCGGATCCGCTGGGCGTGCGCGGACGCCTCCGAGCGCATCCGCTCCGCCTCCGCGATCGCCTCGCCGACGGTCTGCTCGGCCAGCGCCTGCGCCGCCTCCGACGCCTCGCTCGCCTCCCGCCGGACCCGGTTCGCGTCCTCGGCCGCGCGCTCCTGCACCGCGTAGGCGTCGGAACGGACCCGGTCCGCCTCCTCCTCGGCCTCGCGCCGGGTACGTTCCGCCGCGTGCTCGGCGGCGGAACGCAGCCCGTTGATCTCGTCCTGCGCCTGCTCGTGCAGCCCGGCGACGGACTCCCGCACCTGCTGCGCGTGCTGCTCGGCCGCCGACACCATCTCGTTGGCCCGCCGGTCGGCCTCCTCGACCAACCGGACGGCCTCGGTCTGGGCCTCCTCCACGCGCTTGCGCGCGGAGGCCAGCAGTTCCTCGCTCTGCCGACGGGCCTGCTCGCGCTCCTGGTCCGCCTCCTGGCGGGCGGAACCGAGGAGCTCCTCGGCCTCGCGGCGGCGCCGGAGCGCCTCCTCCTGGGCGGCGGCCAGCGTCTCGGACGCCTCGGTGGCCAGCCGCTCGGCGGCGGCCTGGGCCTCCGCGCGCACGCGGTCGGCGGTGTCCTGCGCCTCCGACTTGAGCCGCTCCGCCTCGGCGGCGGCCTCGGAACGCAGCCGTACGGCGACGGCCTCGCCCTCGGCGCGCGAGGCGGACGCGTCGGCGGCGGCCTCGTTGCGCAGCCGGTCCACCTCGGCGGCGGCCTGCTGCTGGAGTGTGCGGATCCGCTCCGCAGCCTCTGAGCGCAGCCGGTCGGTCTCCTCGCCGGCCTCGCGGCGGATCCGCGCGGCCTCCTCGCGGGCGTCGGTGAGCGCCTGCTCGGCGGAGGCGAGCCGGGACTCCGCCTCGGTGTGCAGCCGGGTCAGTTCGTCGGCGGCCTCCGCCTGCCGGGCCTCGACCCCGCGTTCGGTCTCCTCGCGCAGCTCGCGCGCGGCCTCCTCGGCGTTCGAGGTGATGGTCTCGGCCAGCTCCACCGCCTCGTCGCGCTGGCGCTCGGCCTCCGCGCGGGTGCGCTCCAGGGTCTCCTCGGCCTGCCGGCGCAGCGTGGTGGCGCGCTCGATGGCCTCGGTGCGCACCTTCTCGCTGTCCGAGGTGGCCTTCTGGCGCAGCTCGTCCGCGTCGGCCTTCGCCTTGGACAGCAGCTCCTCGGCGGTCCTGGCCGCCTCCTCGATCTGCTGGACGGCCTCCTTGCGGGCCTCCGCGCGGATCTTCTCGCCCTCGGCGACCGCGTCGGCGCGCAGCTGCTCGGCCTCGCCGCGCAGCCGACGGGCCTCCTCCTGGAGCTCGACCGTCTTGGCGCGGTACTCCTTGGTGTCGTCCTTCGCGGAGCCCTTGAGCTGTTCGGCGATGTCGTGCGCCTCGGCGCGCAGCCGGTCCGCCTCGGTCTCCGCCTCGCGACGGATCCGCTCGGCCTCCTCGGCGGCGGCCTTGGTGGTGTTCTGCGCGTCCTCCTGCGCCCTGTTCAGGACGTCCTCGGCGGTCTTCGCCGCCTTCGACAGCTGGGTCGCGCTCTCCTCGGCGGTGATCGTGCGGGCCTTCTCGGAGGCCTCCGCGACGATCTTCTCGGCCTCGGTGCGGGCGTCGGCGACGAGCTGCTCGGCGTCCGCCTTGGTGTTCTCGGCCTCCTTGGTGGCCTCGGTGACCAGCCGGGCGACCTGCTCCTTCGCCGTACGGGTGCGCTGCTCCTTGGCCGCCTCCGCGCCGGCGAGCGCCTTCTCGGCGGCCGCCTTCGCCTCCGTGAGCACCTTGTCGGCCTCGGCCTGCGCCTTGCGCAGCGCCTCCTCGGCGTCGGACATGCGCTGCTCGGCGGCGCGGCTGAGCTCACCGGCCTGCCGGCGGGCCGCGTCGGACTCCGTGACGGTGGAGGTGCGCAGCTGCTCGGCGTGGTCGCTGGCCTCCTGGGCCTGGCTGGAGGCGGCGTTCAGCAGGCGCTCGGCGTCCGTGCGGGCCCGCAGCAGCAGCTGCTCGGCCTCCGCGCGGGTCGCCTCGGCGTCCACCTGGAGCCGCTGGCGGGCCTCGGTGGCCACTCGCTCGGCCTCGGCGCGCGCGGCCGTCAGGGACTGCTCGGCCTCGGCCCGCGACTCGTCGAGCAGCCGGCGCGCCTGGGCCTCGGTGCGGGCCCGCAACTGCTCGGCCCACGCCACGTTCTCGTTGACGTGCGACTCGACGTTCTGCCGGCGTTCCGCCAGCTCCTGGTCGAGCTGCTGGCGACGGGCCACCGCCTCCTGGTGCAGCTCCGCCTGGAGCCGGGCCGCCTGTTCGGCGTGCTCCTGGAGGATCCGCTGCGTCTGCGCGCGGGCCTGGCTCAGCTCCCGTTCGGCGTCCTGCCGCAACTGGTCGGCCTGCATCTGCGCGTTACGCAGCATCTGCTCGGCCTGGTACCCGATGTCGCCGCCGTCGAAGGCGGGCCGGGACATGATGGTGCGGCGCGCCTCGTGCAACTTGGCGCGCAGCACCTCGACCTGGTAGCCGAGGTCCTCGGCATGCTGGATCGCCTTTTCCCGCTCGGTCTTCAGCCGCTTCATCTCGGCTTCGAACCGAGTCAGGTGGTCGACGTCAGCCGCCGGCTCCCGCTCCTGGCTCTCGTAGCCCCGCACTGCGCGGTCCCATCCGTCCCTGGTCGCATGCTTCCCGTACGAGCTCCGTCCATCCGCCGAACGGGGCTCCCGGGGAATGGTGTCAGATCAACGACGGAGCATGGGCTGCTGCCCCGACGCTCGTCCCCCGACACCCGGACCCCGGCTGCGTCCCGCCGCCGTACGGCAGGACCGGGTCGCCCCGGTGTGAGCGGCGACCGCCCCCAACCCTACCGGCCCATATGTACGAGGGTCAGTGCTCAGGTGACTCAACAGGCGCCGAAGTGACCAGTTCTGTCAGTACTCCGTGGCAATCCTTTGGATGCAGGAAGGTGATTCGTGACCCCATGGAGCCGCGTCGCGGCTCTTCGTACAGAACGCGTACGCCCTTGTCCTTGATGTCCGCGGAGTCCGCGTCCACATCCGCCGTACCGAAAGCGATGTGATGGACGCCCTCGCCGTTCTTGTCCAGCCACTTGGCGACGGTGGAATCCGGCCGGGTCGGCTCCAGGAGCTGGAGGTAGGAGGCCCCGCCGTCGGACGTATCGTTGATCTTGAGCATGGCCTCGCGCACGCCCTGCTCCTCGTTGACCTCGGAGTGGAACACCTCGAAGCCGTACGTGGAACGGTAGAACTCGACGGTTGCGTCGAGGTCGTGGCAGGCGATCCCGATGTGGTCGATTCGCGTCAGCATGCTGTCAGTGCAGCGCGCCGGACGTGGTTACGCAACGTGCGCGCGATCACACTGAAGGGCCGGTGACGGGGCGGACTACCGCTCAGTACATTCGAAGTAAACCCTCGTTCACTCCTCGGCCAGTGCAGGCCGGTAAGGGGAATCGCAGCTCATGACTCAATCGACTGGTTCCAACGGCACGACCTCGGTGATCGTCGCGGGCGCGCGGACGCCCATGGGGCGGCTGCTGGGCTCTCTGAAGACCTTCTCCGGAGCCGACCTCGGCGGCTTCGCGATCAAGGCCGCCCTCGACCGTGCGGGGATCGGTGGCGACCAGGTGCAGTACGTGATCATGGGGCAGGTGCTCCAGGCCGGGGCGGGCCAGATCCCGGCCCGTCAGGCCGCGGTCAAGGCCGGCATCCCGATGAGCGTCCCGGCGCTCACGATCAACAAGGTGTGCCTGTCGGGCCTCGACGCGATCGCGCTGGCCGACCAGCTGATCCGCGCGGGTGAGTTCGACATCGTGGTGGCCGGCGGCCAGGAGTCCATGACCAACGCCCCGCACCTGCTGCCGAAGTCCCGCGAGGGCTTCAAGTACGGCGCCATCGAGATGCTCGACGCGATGGCGTACGACGGTCTCACCGACGCCTTCGAGAACATCGCCATGGGCGAGTCCACGGAGAAGCACAACACACGGCTCGGGATCGCGCGCCCGGAGCAGGACGAGATCGCCGCGCTGAGCCATCAGAGGGCCGCCGCCGCGCAGAAGAACGGCATCTTCGAGGCCGAGATCACCCCGGTCGAGATCCCGCAGCGCAAGGGTGAGCCGGTCGTCTTCAGCAAGGACGAGGGCATCCGCGCCGACACCACCGCGGAGTCCCTGGGCAAGCTCCGCCCGGCGTTCACCAAGGACGGCACGATCACCGCGGGCACCTCCTCGCAGATCTCCGACGGCGCGGCGGCCGTGGTCGTGATGAGCAAGGCCAAGGCCGAGCAGCTGGGCCTGACGTGGATCGCCGAGATCGGCGCCCACGGCAATGTGGCCGGGCCGGACAACTCGCTCCAGTCCCAGCCCTCCAACGCCATCCTGCACGCCCTGAAGAAGGACGGCCTGGAGGTCTCCGACCTGGACCTGGTCGAGATCAACGAGGCCTTCGCCGCCGTGGCGGTGCAGTCAATGAAGGACCTCGGCGTGTCCACGGAAAAGGTGAACGTGAACGGCGGCGCCATCGCCCTGGGTCACCCGATCGGCATGTCCGGCGCCCGCCTCGTCCTGCACCTGGCCCTGGAGCTCAGGCGCCGGGGCGGCGGCGTGGGCGCGGCCGCGCTGTGCGGCGGCGGCGGTCAGGGCGACGCGCTGATCGTGCGGGTGCCCAAGGCCTGAGTTCCGTCGCCCGCCTCGTGCACATCTCACCCTGAATGGATCCGAACGGAGCTGTGATGCAGGACGTCTCCTCGCTGGTCGCCCAGGCCAGGGAAGGCCGGCCGCGGGCCGTGGCCCGGCTGATCTCCCTGGTGGAGGGGGCGTCCCCGCAGCTCAGGGAGGTCATGGAGGCGCTGGCCCCGCTCACGGGCAACGCGTATGTGGTGGGCCTGACCGGTTCGCCGGGCGTGGGCAAGTCCACGTCGACGTCCGCGCTGGTCACCGCCTACCGCAAGCAGGGCAGACGGGTCGGGGTGCTGGCCGTCGACCCGTCCTCACCGTTCTCCGGCGGCGCCCTGCTCGGCGACCGCGTCCGGATGTCGGAGCACGCCTCCGACCCCGGCGTGTACATCCGTTCGATGGCCACCCGCGGCCACCTGGGCGGCCTCGCCTGGTCGGCCCCGCAGGCGATCCGGGTGCTGGACGCGGCGGGCTGCGACGTGATCCTCGTCGAGACGGTCGGCGTCGGTCAGTCGGAGGTCGAGATCGCGTCGCAGGCGGACACCAGTGTCGTCCTGCTGGCCCCCGGCATGGGTGACGGGATCCAGGCCGCCAAGGCGGGGATCCTGGAGATCGGCGACGTCTACGTCGTCAACAAGGCCGACCGGGACGGCGCCGACGCCACCGCACGTGAGTTGAATCACATGCTCGGCCTCGGGGAGGCCCGCGGACCCGGGGACTGGCGGCCGCCGATCGTGAAGACGGTCGCCGCCCGCGCCGAGGGCATCGACGAGGTCGTCGAGGCGCTGGAGAAGCACCGCGCGTGGATGGAGGAGCACGGCGTCCTCGCCGAGCGGCGCCGCTCCCGCGCGGCCCGCGAGGTCGAGACGATCGCCGTCACCGCCCTGCGCGAACGCATCGGGGACCTGCACGGCGACCGCCGGCTGAGCGCGCTCGCCGAGCGCATCGTCGCCGGCGGACTGGACCCCTACCGGGCGGCGGACGAACTGGTGGCGGGACTGACCCAGGGCTGACCCGGGGGCTGGCCCAGGGCTGACCCGGGCCGATGCGCGGCGCCGTGGGGGTGAGCCGGCGAGCCGACGAGCCGTTCGCAAAAGGCGTCGTCGGCGCCCGGGCCGCGCTGATACGGTCGCGTTCATGTTCCTCCTCCTGGCATAGGGCCCGCCTCGGCCCGCGACCGGTGAGCGGCTGCCGCCGCCCGGCTCGCGGCGCTCCGGCGTCCCCTTTCTCCTGCCATGAGTCGAGGAACTCCTCATGTCCGCTTCGCCTGCCGTGCGGCCTTCGTATGCCGTCGTCCTGCGCGTTCCGCACGCCCGCCGTACCTTCGCCGCCGCCCTGACCGGACGGCTGTCGTACGGGATCGTCCCGCTCTCCCTGATGCTCGCCGTGACCCGCTCCTCGGGCTCGTACGCGGTGGCGGGCACGGTGATGGCCCTGTTCGGGGCGACGACCGTCTTCCTGTCGCCCGCCAGGGCGGCCCTCATCGACCGGCACGGGCCACGCCGGGCACTCCTGCCGATGACCGCCGCCTACCTCGCGGTGCTCGCCCTGCTGACCCTGGCCCTCGCGCGCCCGGCCGGCGCCCCGGCTCCCGTGCTGGGCGCCCTCGCCGCCACCGCGGGCGCCTGTGTGCCGCCGCTGGGGCCCACCATGCGGGCGGTGTGGGCCAGGCTCACCCCGGACCGCGCCCTGCTCCAGCGTGCGTACAGCCTCGACGGCGTCGCCGAGGAACTCCTCTTCGTCACCGGGCCGTTGCTGGTCGGAGTCCTCGTCGGCTTCGCACCGCCGGCCGCGGGGATCGTCGTCGGGGCGGCCCTGATGGCCGGGGGCACGGCCGGGTTCCTGTCGTCGCCGGCCGTGCGGGCGGTGGGGCCGGGGAAGGCCACCGCCCGGCGCGGCGGCGGCGCTCTGCGCGGGCTCGGGCGGCCGGTGGCCGCCATCGCGGGCGTGGGGCTGGCGCTGGGCGTGGTCGATCTGCTGGTCGTGGCCTTCGCCGAGCGCCACGGGCACGGCACCGGCGGGGCGAGCGCCGCCTGGGTGCTGGCCGCGCTGTCGGCCGGCAGCGCCGTCGGCGGGCTGCTCAACGGGGCCGTCACCTGGCGGGCGCCGGCCGGGGTGCGGCTGCCGCTGCTCGCGGCGGGACTGGGCCTGACGCTGTGCGGTGCGGGACTCGCGCCGGGGCTCGGCACGCTGGCCGTCGCCGTCGCGGCCGCCGGGTTCTTCGTGTCGCCGGCGATCACCACGGCGTATCTCATCGCCGACGAGATCGCCGCGCCCGAGGCCCGGGTGCGCGCCGGGGCGTGGGTCAACACGGCCGTCAACGCGGGCAGCACGGCCGGTACGGCGGTCGCCGGAGCACTGGCCGGGCGGCTGCCGGTGGCGGTGTGCTTCGCGCTGACCGGAGCGGTGGTGCTGATGACGGCGGCGGCCGTCGCCAGAGGCGTCCGGAGGGGCACGAGCGATCTCGTGCCCCTCGTCTGACGGCCGGGCGCCCGGTCAGTCGTCGAGGTCCTGGGTGACCTTGCCCGTGCGCACGTCGACCTGCCACTCGCCGGCCGTGGCGGTGTCCACGCTCCACACCGCGGCGCTGTCGTCGTCGTCCAGGTCGACGTCGGTCACCGCGCCCTCGGCGGCGACGGCCAGCGCCGCCTCGTGGGCGTCGACGCTCGCGCCCTCCAGCGCGGCGAGGTCCTCGCGGGCTTCGGCGGCGTCGTCATTGTCGGCGGTGTCGTCGCTGTCGTCGGCGTCGCGGTGGACGGCGACGACCTTGCCGGTGTCGGGGGAGACGGCGACGGTCCGCCCGACGCCGTCGGCGTCGACGACGTCCACGTGCCAGGTGCCCGCGTCGGCGCCGTCGTCCTCCCGGTCGGCGCCGACGGCGGTGCCCGGCGTGTGCCGCAGCGCGGCCGCGATCACCTCGGCGGCGGTGACCTCCGAGGAGCCCGCCGTGCTCCTCTCGGCCCGGTCGGCGGCCACCGGCCCGGCGGCCCGCACCTCGGCCGAGCCGGTTCGCGGCTCGTCGTCGGCGAAGGCGACCGCCGTACCCCCGCCGATCACGACGGACGCGGCGACGGCGGCGATGACGAGCTTGCGCTTCATGAGGACTCCTCCTGGATGCTTTGCTTCCGGCCCGCTTTCGGCATGCTCGGGCTTCGACGGGAACCAAGCTGCCCGAACGCACCTGAAGGCACGCTGAAGCAACCTGAAGATCGCTTCAGGTGCGGTTTGGGACCCTGGTGCCATGCGGCTGTTGATCGTGGAGGACGAGAAGCGACTTGCCCGGTCGCTCGCCGGCGGCCTGACCGCCGAGGGCTACGCCGTGGACGTCGTCCACGACGGCCTCGAGGGGCTGCACCGGGCGAGCGAATCGCCGTACGACCTGATCGTCCTCGACATCATGCTCCCCGGCATGAACGGCTACCGCGTCTGCGCCACCCTGCGCGCCGCCGGGAACGACGTCCCGATCCTCATGCTCACCGCCAAGGACGGCGAGTACGACGAGGCGGAGGGCCTGGACACCGGCGCGGACGACTACCTCACCAAGCCGTTCTCGTACGTCGTCCTCGTGGCCCGGGTCAAGGCGCTGCTGCGCCGGCGCGGTCCGGGCGCCGGAGCCTCGGCCGTGCACGTCCTGGGCGGTCTGAAGGTCGACACCGCCGCCCGCCGCGTGTATCTGCGCGACGCGGGCACGGAGGTCGAAGCCGCGCTCACCGCGAAGGAGTTCGCCGTTCTGGAACAACTGGTCCTGCGGGCGGGCGAGGTGGTGTCCAAGACCGAGATCCTCGAACACGTCTGGGACTTCGCCTACGACGGCGACCCCAACATCGTCGAGGTGTACGTCAGCGCGCTGCGCCGCAAGCTGGGCGCCGGGTTCATCCGGACGGTACGCGGCGCCGGTTACCGGCTGGAGCGGCCGGAGACGGCGCGATGAGCCGCCGGCTCGGCTCCGTGCGGGCCCGGGCGACGCTCGGCGCCACCTTCGTGGTCGCCGTGGCGCTCCTCGCGGCGGGGGCGGCCGTGCTGCTGTCCCTGCGCTCCAGTCTGACCGGCCAGGCCGGCGGACAGGCCGAGCGCACCGCCCGGACCGTCGCCGCCCAGCTGGCCCTCGGCACGCCGTACGACAGGCTCTCCCCGCTGGACGACGACGAGCGGCCGGTCCGGGTGGTCGACGCGAACGGCGAGCAGGTCGCCGCCACCGAGGACCTGGAGCGGATCAGCGGCGCCGGCACGAGCACGGTGCGGGCGCGGGAGGACGCCGGGGAGGACCCGGGGGAGGACGGCGAGAACGGCGACGACGACTCGGCCCAGGACCTGCTGGACCCCGGTGAGATCGGCGACGAGACCCGGTTCGGCGACGGCTCCGCGACCGTGGACGGCGACACGGCCGACTACCGCTTCGCCGCCGTCGAGGTCCGGGACCCGGAGAAGGGCCCGCTCACCGTGTACGCGGGGGCGTCGCTGACGGCCGAGCGGAGTGCCGTACGCACCGCGCTCACCGTCATGCTGATCGGCTTCCCGCTGCTGCTCGCCGTGGTCGCGGGAGTGACCTGGCTGGTCACCCGGCGGGCCCTGCGGCCGGTCGAGGGCATCCGGCGGGAGATGGCCGCGATCACCGCCGCCGCGGACCTGACCCGGCGTGTGCCCGAACCGGACACCCACGACGAGGTCGCCCGGCTCGCCCGCACGACGAACGAGACGCTGGCCGCGCTGGAGGCCTCCGTGGAACGACAGCGCAGGTTCGTCGCCGACGCCTCCCACGAACTGCGCAGCCCCATCGCCTCGCTGCGCACCCAGCTCGAAGTGGGCGTCGCGCACCCCGGGCTGCTGGATGTGCCGGGCGCCGTCGAGGACACCGTCCGGCTCCAGCGGCTGGCCGCCGACCTGCTGCTGCTCGCGCGGCTGGACGCGGGGGAGGGGCCGGTGGCCGGCGCGCGGGTGGACCTGGCGGCGCTGGCGCGGGAGGAGGCCGCCGGGCGACCGGAGGTGGTGGTGGACGCGGAGTGCGCGCGGGCGGGGTCCGCGGAGGTGGCCGGATCGCGGGGGCAGCTGGGGCGGGTGCTGGCCAACCTGCTGGACAACGCGCGGCGGCACACCCGTTCGGCCGTCACCGTGACCGTGCGCAGGGTGGGCGGGCAGGCCGTCGTTGAGGTCGCCGACGACGGGGACGGGGTGCCCGAGGCGGACCGGGAGCGGATCTTCGAGCGCTTCGTACGGCTGGACGACGCACGCGGCCGCGACGAGGGCGGGGCGGGGCTCGGCCTGGCGATCGCCCGGGACGTGGCCGTCCGGCACGGTGGCACGCTCACGGTCCGTGAGACGCCGACAGGCGGAGCCCTGTTCGAGCTCCGCCTGCCGACCGTCTAGACCGATCGCCTGAACCGATCGCCTAGCGGGAGTCCCT
Source organism: Streptomyces sp. NPDC002884 (assembly GCF_040295245.1). Taxonomy (NCBI): domain Bacteria; kingdom Bacillati; phylum Actinomycetota; class Actinomycetes; order Kitasatosporales; family Streptomycetaceae; genus Streptomyces; species Streptomyces sp. NPDC002884. The sequence goes on along the minus strand of NZ_JBEOVB010000007.1, from coordinate 38,466 downwards.
CACGGGCGTCCCCGCTGCCCGCGGAGGTGTTCCGCGACGGGCTTCAGCGCCTTGGACAGTTCCGTCGTGGACTCGGGGGAGAGATGGTCGATGAAGTGCCGGCGCACCGACTCCACGTGATGGGGCGCGACCTTCTGCATCGTCTCCAGACCGTGCTCGGTCAGGACCGCGTAGAGGCCGCGGCGGTCGGACTCGCAGTTCTCACGGCGCACCAGGTTGGCGCTCTCCATGCGGGTGATCTGGTGCGAGAGACGGCTCTTGGACTGGAGGGTGGCGGACGCGAGGTCGCTCATCCGCATCCGGACGCCCTCCGACTCGGAGAGATTCACCAGAATCTCGTAGTCGTTCATGGTCAGGCCGAACGGTTGGAGATCCTTTTCGAGCTGGTACGTCAACAGCCTGTTGACCTCCAGGTGGGTGCGCCAGGCGCACTGCTCCGCATCGGTCAGCCAGCGCGTGGCCGTTTCGGTCTCCATAAATGAAGTCTACCTAAAATGTTGAAAGGCGAACTAGTGAGGGTGGTGTGACGGTGCGCACGCGTTCGATGTCACACTCCGCAGACTACCGCTCACAGCCCGAAGCGACGCTGGAGGTCCCCCAGCTGTCCGGGAAGGCGCGGTGCGCCGGTTTGCGCTCCATGGCCACCGTGCCCACCGGGTCCGGCGCCCGCGCCGGGCACTCCCGGCTCGTGCGGAACCGCCCCCGTCGCCTGCTCCGCCATGAGCAGCTCGGTCGACTGGAGAAGCACCGTCCCGGCGCCCACGAACTCGAACTGGTGCTCCTCCCCGGAAGCCCCTCCGAGGCCGGTCAGCGCACGTAGACCGCCCATCAGGCCGGTCATGTACCCGTGGTCGTAGTGATGGCACGGAGAGGGGCAGTCGGCCCAGCCGACGAGCGCCTGCGGATCGACCCGGATCGGGGGTTCCATGAACACCACCGGACCGTTAGATGCCGCGACGAACTTGCCGGTTCCGATCAGCGTGAGAAATCCCGGCACGATCGACTGCTTGAGGGACAAAGTTGGCTGAAAGGCGAGCAGATTGCCCGAGCGAATGGTCAGGTTGCCGTCTTCCAGGTCGTACGAATTCACGTCGAAGGCCCGGTCGGCGAGGAGCATCTTGCCCGAACCCTCGGCCACGACCCAGTCGCTTGCGTGCAGAGGCGAATGGAACGAAGTGCGGACCAGACGGTCCAGACGGCCGTGTCCGATGCCGTTGAAGTCGATCGACCCGTAGTAGGCGATCATCTTCCCCTTCTGGAGGAACCACTGGCTCCCCTTGAGCTCCACGCAGAAGGTGTAGCTGTTGACGTTGTCGTCGACCGGCAGGGTCATCGGGTCGTGCACCGTCGGGCCGCCGCCCGGAGCCCCGTACATGCTCACAGCTTCTCCTCCGACGCCTGGACGAACACCGCACCGTTGCCGCTCAGCTCCAGCTGGAACGCCTCGCCGGAGCCCCGGCCCACCATGTCCCGCCAGCCCAGGGCCGTCGACAGCTTGTTGCGGACGTCGCCGTGGTGGGCGACATAGGCCTGGGGGTCGACGTGGACCGGGCGCTGCGGGGTGATCGGCACCTCGAAGACTCCGCCGTGGGCCATCACGGCGACGGCCCCGTGCCCCTTCAGGGTGGTGGTGAACAGACCCTGTCCGCTGACCTGGCCGCGGACCATGCCCATGACCCCGCCCTGGGAGCCCAGGAACATCGTGCCCTGCTGGAGGGTGCCCTCGAAGGCGAGCAGACGGTCCGCCTCGACGTACAGCGTGTCGCCGGTGAGCCGGATGACCTGGACGTGGTGGCCGCCGTGCCCGAAGAGGACCGTGCCGCTGCCCTCGACGGTCATCAGGGGGGTGTCCTCGTTGGCGAGCCGCCGCCCGATCATGGACATCACCCCGCCCTGGCCGCCCTGGACGTTGGGGGTGAAGGCCACCTCGCCGCGGTAGGCGAGCATGGCGCCGCGCTGACTGAAGAGCCGCTGGCCGGGGACGACGGTCGCCTCGACCATCTTGGAGTTGATCTCGCGGAAGGTCATCTCACACATCCCCCGCGATCGTGTTGCGCTCGCTCGGCTGGACGTACACCAGGCCGTCCCCCTCGAACCGGATCTGGAAGGCCTCGCCGCCGCCCTCGCCCATGAAGGTGCGGAAGGTCACACCGGACTGGAAGGTCTGCCGGACGTTGCCCTGGTGCGCGACATAGGCGCCGGGGTCGACGGTCAGCGGGTACTGCGGGCTGACGCGCAGCACCACGGCCGGCCCGTCCGAGGTGATGGCCGCCTGGCCGGAGCCCTCGACGGTCGTCGTGAAGAGTCCGTTGCCCTGGGTCGCGCCGCGCAGTCCGGTGAAACTCGTCCCGGTCCTGAGTCCGGCGTCGGTCGCGAGCAGGTTGCTGGACTCGACGTACAGCTTGTCCCCCCGGAGCTGGACGAGATTGATCTCGGAGGCGCGATCGGCCAGCCAGCACGTGCCCTGCCCCCTCACCTCCATCATGGTCATCTGCTCGCCGGTGAGCCGTCGGGTGACCATCCCCCGGATGCCCTCACCGCCGCCGCTGAGCTTCTTGAACGCCATCTGCCCGTCGTACGCGACCATCGAGCCGTTCTTCGCCTTCACGGCGTCCCCGGTCATGTCGACGGCGAGCACCTTGCTGCCTTGAAGTCGAAACATCGCCACGCTGTGAAGGTAGCGGCCGGACGGGTGCGCCGAACAGCACCCGGGGGTGGAGAACGACCCTGAACGCACCCTCAGGCGGACCGTTTGCCACAATGGGCGAACGCTTGTGCGTGCATTCACAAACCGATCTGTTCGTCGCCGTACCTCCCCCCCCCGAAGGTGACCCGTGGACCTGAAGACAGCCTCCGCCCTCCGCCGCCTGCGCCTGGTCTCCGCCCCCGAGGCCGTTTCCTTCCTCCTGCTGCTGGTCTGCTCGGTGCTGAAGCGGACCACGGACTTCAACGCGGTGCCCGTGATGGGCATGGTCCACGGAGTGCTGTTCGTCCTGTACGTGCTCTTCTGGGCGGACGCCTGGAACCGCGCGAAGTGGCCCCTGGGGACCGCGGCCCTCTACTTCGTCCTGTCGGTCCTGCCGACCGGCGGTTTCTTCGCCGAGCGCAGGCTGCGCCGGGAGGCCGAGGACGCGGTCATCGCCTCCCGCGCCCGCCAGGAGACGGTGGCGAAGGCATGATCGTCGCGTTCTCGGTCACACCGCTGGGTGTCGGCGACGAGGTCGGCGAATACGTCGCCGACGCCGTCCGGATCGTCCGCGCCTCGGGCCTGCCCAACCGCACCGACGCCATGTTCACCTCCATCGAGGGCGAATGGGACGAGGTCATGGACGTCGTCAGGCGCGCCGTGGCCGCCGTCGAGGAGCGGGTCCCCCGGGTCTCCCTGGTCCTGAAGGCGGACATCCGCCCCGGTGTGACGGACGGTCTGACCTCGAAGGTGGAGACCGTGGAACGGCATCTGGGGGAGCGCACGGAGTAGCGGACGGGGCAGCGACGGGACACCCGTTTGAGCAGCAGTCGCTCGAACGGGTCATATCGGATGGGATTACGGCCGGTGCCGCCTGGCTAATGTCTCCCGAGGCCGATCAAGTTCCGCGCGCTGGCGTGGCATTGAAGGGGAGTGTGCGGTGGCAGGGCGGCGCGGACCGGGGCTGGTCGGCAGGGCGGTCACGGCGTTCCTGGTGGTGGCGTCGCTCTCGGTGGTCTGCGCGGGGGAAGCGCCCCGGCCGCCCGCGTGCGCACTCGCCCCCGGCGAGCTGACCGTGGACGACCTGCCCGCCGGCTCGTCCGTGTTCGACTGCCTCGCCGTCGGCCGGGTGGTCACCCACGAGGGAGCCGGAGTGGCGGTGCCCGACCCCGGCACGACGGTCAGCGTCGACGCGCTCACGGTGGACGGCTCGGCGCACGGTTTCACCCTGACGGTCGCCGCCGACGGAACGGTCTCCTACGCCTACGAGGCGGCCCGTACGCAGGCCGCCGCCAGGGCCCGCGCCGACGCCCCCGCCCCCTGCACCGACAGCGCGTTCTCCACCGCCGGCCGCAAGGAGTACGACACGTACGAGTGGTTCATCGGCGACGGCCCCCTGCCGGGCCGGATGTCCCACGCCGAGGGCCGGCGGGCCTTCGAGGACGCCATCGCCACCATCACCACGAGCCGCAACGACTGCGGCTACGACGACAGGGTCACCGCGAAGGCCAGGTTCCTGTCGGCCACCGGCAACGAGGCCGGCATCGACCGTGAGGCCCGCTGCGTCCGCCGGGACGGTCTGAGCGTGTGGGACGCGGGAGACATCGGCGGCGAAGCCGTCGCGACGACCTGCTCCTGGAGCCGGCCGGTGCCCGACGGGCCCGAGGAACTGCTCGAGGCCGACGTCCGCTTCAACACCCACGACTTCCCGTTCACGAACCGCCCGGCCGACGGCTGCACGCACGCGTACGACATCCGCAGCGTCGCCACGCACGAGGCCGGGCACGTCTTCGGCCTCGGCCACTCCGGCGCCGGCCACGAGAACCTCACCATGTACGCGAACTCCTTCGCCTGCTCCACGGACGCCCGCACGCTCGGCAAGGGGGACGTCCTCGGCCTGCGCAGCCTCTACTGAGCGTCGCCCGACACCAGCGCCATCCCCAGCGGCGTCCGCTCGTACAGCACCTGGTGGCCGTAGCGCCGGGACACCAGCAGCCCGGAGTCGCGCAGCACCGTCAGATGCGCGGAGACCGAGGACGGGGCGAGACCGAGCCGGTGGGCGAGGGCGGAGGTGGTCGCCGGATCGTCGAGCGCGCCGAGCACGCCTGCCCGGCCCCGGCCCAGCAGCCGGACGAGGGCCTCGGGCGAGTGGGCGGCGGTGTCGCTCCACAGGCCGCCGATGCCGCGCGCCGGGTACACCAGCGTCGGCTGCCAGGGCGGGTCGAAGCCGCTCACGACGTCCGGCCACGAGAACACGCTCGGCATCAGCACCAGCCCCTGCCCGCCGAGGTGCCGCTCGTGCTCGCCGTTCGAGGCCACGGTCAGGGTCCCGGCCCGCCAGTCGCACCGCCGGTTGATCTCCGGCAGCAGCCCGCCCAGACCCACTTCGGCCAGCCGTCGCGAGTGGAAGGCGACATCCGCCTCCAGCAGGGCGCGCAGCCGGGGCCAGTCCGGCGCGAGGAGGGTGTGCCAGACCTCCTCCAGTACGCCGGTCAGCTCCCGGATCATCCGCTCCGGATCCGCCAGCCAGGCCCGCCCCCGGGGCGAGTCCAGCGCGCCGGGGGTGTCCGCGAGCGAGCGGGCGGTGTCCGCGAGGGCGGTCTCCGGGTCGGCGGCCCGGACCGCGGCGATCTCCTCCTCGAACCCGGCCGCCGGCCCGACCGGCGGCGGGCACAGCCAGTCGGGGGAGTGGCCCCTGCGCGGCATCAGCAGCCACAGCCCGGTCAGGTCGAGCGCCTCGGCGGCCGTACGGATCCGGCGCAGCCAGGGCGCGTGGTAGCCGTGCCGGTCGGGCCGCTTGAGGGTGCGCGCGACCTCCTGCGTCTCCCAGAGCGGGGACACGGCGAAGCGGCAGCGCAGGAAGTCCTCCTCCCCGAAATGCAGATGTGACGGCACGACCTCACCTCTCGAACATTCGGCGGTGAACGAAACTCTAGGGCTCGCGCGCTCTTCCGAGCACGCTGCTGCCATGTCAGACGTCACACCGCCCTCGACCACCGCGACACCGCCGCCCTCGACCACCGCGACACCGGCGGCACCGTCGGCCGGCACGCCGCCCGCCGGCTACCTCCGGGTCTTCGCCGTCCGCGAGTTCCGGGCCGTCTTCGCCGCCCACCTGCTGTCCATGCTCGGGGTGATCGTCGCCGAGATCGCGCTGTCCGTCCTCGTCTACGAGCTGACCGGCTCACCGCTGATGAGCGCCCTGGCCTGGGCCCTCGGCTTCCTGCCCTACGTCGTCGGCGGCACCCTGCTCGCCGGGGTGGCCGACCGCTTTCCGGCCCGGCGGGTGCTCGTGGGCTGCGACCTGGTGTGCGCGGTGTGCGTGGTCCCGATGACGACGCCGGGCGCGCCCCTCGCCGTACTGCTCGCCCTGCGCTGCTGCCTCGCGGTCGTCTCGCCGGTCTTCGCGGGCACCCGGATGGCCACCCTCGCGGACATCCTCGGCGACGGCGACCTGTTCGTCCTCGGACGCTCCCTGCTGCGCATCACCGCGCAGAGCGCGCTGCTCGTCGGCTTCGGACTCGGCGGGCTGCTGCTCACCGTCACCTCCCCGCGCCAGGCCCTGCTCGTCACCGTCGTCACCTTCCTGGCCTCCGCCGCGCTGCTGCGGCTCGGCACCCGCCGCCGCCCCGCCCGGGCCAGGACCGGCGGCGCCCTGGTCACGGACTCCCTCAAGGGCGCCCGGCGGACCCTCGCCGACCGGCGCGTCCGGGCGCTGCTGCTGCTCTTCTGGGTGCCGCCGACCTTCACGGTCGCCCCGGAGGCGCTGTCCGCGCCCTACGCCGACGGTCTCGGCGTCGGCTCCGTGGGCCTCGGCCTGCTGATGTGCGCGCTGCCGGTTGGCGCTATCGCCGGCGAGCTGTACGCGGGCTCCCGGCTGCGTCCGGTCACCCGGGAGCGCATTGCGCTGCCGCTCGTCTGTGTGACCCTGCTGCCCTATCTCGGCTACGCCCTCCACCCCGGCCTCGCCGTCTCGCTGCTCCTGCTGGTGGTCTCGGGCGCCGGGTCGGCGTACACGCTGGGCCTCGACCAGTGGATCGTCCGGGACGTGCCCGAGGAGCTGCGCGGCCGGGCCATGACGCTGCTCACCGCCGGGCTCATGACCTTCCAGGGCGTCGGCATGGCCCTGGCGGGGGTGGCGGCGGAGCTGGTGGGCGTGGCGGGCGCGGTCACGGGGGCCGGTGTGCTGGGGACGGTCTGCTGCGTACTGTCCGCCCTGGAGGTCCGGCGGACCGAAGGCCGAGACGGGGCTGACCACGATATGACCGGCCGGTAAGGTCTCGAGGCGTGCCGACACCGCCCAGTCTCCCCTTCGATCCCATCGCCCGCGCCGACGAGCTCTGGAAGCAGCGCTGGGGGAACACGCCGTCCATGGCCGCGATCACCTCGATCATGCGCGCGCACCAGATCCTGCTCGCCGGGGTGGACGCCGTGGTCAAGCCGTACGGCCTGACGTTCGCGCGCTTCGAGGCGCTGGTGCTGCTCACCTTCTCCAAGGAGGGCGAGCTGACCATGTCGAAGATCGGCGAGCGGCTCCAGGTGCACCCCACCTCGGTGACGAACACCGTCGACCGTCTGGTGAAGTCGGGCCTGGTCGCCCGGCGCCCCAACCCCAACGACGGCCGCGGCACCCTCGCCGTCATCACCGACAGGGGCCGGGAGGTCGTCGAGGAGGCCACCCGCGACCTGATGGCGATGGACTTCGGCCTCGGGGCGTACGACGCGGAGGAGTGCGCGGAGATCTTCGCGATGCTCAGGCCGCTGCGGGTCGCCGCGCACGACTTCGACGAGGAGTGACCCGGGGCAAGATCTCCCGGAACGGGTCGTTACGCTCGTCGGCATGAAGAAGAGCGTGCTGACCCGCTACCGCGTCCTGGCCTATGTCACCGGTGTGCTGCTGGTCCTGCTGTGCCTGGGCATGATCGCCAAGTACGGCCTGGACGTCGACGGGGCCGCGGACTTCACCCGCGTCGTCGCCATCGCGCACGGCTGGCTCTACGTCCTCTACCTGGTCTTCGCCTTCGACCTGGGTTCCAAGGCGAAGTGGCCGGTGGGCAAGCAGCTGTGGGTGCTGCTGGCCGGGACCGTCCCGACGGCCGCCTTCTTCGTGGAGCGCAGGATCAGCCGCGAGCTGGCGGGCCGGGTCGCCGACGAGGCTCCCGTGGCCGCCAAGGCCTAGCTCCGGCGCCGAGCCCCGCCACCCGTCAGCCACCCGTCAGCCACCGGCCGACCGCCGTACCCATGACGCGCACGCGCGTGTACGGCGGCAGGTCACGCACGGTTACAGGGGTGTCGCACCAGTAGCCATCGACATTTACTTGGACGTCCTAGTAAATTTGAGGCATGGACGCTGACGCCATCGAGGAGGGCCGCCGTCGCTGGCAGGCCCGGTACGACGCTTCGCGCAAGCGTGAGGCCGACTTCACCACGCTCTCCGGGGACTCCGTGGAGCCGGCGTACGGGCCCCGGCCCGGTGACACGTACGACGGCTTCGAGCGGATCGGCTGGCCCGGGGAGTACCCCTTCACGCGCGGCCTGTACCCGACCGGCTACCGGGGCCGCACGTGGACCATCCGGCAGTTCGCCGGGTTCGGCAACGCCGAGCAGACCAACGAGCGCTACAAGATGATCCTGGCCAACGGCGGCGGAGGCCTGTCCGTGGCCTTCGACATGCCCACGCTGATGGGGCGCGACTCCGACGAGCGGCACTCGCTGGGCGAGGTCGGGCACTGCGGGGTCGCGATCGACTCGGCCGCCGACATGGAGGTCCTCTTCAAGGACATCCCGCTGGGTGACGTCACGACCTCCATGACGATCAGCGGGCCGGCCGTCCCCGTCTTCTGCATGTACCTCGTCGCCGCCGAACGGCAGGGCGTCGACCCGGGCGTCCTCAACGGCACGCTCCAGACGGACATCTTCAAGGAGTACATCGCCCAGAAGGAGTGGCTCTTCCAGCCCGAGCCGCACCTGCGTCTCATCGGCGACCTGATGGAGTACTGCGCGGCCGGCATCCCCGCCTACAAGCCGCTGTCCGTCTCCGGCTATCACATCCGCGAGGCCGGCGCGACGGCCGCGCAGGAGCTGGCCTACACGCTGGCGGACGGCTTCGGATACGTGGAGCTGGGGCTCAGCCGCGGTCTCGACGTGGACCTGTTCGCACCCGGGCTGTCCTTCTTCTTCGACGCGCACGTCGACTTCTTCGAGGAGATCGCCAAGTTCCGCGCGGCGCGCAGGATCTGGGCGCGCTGGATGCGGGACGTCTACGGGGCGAAGTCCGAGAAGGCGCAGTGGCTGCGCTTCCACACCCAGACCGCCGGGGTCTCGCTGACCGCCCAGCAGCCGTACAACAACGTGGTGCGGACGGCCGTGGAGGCCCTCGCGGCGGTGCTTGGCGGGACCAACTCGCTGCACACGAACGCCCTGGACGAGACGCTCGCGCTGCCGAGCGAGCAGGCGGCGGAGATCGCGCTGCGCACCCAGCAGGTGCTGATGGAGGAGACCGGCGTCGCCAACGTCGCCGATCCGCTGGGCGGTTCCTGGTTCGTCGAGCAACTGACGGACCGGATCGAGGCCGACGCCGAGAAGATCTTCGAGCAGATCAGGGAGCGCGGGCTGCGGGCCCATCCCGACGGGCGGCACCCGATCGGGCCGATCACCTCCGGGATCCTGCGCGGGATCGAGGACGGGTGGTTCACCGGGGAGATCGCGGAGTCGGCGTTCCGGTACCAACAGGCCGTGGAGAAGGGCGAGAAGCGGGTCGTCGGCGTCAACGCGTACACCGGGTCGGTGACCGGGGACCTGGAGATCCTCCGGGTCAGTCACGAGGTGGAGCGGGAGCAGGTGCGGGCGCTGGGCGCGCGCAGGGCCGCCCGGGACGAGACGGCGGTGCGGGACGGGCTCGCCGCCATGCTGGCCGCCGCGCGTGACGGCTCCAACATGATCGGGCCGATGCTCGACGCCGTGCGGGCCGAGGCGACGCTGGGCGAGATCTGCGAGGTGCTGCGGGAGGAGTGGGGGGTGTACACGGAGCCCGCGGGCTTCTAGGCGGGTGCCGGCGGGAGCGGGGGCGGGGGCGAGTCGGTGGCCCCGCCCTCAGAGGTGTTCGCCGGGGAGGTCCCCGGACGGGCCGGTGGACGCGGTCAGGCCCAGGAGAAGGATCCGGGTGAAGCTCCGTACCCACTCCTCGTCCGCGGGCTCCGCGCTGACCAGGGTGCGGTGGACCACCGCACCCGCCACGACGTCGAAGATGAGGTCGACCGTGCGGGCGGCCTCGGCCGGGTCGGTCTGCGGGGGGAGTTCACCGCGCGCCTGGGCACGGGCCCGGCCCTCCAGGACCAGGTCCTTCTGCGGGTCGACGATGGAGGCCCGGATGCGCTCGCGCAGGGCGTCGTCGCGGGTGGACTCGGCGACGGCCGCCATCAGACCGCTCTTGGCCTCCGGCCGGGCCAGGATCGCCGCGAACTGAAGGACCACACCCTCGATGTCGGCGGCCAGGCTGCCCCGGTCGGGGAGTTCGAGTTCGGCGAAGAGTTCCGCGACCGCGTCGACGACCAGTTCGTTCTTGCCCGCCCAGCGGCGGTAGAGGGTCGTCTTGGCGACCCCGGCGCGCGTCGCCACGTCCCCCAGCGTCAGCTTGGACCAGCCCAGCTCGACCAGCGCCTCCCGGGTCGCGGCCAGGATCGCGGTGTCCGCGGCGGCGCTGCGCGGACGGCCCGAACGGCCCGTACGGCAGGCGGGGGTGCGGATCTGCATTCCCCGACCATAACCGGCGGTTTGTCATGGGCTTCCGTGAGGGAGATCACCGAGGCGTGGTGTTGCGGAGGCACCCGGTGCCATTACGCTACGACTCGTAGCGAAAGCTCGCGCGGGACGTGCGCGGGCCGACCGGCCCGGCAGGGTGCGGGGTGGGGACCCCGGTGCTCGTGTTCGGGATGTTCGGGACGTATTCGGAACGCTTTTCACGCAGGCGCGCGGACGGGGGAGGATAGACGCATGCAGCCACGGAACATGTCCATGAGCGGAGTCGTCGACCTCGCCGCGGTGAAGGCGGCCCAGGAGGCCAAGGCGAAGGCGGAGCAGACGCGCGCCGAAACGGCACGGCAGGGCGGCGCGGGGGCCGTCTCCCCGGCCGATCTCGTCATCGACGTCGATGAGGCGGGCTTCGAGCGGGAGGTCCTGCAGCGGTCCGCCGAGGTGCCCGTCGTCATCGACTTCTGGGCCGAGTGGTGCCAGCCGTGCAAGCAGCTGAGCCCCGTCCTCGAGCGGCTCGCCGTCGAGTACGACGGCCGCTTCCTGCTCGCCAAGGTCGACGTCGACGCCAACCAGATGTTGATGCAGCAGTTCGGGGTGCAGGGCATCCCGGCCGTCTTCGCGGTCGTCGCCGGGCAGGCGCTGCCGCTCTTCCAGGGGGCCGCCGGCGAGGCGCAGATCCGGCAGACCCTCGATCAGTTGGTTCAGGTCGCCGAGGAGCGGTTCGGGCTCACCGGCCTGACCGTCGACGCCGACGCCGGGCCGGGCGCCGTGGAGACGGTCGCGGCCGAGCCCGTAGGGCCGTACGACAACCTCCTCGAAGCCGCCGTGCAGGCGCTGGACGCGGGCGACTTCGGCGGCGCCGTGCAGGCGTACCGCACCGTGCTCGCCGACGACCCGGGCAACAGCGAGGCCAAGCTCGGGCTCGCGCAGGCCGAGTTGCTCCAGCGGGTGGGCGACATGGACCCGCAGCAGGTGCGCAAGGACGCCGCCGACAAGCCGGAGAACGCCGAGGCGCAGATCGCCGCGGCCGACCTGGATCTGGTGGGCGGTCATGTCGAGGACGCGTTCGGGCGGCTCATCGACACCGTGCGGCGCACGGCCGGTGACGACCGGGACGCCGTACGGCTGCGGCTGCTCGAACTGTTCGAGGTGGTAGGGCCGGACGACCCCCGGGTCGCGGCGGCCAGGCGAGCGCTGGCGCGCGCCCTGTTCTGATCCGGCGCGAGCCGGGTTCTGACCAGTCACTAAACGTCAGAGCCCGTGGTGCCGGAGTGAAAGTTCTGCCGATGTGGTTCCCGTGCGGCCGCGCTTTACCAAATCTTGGTAATCGCGGCCGCTGTTACTGCAAGTAAGACTCGGGCGTTGTTCTGTCGGATTCTGTCCAGCGATCAACAGCTTTGTCCCTGGCGTCGATGACACCCTGCGTCGCCGGTCGAGACCTATGGGTCGTTGTTCGGTTATCCGGCCGTTACTAGCCAGTAACGAACCCCCTTGTGCGGGCGACGAGAATGCACCACGATCGGCCACGCTCGGTCCAATCCCCTCCCCCGACAGCCGGTTGGGTCAACGGGTTTTCCTGGGTCCCCACCGAGCAGAGCCGACGGCAGTGGAGTCGGCTCTCGGACAGGGGGGTCTTCGCTGCGGCGAAGCCTGTCCGGCAAGGTTGTGCGTGATGCGTGTCAGGCGCGACCAGTGGTTGTCGCTCGGGGGTGATCGCCGGTGATCGGTGCGCGGTTCGCGCCTCCGAGACAGGCGCTCCCCTTCCCGAGGACGTAGCACTTCTCCCATCCCTGCCCGGCTGAGCCGCCGTTCGAGGGGGCGAACCGGGATCAGGAGATGTACGTCCGAGAAGGAGGAAATATGGAGTCCCAGGTGCGTGGCGGGACCAGATGGAAGCGCTTCGCTGTGGTCATGGTGCCCAGCGTCGCCGCTACGGCATGTATAGGTGTCGCCCTCGCGCAGGGTGCACTGGCCGCGTCGTTCAGCGTGTCCGGTCAGTCGTTCAAGGTGACGGCCGACAAGCTGGAAGGCACGGGCTTCTCGCAGTACGGCGCGATCGACTCGGGTTACACCCTCGACGGCAAGAAGACGGCTCACGCCGTTGCCGTCTCGGCGTTCAAGAGCGCCTCGATCACGAACATGTGCCAGTCCGTGGTCACCCCGAACATCCCGCTGCTCGGTTCCGTCAGCCTCACGCTGAAGGCGGGCGGCGGCGGTACGCCGGTCGAGGCAGAGAACCTGTACATCGACGTCGAGGACCTGAGCGCGGACGCCGTGTTCAAGAACATCGACATCGGTGTGGCCGCCAAGGACGCCACCAAGGGTCCGGGCCTCAAGAGCGGTGACACGGCCAACCCGTACGGGTTCGCCCAGCAGGCGGAGTCCGCCACGCTGACCGACGTGAAGCAGACGGCGTGGGCCACCACTGCCGGAACCTTCAAGCTCAGCGGCCTGAAGATGTCGCTGTCGACGGGTGTCAAGGAGTGCTACTAAGCACTCTCTGACGGGCGGGGGGGCCGGTGGCGCCCCCGCCCGTCCAGTCTGAAGCCCGCGGCTTCAAGCAGCAGTTCGACTCACCACCACAGAAACGCCGCACCAGGGAGCTGTTTCCATGAGCGCCGAGACCCCTGTCGCCCCCGGTCAGTTCACCCGCCGGAGGCAGCAGTTCCGCGCCTGGCGGGAAACCAGGCCGTTCTGGGCGGGCCTGTTCGTCCTTCTTGCCGGCTTCCCCATCGCCTACTTCCCTTACGCGCACCTCCAGGTGGGCCACCTGACCTTGGCGATGGCTACCACCGCGGGCGCAGGGTCGCTGATCATCGGCGTGCTGCTGGGCGTCCTGGGCATCAGTCTGTGGTTCCAGAAGCACGTACAGGTCTTCGCGGGAGTCGCGGCGATCCTGCTCGGGCTGGTGTCCATCCCGGTGTCGAACCTCGGCGGTTTCCTCATCGGCTTCCTGTTCGCGCTGATCGGCGGGGCGATGGCCGTGTCCTGGGTACCGGGCTCACCGCCCGCCCCGGCTCCGGGCCCCGAGGCCGGCGCGACCGCCGGAGACGCCCCCGAGGGCGCGTTCCCCGCAAGTCCCGCCGACGCGGGCGACCTCACCGAGAACCCGTACAGCACGGGCCCGGCCCCCACCGAGAGGCCGTCCTTCACGAAGGACGACGACGGGGCGGGCGAGCCGCACGATCTGCACGATCTGTCAGGAACGAGCCCGGCCAACGGGGCGAACGGGAGGCACAGTGCCGGCTGACGAGGTTTCCACCGGGAGCGATGTGGACGCTGCCCGCGTGAGAACCACCGGGCCGCGGCACGCGGCACCGAAGAAGCCGCTCTTCACCAGGTTCCACATGCCGGCCGGCAAGGCGATAGCCCTGGCGGCCATGCCGACGGCGGTCCTCATGGGAATGGGGTTCACGCCGACCCTGGCCAACGCCGAGGACCAGCCGGCGTCCAAGAGCCTCACCATCGACGAGTACAAGGACTGCGTGGCGGCCCTGGAGGGCGCGGACGCCTCCGCGTCGGCCTCCCCGTCGCCGTCCGCCTCGGCGAGCGCGAGCGAATCGGCCGACGACTCCAAGGACGACTCGAAGGACGACTCCAAGGACGAGTCCGCGGACGACTCCAAGGACACGTCGGGCAACTCGGGCGACACGGGTGACTCCGGTTCGTCGGATTCAGGTTCCGACGACACGGCCGAGCCCGCTCCCGCCGCGTCCTCCGCGGCCGCCGAGCCCGAGAAGTCGTCGACGTCCGGTGACACCGCGACGGCGAGCCCCTCGGCCTCCGAGACGAGCAAGAACGTCCTGGAGACCATCGGCGACGCCATCACGGACCTCTTCGACGGCAACGAGTCCGACGCGACGGCCGGTTCGAGCCCGTCCCCGGCGGCCTCGGAATCGGCGTCGGCCGGCGACTCGTCGTCGGACGCCGGTTCGGGCGCCTCGGACGGCTCCGGCTCCTCCGACGCCGGCTCGGCCGGCAAGGACACGTCCGGTACCTCCAAGGACGCCACCGACGCCGTCACCGACACGGCGAAGGACACCGTCAAGGACACCGCCGACGAGGCCGAGGACACGGCGAAGGACACCGAGGAGGCCGCCGACGACGCCACGGCCTCGCCGAGCCCCTCGGAGAGCGCCACCACGGACGCCGACGACTGCCCCGCCGCCACGGACGACGAGGGCGGCATCGACAACAAGATCCGGCTGCCCGACGACCCCTGGTACCTGAACGCCAGTTCGCTGCTCCTCAAGGGCGCCGACTACCAGGGCATAGTCAAGGTGAAGACCGCCAACGGCACCGTCAAGGAGGTGCTGAAGTACGTCATCTCCGACGGCACCGACATCGGCGACCTGCACCAGACGGTGGACGACAAGCAGTCCGGCAGGACGTACCACGTGCAGGCGGGCAAGGGCACCACGTCCACCATCCGTGACGGCGACACGATCATGTACACGGAGAGCATCTCCGGCAACCTGTTCGGCCTGATACCCATCACGTTCAGCCCGAAGAGCCCGCCGCCGCTGAACATCCCGCTGATCTACTTCACCGACGTGAAGGTCCAGCAGGCGGGCCAGCTCGGCGGCACGCTGACCGTCCCCGGTCTGCACCAGTACACGACCGGCTGAGCAGCACCGGCCGATCGTCCCCGATCCCGTCCGGGAGCCGCAACAGACGCCGAGGGCGCCCCCTGTTCACAGGGGGCGCCCTCGGCGCCGTACAAGCCCGCTCAGCGGGCCGGGGCCGCCCGCTCAGTCGCGGGAGACGCCGCCCAGGTGGTGGACGCGGAGCATGTTGGTGGTGCCGGCCACGCCGGGGGGCGAGCCGGCGGTGATGATGACGATCTCGCCGGGGCTGAAGCGGTTGATCTTGGCGATCTCCTGGTCGACCATGTCGACCATCTCGTCGGTGCTGTTCACGAACGGCACGATGTGCGACTCGACGCCCCAGCTGAGCGCCAGCTGGTTGCGGGTGCCCTCGTCGGTGGTGAAGGCGACGATCGGCTGGGCCGCGCGGTAGCGGGAGAGCCGGCGGGCGGTGTCACCGGACTGGGTGAAGGCCACCAGGCCCCGGCCGCCGAGGAAGTCGGCGATCTCGCACGCGGCGCGGGCGATCGAACCGCCCTGCGTGCGGGGCTTCTTGCCCGGCACCAGCGGCTGGAGGCCCTTGCTGAACAGCTCCTGCTCGGCCGCCGTGACGATCTTCGACATCGTCTTCACGGTCTCGATCGGGTACGCGCCCACGCTCGACTCGGCGGACAGCATGACCGCGTCCGCGCCGTCCAGGATCGCGTTGGCCACGTCGGAGGCCTCGGCGCGGGTCGGACGGGAGTTGGTGATCATCGACTCCATCATCTGGGTCGCCACGATCACGGGCTTGGCGTTGCGCCGGCACAGCTCGATGAGGCGCTTCTGCACCATGGGGACCTTCTCGAGCGGATACTCGACGGCCAGGTCGCCACGGGCCACCATGACGGCGTCGAAGGCCGCGACGACGTCCTCCATGTTCTCCACCGCCTGCGGCTTCTCCACCTTGGCGATGACGGGGACCCGGCGGCCCTCCTCGTCCATGACCTTGTGGACGTCGGTGACGTCCTTGGCGTCCCGGACGAAGGACAGCGCGACCAGGTCGGCGCCCATCCGCAGCGCGAACCGCAGGTCCTCGATGTCCTTCTCGCTCAGCGCGGGCACGTTGACGGCCGCGCCGGGCAAGTTGATGCCCTTGTGGTCGGAGATGACACCGCCCTCGATGACGATCGTCTTCACCCGCGGGCCCTCGACGTCCAGGACCTTCAGCTCGACGTTGCCGTCGTTGATGAGGATCTGGTCGCCGCGCGAGACGTCGCCCGGCAGGCCCTTGTACGTCGTGCCGCAGATCGTCTTGTCGCCGGGGACGTCCTCGGCGGTGATGACGAACTCGTCACCCCGCACCAGCTCGACCGGACCCTCGGCGAAGGTCTCGAGGCGGATCTTCGGGCCCTGGAGGTCGGCGAGGACACCGATGGCCCGGCCGGTCTCCTTGGCGGCGGCCCGGAGCCGGTCGTAGCGGCCCTGGTGCTCGGCGTGCGTGCCGTGGCTGAAGTTGAAGCGGGCCACGTTCATGCCGGCTTCGATCAGCGACACGAGCATTTCATGGGAGTCGACCGCGGGGCCGAGAGTACAGACGATTTTCGAACGGCGCATGGGGCGATCCTATCGGTTTGTTTCGCTACGGAATATTCCGTCTGGTGGAAGATACAAATGAGAGGCCTTGTGCTCAGTTGCTTTCCTGCTCAGTTGCCACGCGGCGGGGTCGCATATCAATGCCGCTTCACCAGTACGTAGGTCTGTGTGGCGATCTCCAGTTCCTCGTCCGTCGGCACCACGGCGACCGCCACCCGCGCGCCGGCGGGCGAGATCAGCCGCGGCTCGTCACCGCGTACCGCGTTCAGCTCGTCGTCCACCGCCAGGCCCAGGGAGTCCAGGCCCGCCACGGCGGCCTCCCGCACCGGCGCCGCGTTCTCCCCGACCCCGGCGGTGAACGCGACCGCGTCCACGTGCCCGAGCACGGCGTAATAGGCGCCGATGTACTTCTTCAGCCGGTGAATGTAGATGTCGAAGGCGAGCTTCGCCCGCTCGTCACCCTCGTCGATCCGGCGGCGGATCTCCCGCATGTCGTTGTCACCGCACAGCCCGATGAGCCCGCTCTTCTTGTTGAGAAGAGTGTCGATTTCGTCGATGGACATTTCACCAACACGCGCCAAATGGAAGATGACGGCCGGATCGGTGTCTCCGGAGCGCGTACCCATCACGAGCCCCTCCAAGGGCGTCAGCCCCATCGAGGTGTCCACGCACCGGCCCTTCTCGACGGCCGAGGCGGACGCCCCGTTGCCGAGGTGCAGCACGATGACGTTCACCTCTTCGGGTGCCTTGCCCAGCAGCTTCGCCGTCGCCCGGGAGACGTACGCGTGCGAGGTCCCGTGAAAACCGTAGCGCCGCACGCGGTGCGCGTCGGCGGTCTCGACGTCGATCGCGTAGCGGGCGGCCGCCTCCGGCATCGTCGTGTGGAACGCGGTGTCGAAGACGGCGACCTGGGGCAGATCGGGGCGCAGCGCCGTCGCGGTGCGGATGCCGGTGAGGTTGGCCGGGTTGTGCAGCGGGGCGACCGGGATCAGCCGCTCGATCTCGGCGAGGACGGCGTCGTCGATCACGGTCGGCTCGGTGAACTGCCTGCCGCCGTGCACGACCCGGTGCCCGATGGCGGCGAGCTCGGGGGAGTCGAGGCCGAGCCCGTCCTTCGCGAGCTCCTCCGCGACGGCCTTCAGCGCGGCGGCGTGGTCGGCGATCGGCCCGGTCCGCTCACGGCTCGCCCCGCCGGTCGCGAGCGGCGTGTGCTTGAGCCGCGAGGACTGCTCACCGATCCGCTCGACGAGCCCGTTCGCCAGCCGGCTGCTGTCCCGCATGTCGAGCAGCTGGTACTTCACCGACGAGGAGCCGGAGTTGAGGACGAGGACACGGGTCGCGGTCACTGCTGGGAAGCCTTCTGGTCGATGGACGGGGCCGGGGACGGGGCTGGTGCCGGGGCCGGGGGCGAGGTCCGGGCAGAGGTCTGGGCCTGGATCGCCGTGATGGCGACGGTGTTGACGATGTCCTGGACCAGGGCGCCCCGGGACAGGTCGTTGACCGGCTTGCGCAGGCCCTGGAGCACCGGCCCGACCGCGATCGCGCCGGCCGAGCGCTGCACGGCCTTGTAGGTGTTGTTGCCGGTGTTGAGGTCCGGGAAGATCAACACGCTTGCCTGACCGGCGACTTCGGAGCCCGGCAGCTTGGTCGCGGCGACGGTCGGCTCCACTGCGGCGTCGTACTGGATGGGCCCCTCGATCTTCAGGTCGGGGCGCCGCTCGCGGACGAGCTTCGTCGCCTCCCGCACCTTGTCGACGTCGGCGCCCGAGCCGGACGTACCGGTGGAGTACGACAGCATCGCGATCCGCGGCTCCACGCCGAACTGGGCGGCGGTCGCGGCCGCCTGGATGGCGATGTCGGCGAGCTGCTCGGCGTTCGGGTCGGGGTTCACGGCGCAGTCGCCGTACACCAGGACCTTGTCGGCGAGGCACATGAAGAAGACGGACGAGACGATGTCGGCGTCCGGCTTCGTCTTGATGATCTCGAAGGCGGGCCGGATGGTGGCGGCCGTGGAGTGCACCGACCCGGAGACCATGCCGTCGGCCAGGCCCTCCTGCACCATGAGCGTCCCGAAGTAGTTCACGTCCGAGACGACGTCGTACGCCAGCTCCACCGTGACGCCCTTGTGGGCCCGCAACCGGGCGTACTTCTCGGCGAAGGAGTCGCGCAGCTCGGAGGTGGCCGGATCGATCAGCGAGCAGTCGCCGAGGTCGATGCCGAGATCGGCGGCCTTCTTGCGGATCAGGTCGACCGGCCCGAGGAGCGTGAGATCGCAGACGCCCCGGCGCAGCAGCACCTCGGCCGCGTGCAGCACCCGCTCCTCGGTCCCCTCCGGAAGGACGACCCGGCGCTTGTCGACGCGGGCCTGCTCCAGCAGCTTGTGCTCGAACATCATCGGCGTGAGGCGGCCGGTGCTCGGCGCGGAGACGCGCCCCAGCAGACCGCTCGTGTCCACGTGCCGTTCGAACAGACCCAGGGCGGTCTCGGCCTTGCGCGGGGTGGCCGCGTTCAGCTTGCCCTCCAGGGAGAACAGCTGCTCGGCGGTGAGGAAGCTGTTGCCGGGCACCGAGACGACGGGCGTGCCGGGGGCGAGGCGGGCGGCCAGGGTGAGGATCGCGTCGCTCGGCACCTCGTCGAGGGTGAGCAGCAGGCCGGCTATCGGCGGGGTGCCGGCGCTGTGCGCGGCCAGCGAGCCGATGACCAGGTCGGCCCGGTCCCCGGGAGTGACGACCAGACAGCCCGGGGTCAGCGCGTTGAGGAAGTTCGGCAGCATCGCCCCGCCGAAGACGAAGTCGAGCGCGTCACGGGCCAGCCCGGAGTCGTCGCCGAGGAGCACCCTCGCGCCCAGCGCGTGGCTGATCTGCGCGACGGTCGGCGCGGAGAGGGCGGGCTCGTCGGGCAGGACGTAACAGGGCACGGGCAGCCGCGTCGCGAGCCGGGCGGCGATCTCCTCCCGGTCCTCCGGGGCCACCCGGTTGGTCACCATGGCGAGGACGTCGCAGCCGAGGACCTCGTAGGCCCGGTAGGCGTTGCGGGTCTCCGCGAACACCGACTCCACCGTCTGCTTGCGCCCGCCGACGACCGGGATCACGGACGCGCCGAACTCGTTCGCCAGGCGCGCGTTGAGGGCGAGTTCGTCCGGGAACTGGGTGTCGGCGTAGTCCGTTCCCAGGACGAGGACGACGTCGTAGGCGCGGGCGACGCGGTGGAAGCGCTCGACGAGGGTGGAGACCAGTTCGTCCGTGCCCTGCTCCGCCTGGAGGGCGGACGCCTCGTGATAGTCCATGCCGTAGACGGTGGCCGGATCCTGCGCCAGCCGGTAGCGCGCACGCAGCAGCTCGAAGAGCCGGTCGGGCCCGTCGTGGACGAGGGGACGGAACACGCCCACCCGGTCGACCTGCCGGGTCAGGAGCTCCATGACTCCCAGCTCGACGACCTGACGGCCGTCGCCGCGGTCGATTCCGGTCACGTACACGCTGCGGGTCACGCGAGCTCTCCGTCTCTCTACGGGGGCACGGGGCACGGGGCACAAAAATCGCCCACCTAGGTGAGCAGATCCCTCTTGACAATACCTCCGGCCGTAGTTAAGGCGCCCGTCAAGAGACAGCCCGCTCGGCGGCGTGAAACAATCGAACCTGGCTCACCGGTACCAACAGCGAGCAGGAGACACAGCACGATGCGCATCGGAGTTCTCACCGCAGGTGGCGACTGCCCCGGCCTGAACGCAGTGATCCGGTCGGTCGTGCACCGCGCCGTCGACAACTACGGCGACGAGGTGATCGGCTTCGAGGACGGTTACGCGGGTCTGCTGGACGGCCGTTACCGCAGCCTCGACCTCAACGCCGTGAGCGGCATCCTGGCCCGCGGCGGCACCATTCTCGGCTCGTCCCGCCTGGAGCGCGACCGGCTGCGCGAGGCCTGCGAGAGCGCCTCCGACATGATCCACGACTTCGGCATCGACGCGCTGATCCCGATCGGCGGCGAGGGCACGCTGACGGCGGCGCGGATGCTGTCGGACGCCGGCCTGCCCGTGGTGGGCGTCCCGAAGACGATCGACAACGACATCTCGTCGACGGACCGCACCTTCGGCTTCGACACGGCGGTGGGCGTCGCGACGGAGGCGATGGACCGCCTGAAGACCACGGCGGAGTCCCACCAGCGGGTGATGGTGGTCGAGGTCATGGGCCGCCACGCCGGCTGGATCGCGCTGGAGTCCGGCATGGCCGCGGGCGCGCACGGGATCTGTCTGCCGGAGCGGCCCTTCGACCCCGCCGACCTGGTGAAGATGGTCGAGGAGCGGTTCGCCCGCGGCAAGAAGTTCGCGGTGATCTGCGTCGCCGAGGGCGCGCACCCGGCCGACGGCACCATGGACTACAGCAAGGGCGCGATCGACCAGTTCGGTCACGAGCGCTTCCAGGGCATCGGCACGGCGGTGGCCTACGAGCTGGAGAAGCGGCTCGGCAAGGAGGCCCGACCGGTGATTCTCGGCCACGTCCAGCGTGGCGGTGTCCCGACGGCGTACGACCGTGTCCTCGCGACCCGCTTCGGCTGGCACGCGGTGGAGGCGGCGCACCGCGGCCAGTTCGGGCGGATGACGGCGCTGCGCGGGACCGACGTGGTGATGGTGCCGCTGGCGGAGGCGGTGACCGAGCTCAAGACGGTCCCGAAGGACCGGATCGTCGAGGCGGAGTCGGTCTTCTAGGCGGTCCGGTTCTCGAGGCTCGTCCAGAACGTGTCGACGATCCGGTCGAGGAAGTCCCGGCCGGCGTCGCTCGCCTCACCGGCCGCGCTGCCGTCGCCCCAGCTCAGCGTGGCGACCATCTGCCCCTGGTAGTCCTGGTGCAGCTCCTGGAGGGTCTCCTCCAGGAGCCGCCGGTCCAGGGGCACGATCCTGCCCACGGGTCTGACGTACGCCTGCCAGCGGGTGCGGGCGGCGGTGCGCAGCAGGTCGGCCAGCCTGGCCTCCAGGCCGGTGACGGTGACCAGGTCGGGCAGCGAGAGGTCGAGCAGCTCGGCGAGGGCCGCGGACTGCCGGTCCGTGCCGCGCCACTGCCCGCTCTCCTCCATGCGCGTGTACGCGAGGAACTCGTGCCCCACGGCCCGGGCGACGTCCTCGGGGGCGAAGCCCTGGGCGACGCGGTGTTCGCGCAGGGTCCGCGGCCTGCCGATCAGCTCACCCGGAGAACACCACAACACGCCCGCGAGAGCGGTGAGTTCGGGATGCGAGGGGGTGAGTGCCCCGCGTTCCCAGGCGCGGACGAGATCGGCGGTCGCGTGCGGGAGGGCGTAGGAGGCGCGCAGTCCGTGGGCGACGTGGTCCGGGGTCATGCCGAGGGCCGCGCGGAGCCTGCGGGCGGCGGGAGCGTTGAAGGGCGGACCTGGCTGACGGGTGTGGGCTGGAGGTCTGGGCACGGGGGACAAGGTAGGGGGCGCAGCGTGCGCTGACTACGGGGTGTTTGGACATAGTCACCGGTCGTAGGAACCTACGGTGGTGACCGCTCGGCCGGTCGGTCACCACCGTCGTGCGGGCCGGTCCTGCGGTTCGGTCGTGCGGGCCGGTCCTGCGGGTCAGCCTTGCGGGTCAGTCGTGCCGCGTGATCTTTCCGACGACCGGCCCGTAGTAGGTGCCGCCCTGGAAGGTGATGGTGTCGCCGCCGGAGCCGGAGCCGGAGCCGGAGCCGGAGCCGGAGCCGGAGCCGGAGTCCGTGCCTGGGCCCGTGCGTGCGCCGTGTCGGGGCTCCTCCCCGGTGCCGGAGGTGCTCCGGGGGCGTGGGTCGTGCTTGCGCAGGACCGCCACCGCGACCTTGGCCGCCTGCCCCGCCGCCAGCTCCTGCGAGCCCTCCGCGTCGGCCGCGCCCTTCCCGGCGTCGGCGAGGTCGCTGATGCCCCGGACGACGAGGGCGTCCAGCCGGCCGCACAGGTGTGCCGCGTGGGACGCCCCCGAGCCCTCCATCTCGATGGCGTACGCGTCGTTGTACGTCCGCCGGATGTGATCGCGCAGCGCGGACCGCTCGTCGGCCAGCACGACGTCCCCGCAGGCGATCGGCTTGCGGTGGGCCCGTACCCCGTCCAGGTCCCGCAGCGCCGAGCGGGCCGCCTGGACCAGGCGGTGCGAGCCGTGCCAGGCCTCGGGCCGGGCCAGCAGGCCCTCCGCGGTCTGCTTGCCGCCGTGGACGGCGTAGATCTTGGTGCCGACGACGACGTCACCGATCCGCAGGTCGTCCTTGAGGCCGCCCGCGACGCCCACGAAGAGCAGGCACTCGGGGGCGAGTTCGGAGACGATACGGATGGTGAGCGCGGCCGTGGTCAGGGCGCCCTCGCCGAGCTCGGCGAGCGCCACCGTCCAGCCCGTACCGGAGAGCCGGCCCTGTTCGAGGCGGGTCCCGTCGTCGAGGACGACTTCTTCCAAGGGTCCCAGGAGCGCGCGCACGGCGTCGTACTCGACGGGAAGGGCGGTGAGGATCACGGCGAGGGGCTCGGTCTCGGGCACACCCTTAAGGTACTGCCAGGAACATCGGGGGAGGGGGCGGTCGCCGTGGCCGAACGGGACGTCAGCGCCGGGCAGTTGCTGCTCGCCGAGTACCAGAGCGTCAAGGACGAGCAGAAGGCGCGGATCGGGTTCCGGGACAACCTGCTGTACGTGACCCTGGCGGTGGTGGCGGCGGTGATCGCCGCGGCGGCCCAGGCCGAACAGACGTCGATGTTGCTGGCGTTGCCGCCCGTGTGCGTGGTGCTGGGGTGGACCTACCTGGTCAACGACGAGAAGATCTCGGCCGTCGGGCGATATGTACGCCGGGAGTTGGGGCCGAGGCTCGCCGAACTGGCCGGGACCGAGGTGGCCTTCGGGTGGGAGACCTACCACCGCGGCGACCCCGGGCGGACCTCCCGGAAGATCGTGCAGTGCGTGGTCGATCTGCTGGCGTTCTGTGTCGTGCCGACGGCCGCGCTGGTCGTGTACTGGAGCGGGGGACAGGTGTCGGCGGGGCTGCTGGCGCTGTCCGTGGCCGAGGCGGCGGCGGTGGCCGGGCTGGGGGTGTTCGTCGTGCGGTACGCGCTGCCGTTCGGGGGTGGCGGCGAGTGACGGCGGCGGCCGCGAGCCGGGACCGCGGCAGTGAGCGATGGCCGTGAGCCGCGAGCAGGGACCGTGACCGTCGGCGATGGCCGCGAGCCGGGATCGTGGCAGTAGCCGTGAGCCGGGTGCGTGGCCGTGAGCGAGGGGGTGGCGGGTGGCCGGGGGCGGGTGGTCAGGGGTGGGTGGATGTCACTTGCCGCGCGTCGTCCGTACCCACCGGTAGACCAGTTCGGGCCTGCCCACCTGCCCGTACAGCGGCTTGCGCTCGGCTCTCCCCGCCTCCACGAGATGCTCCAGATACCGCCGGGCCGTGATGCGCGAGATGCCCACCGACTCGGCGACCCCCGCCGCGGTCAGCCCCTGCTCCGCCTCCCGTACGGTCTCCGTCACCCGCTCCAGCGTGGGCGCGCTCAGGCCCTTGGGCAGCGCGGCGGGCCCCGGCGCGCGCAGTGTCGCCAGCGCGCGGTCGACCTCGTCCTGACCGCTCGCCTCGCCCGCGGCCCCCCGGAACTCGGCGTACCGCACCAGCCGGTCCCGGAGCGTGGCGAAGGTGAAGGGCTTCAGTACGTACTGCACGACTCCGAGCGAGACGCCCTCCCGCACCACCGTCAGGTCCCGCGCCGACGTCACCGCTATCACGTCCGCGTGGTACCCCGCCGCCCGCAGCGAGCGGGCCAGCTGGAGCCCGTGCGCGTCGGGCAGGTGCAGGTCCAGCAGCAGCAGGTCGACCGGCGTGCGGTCCAGCAGGCGCCGGGCCTCCGCGCCGGTGTGCGCCTTGCCCACCGCGACGAACCCCGGCACCCGGCCCACGTACATCACATGGGCGTCGGCGGCGACCGGATCGTCCTCCACGATCAGCACTCTGATCGGCTCTGCGCCCGTCATCCCTTGCCTCCAGACCCCGACACGGACCCGGCACCACCGGAGGCGGCACCGCCGGACCCGGCACCACCGGAGGACGCCGTACCGGAGGCGGCCGGCGCCGGCAGCGGCAGGCGTACCAGGAACTCTGCTCCGCCGCCCGAGGCCTCCGCCACCGACAGGGTCCCGTCGTGCCGCTGCACCGCCTGCCGGACCAGTGCCAGCCCGAGACCGCGTCCACCCGGCCCGGCCGGCTTCGTCGAGAAGCCGCGTTCGAAGACCAGGGTGGCGTGCGCGGGGTCCACGCCCGCTCCCGTGTCCGCCACCCGCAGCAGCAGCTCGGCGCCCTCCGTGGCGGCGGTCACCGTCACCTGCGCCCGGGTGCTGCCCTGGGCCGCGTCCACCGCGTTGTCGATGAGGTTGCCCAGGATCGTCACCAGGTCCCTGGCGGGAAGCGACTCCGGCAGCAGGCCGTCGTCCAGGCTGCTCTCCTGCGACACCACCAGCTCCACGCCCCGCTCGTTCGCCTGGGCCGTCTTGCCCAGCAGCAGGGCCGCCAGGACCGGCTCGCTGACTGCCGCGACCACCTGGTCCGTCAGCGCCTGGGCGAGTTCCAGTTCCGCCGTCGCGAAGTCCACCGCCTCCTCCGCCCGGCCCAGCTCGATCAGCGAGACCACGGTGTGCAGCCGGTTCGCTGCCTCGTGGGCCTGTGAGCGCAGCGCCTGTGTGAAGCCGCGTTCGGAGTCCAACTCACCCATCACGGACTGGAGTTCGGTCACATCGCGCAGGGTGACCACGCTGCCCCGGCGTTCGCCGCCCGACACCGGGGAGGTGTTCACCACGAGCACCCGGTCCGCCGTCAGATGCACCTCGTCCACCCGGGGCTCCGAGGAGAGCAGCGCACCCGTCAGCGGGGCGGGCAGACCCAGCTCCGCCACCGACATGCCCACCACCTCCCCCGAGACGCCCAGCAGCTCCCGGCCCCCGTCGTTGATCAGCGCCACCTTGTACTGTCCGTCCAGCATCAGCAACCCCTCGCGCACCGCGTGCAGCGCCGCCTGGTGGTAGTCGTGCATATGGCTCAGCTCGGCCGCGTTCATGCCGTGGGTGTGCCGGCGCAGGGACGCGTTGATGACGTACGTGCCGATCGCGCCGAGGGCGAGCGCGCCGCCGGCCACCGCGAACAGGGCCGTCACCTGGTCCTGCACCCGCTTGCTGATCGACTCGACCTTGATGCCCGCGCTGACCAGGCCGATGATCCTGCCGTCGTCCTCGATCGGGGTGACCGCGCGGACGGACGCGCCGAGGGTGCCGGTGTAGGTCTCGGTGAAGGTGTCGCCCTCCAGGGCCTTCGCCGTGTTGCCGCGGAAGCGCTGGCCGATCTGGGTCTTGTCCGGGTGGGTCCAGCGGATGCCCTCCGGGTTCATGATCGTGACGAAGTCGACCTCCGTGTCCTTCATGACCCGCAGGGCGTACGGCTGGAGCTCGGCGGTGGGCTTCGCGGTCCGGATCGCCGCCCGTACGGAGGGGGAGTCGGCGACCGAGCGGGCCACGGCCGTGGCCTGGCGGCCCGCCGCCTCCTCGGCCTGGTTGCGGTCGCTGACGTACGTGAACAGCGCGTATCCCGCGACGAGCACCGCTATCAGCACCGCCTGCATGGCGAACAGCTGGCCGGCCAGGCTGCGGGGTCTCGGCAGAGCGGGGATGCGCATGTCGTCAGTGTGCCCCCGGCGTTAAGTGTGAACTAAATGAACGGAAGGGTGACCGCCCTCACAGGGCGGGAGATAGTCACGGCAATCCCCCATAAACCCCGGACGTGAGCCGCACGCCGGTGATGCCGACGAAGACGTCAAGGAGGGCAGCCGTGGCCGCCAGCAGCACCCCCGATACGGCACCTGCCGCACCCGCGGTCAAGCGGGACCGCACCCACTACCTGTACATCGCGGTGATCGTCGCGGTCGCCATCGGCATCGCCGTGGGCCTCGTCGCCCCCGACTTCGCCGTCGAGCTGAAGCCCATCGGGACCGGCTTCGTCAACCTGATCAAGATGATGATCTCGCCGATCATCTTCTGCACGATCGTGCTGGGCATCGGGTCCGTACGGAAGGCCGCCAAGGTCGGCGCCGTCGGCGGTATCGCCCTCGGCTACTTCATGGTCATGTCGCTGGTCGCCCTCGGTATCGGCCTCGTCGTCGGCAACATCCTGGAGCCGGGCACGGGCCTCGCCATCACGGACGCCGTGAAGGAGACCGGGCAGGCGCAGGTCTCGCCGGAGGCCAAGGACACCACCGAGTTCCTGCTCGGCATCATCCCCACCACGATCGTCTCCGCCTTCACCGAGGGCGAGGTCCTCCAGACCCTCCTCATCGCCCTGCTCTGCGGCTTCGCGCTGCAGGCCATGGGCAAGGCCGGCCAGCCGGTGCTGCGCGGTGTCGAGCACATCCAGCGCCTGGTCTTCCGCGTCCTCGCGATGGTGATGTGGGCCGCTCCGATCGGCGCCTTCGGCGCCATGGCCGCGGTCGTCGGCTCGTCGGGCGTGGACGCGCTCAAGAGCCTCGCCGTGCTGATGCTCGGCTTCTACGCGACCTGTTTCCTCTTCGTCTTCCTCGTGCTCGGCGCGCTGCTGAAGATCGTCTCGGGTCTGAACATCCTCTCCCTGTTCAAGTACCTGGCCCGGGAGTTCCTGCTGATCCTGTCCACCTCCTCCTCCGAGTCCGCGCTGCCGCGGCTCATCGCGAAGATGGAGCACCTGGGCGTCAGCAAGCCCGTCGTCGGCATCACCGTCCCGACCGGCTACTCCTTCAACCTCGACGGCACCATGATCTACATGACCATGGCGTCCCTGTTCATCGCCGACGCCATGGGTACGCCGATGTCGCTCGGTGAGCAGATCCCGCTGCTGCTCTTCCTGTTCGTCGCCTCCAAGGGCGCGGCCGGTGTCACCGGCGCCGGCATGGCGACCCTGGCCGGCGGTCTGCAGTCGCACAAGCCCGCCCTGGTGGACGGCATCGGCCTCATCGTGGGCATCGACCGCTTCATGAGCGAGGCCCGCGCCCTCACCAACTTCGCGGGCAACGCCGTCGCCACGGTCCTGATCGGCACCTGGACGAAGGAGATCGACAAGCCGCGGGTGCAGCTGGTGCTCGCCGGCGGACTGCCCTTCGACGAGAAGACCCTGCTCGACGAGGACGGGGACGGCGTCGAGACCGCCCCGGCGGACGTGCCCGAGCAGCGCGAGGGCGGCGAGAAGGAACTCGCCAAGGCCTGAGCCCTCCCGACTCCGGGTGTCCGGCCCCGCCTGAACCGGGGCCGGACACCCGGCCACCACCCCACCCTCTCCGGGCGGCCGAGCACTCCCCCGTGGCCCGGCCGCCCGGTCCTACTTCCCCCGGCCCTCGGCCTCGGGCCCCCGGCTTCCGGCTTCCGGCTTCCGGCCCCCGGCCTCCGGTTCCCGGCCTCCGCCCCCGGCCTCCGCCCCCGGCCCCGGCCTCCGCCCCCGGCAACGCCCCGCTACGCGGGGTGTTGCCGTTGCCGTTGCACCGCTTTGTCCAGGTGGCTCAGTTCCTCCTCGGTCAGTGTCAGGTCGGCTGCCGCCGCCGAGTCCCGTATCGACTGCGGGCGGCTTGCGCCCGGGATCGGGATCACTGTGGGGGAGCGGGTCAGGAGCCAGGCGAGGCAGAGCTGTTGGGGGCTGACGCCTCGCCGGTGGGCGAGTTCACGGAACGTGGAGAAGGCGTCGGCGGGTCGCTCGCCGGCTGCCCCGCCCGCACTGTCTCCCCCGCCCGCATCGGCCGCCGCGCCGGACGGTCCGTCGAGGGAGCTGCGGGAGATGCCGCCCAAGGGGCTCCACGGGAGGAACGCCAGCCCCAGTTCGGCCGCCAGCCGCAGCGCGGGCTCGCTGTCGCCCACGGCGGGGGAGTAGCGGTTCTGGACCGAGACGAGCCGGTCGCCGAGGATCGCGTGGGCCCGGCGGATCTGGTCCGTGTCGGTGTTGGAGACGCCGGCCAGCCTGATCTTCCCCTCGTCGAGCAGGTCCCGCAGCGCGCCCACGGACTCCTCGAAGGGGATCGCCGGGTCGGGCTTGTGGAGCTGGTACAGCCCGATCGCCTCGACGCCGAGCCGCCGCAGAGAGGCTTCCGCGGCCGCCTTCAGATGGCGGGGATCGCCGTTCACCGTCCAGTCCGCGCCGCCGCCCGGTCTGCCCCGGCCGCCCTTCGTGGCCACGAGCACACGGGAGGTGTCACCGCCGTAGCCGGCGAGCGCGCGGGCCACGAGCCGCTCGTTGTGGCCGGGCTCCGCGCCCGGCAGATGGTAGGAGTCGGCCGTGTCGAGCAGGGTCACGCCCGCGTCCAGCGCCGCGTGCACGGTGGCCAGGGCGCGGGCCCGGTCGGGGCGGCCCTCGATGGACAGCGGCATCGCGCCGAGCCCGATCGCGCTCACGCGCGTGTCGCCGAGTGTGCGGTGACGCACGTCAGCCCACCGTCCCCAGGGTCTCCTCGGCCGCGTGCCGCAGCCACCGCCGGGCGTTGCCGAAGGTGAACCCGAGCCGGGTGGCGCGGGTGTTGTCCATGCCGTAGAAGCGGCGGAAGGAGAGCGGGGACACCTCGCCGACCTCGACCTCGTGGAACACCGTCCGGCCGGCGGGGAGGTGCGCGGCCACCGCCTCGCACAGCTCGCGCGTGGTCAGCGTCCCGTGCGAGGCCGCGTTGACCGGGCCGGTGAAGTCCTGGCCCACCGTCCAGAACAGGAAGTCGGCGATCTCCTCGACATGGATGTACGTCGCCGGACGGTTCACCGTCGGCACGGTGATCGGCTCGCCCGCGCGGATCCGGGAGGCGTAGTGCTCCAGTCGTCCCGTGAAGTCGTCGGCGCCGCCGAGTACATGGGCGACACGGACGGCCACGTGCGGGAACGCCGGTTCCGCCGCGAACACCGCCTCCGCCTGCCGCTTGCCCTCGCCGTAGTGGGAGTCGAGGAACTCCGGCTCGTGCCAGGGGAGTTCGAGATCGACCTGTACGCCCAGCGGATCGACGTCCTGCTCCCGCACACAGGCGACGGAGTCCTCGTACTCGTACACCTCGACCGTCGACGTCAGCACGTAACGACGGGTGCGGCCGGCGAACACCCGGCGGGCGATCGCCGCCTGGCGCGGGGTGTAGCAGACCTGGTCGACGACGACGTCGAAGGCGCGTGGACCGAGCGCCGAGATCAGCGCGTGCTCGTCGTCACGGTCGGCGATCAGATGAAGCGCGCCCGGCGGCGGCGCGGACGAACCGCGATTCAGCACCGTCACCCGGTCCCCGGCGGCCAGCAGGCGCGCGATCAGCCGCTTGCCGAAATAGCGGTTCCCGCCGATGACCAGTACCTCCCGGGCCTTACCCCCGCGGCCCTCCGTCTCCCGGTCCGCTGTCTCCCGGGCCGCTGTCTCCCGGGCCTTTTCCTCCCGGGCCTCCGGCTCCCCGGCCGGCACTTCCCGGGCCTTTACCTCCCGTGTCATTTCCATGACCATGATTCTCCCGGCGTACACGCGTGTCCTGAAGGGGTAGCCATGGGAGTTCCGGCCGTCGCACCGAAAGAAACGCGGCATTCGCGGGCCGCCGCCGACGAAACGTCGGTGGCCTTCGACGCGCTGGACCGGCAGATCCTGGAACTGCTCCAGACCGACGGCCGGATCAAGCTCAGCGAGCTGGGCCGCCGGGTGCGGCTGAGTCCGGCGGCGGTGACGGAACGGGTGCGGCGGCTGGAGGCCGCGGGGGTCATCAGCGGCTACGGCGCGCACGTCAGCCCCGCGCGGCTCGGCTACGGCATCCAGGCGTTCATCCGGGTCGACCCGCACGGCGGCTACACCCTGAAGCACCCGAGGACCCTGGAGCTGATCGGCCGCCCCGAGATCACCGAGGTGCACCACGTGGTGGGGGAGGACTGCTGGATCCTCAAGGTCGCGGTCCGGGACACCGTCCACCTGGAGGGCGTCCTGGAGGCGGTCTCCGCCCTCGGGCGCACGACGACGTCGATCGTGCTCACCTCGCCGGTCGAGCGGAAACCGCTCTTGCCTTGACGTGGGCGTCAAGCCTTACGTTCGTAGGCATGCGCATCGGCGAGCTGGCCGCACGGGCCGGGACCACCACCCGGACGCTGCGGTACTACGAGTCGCGCGGGCTGCTGCCCGCGCGACGCGGTGACAACGGGTACCGGACCTACGACGAGGGCGATCTGCGGCTGTTGCGGCAGATCAGGACCCTTCAGGACTTCGGGTTCGACCTGGAGGAGACCCGGCCCTTCGTGGAGTGTCTGCGGGCCGGACACCCCGAGGGCGACTCGTGCCCGGCCTCGCTCGTGGTCTACCGGCGCAAGCTCGACGAGCTGGACGCGCTCATCGGGGAGCTGCGGGCGGTGCGGGAGACGGTCGCCGGGCAGCTCGTCCGGGCCGAGCTGGCACGTGACGAGCTGGCCGCCGAGGCGCGGGTTCCGGGGGGTCCGGAGCCCGAGTGCGAGCTGGGAGGGCAGGAACGGTGATCAAGGCGGACGGGGTGGCCGAGGTGACGGACGCGGACTTCGGGGCGGAGGTGCTGGGGGCGGAGCTGCCGGTGCTGGTGGAGTTCACCGCGGACTGGTGTCCGCCGTGCCGGCAGATGGGGCCCGTGCTCACCGCGCTCGCCGCGGAGGAGGGCGAGCGGCTGAAGGTGGTGCAGCTGGACGTGGACACCAACCCGGAGACCACCCAGGCGTACAAGGTGCTGTCGATGCCGACCTTCGTGGTGTTCCGGGCCGGTGAGCCCGTGAAGTCGATGGTGGGCGCCCGGCCCAAGCGCCGGTTGCTGGCGGAGCTGGACGAGGTCCTGTGAGCCCGCGATGAGCTGACGGCCGGGCGTCTTCGGCCCACAAAGAAATCCCCCGAGCAATTGCGCTCGGGGGATTTCTCTGCGTATATTCGTTGGTTCGCGACTTCATATGAATGAGGCTGCAAAGAAGCTCAGTGAGCACAGTATATGCGGGCGGGAGTGGAATTGTCAAACGCCGACTTTCCGGATAGTGAATTGCGCTGCGAGCAGGAATTCATCGACGGCCTGTACGCGCGCGTGGACGCGCTGCGCGGTGACACCGAGGGCGCCGTGACCGACGCGCTGGCCCAGGGCAACACGCCCATGCAGGCCCGGCTGGAGCGGGACATCCTCGTCGTCGAGCGCTCCGGGCTGCTCGCCGCGCTGAACGCGGTGGACGGCTCCCTCTGTTTCGGCCGCATCGACCTCACCTCCGGCACCAACCACCACATCGGACGCATCGGCCTGCGCGCCGAGGACGCCGAGCGCACCCCGGTCCTCATCGACTGGCGCGCCGAAGTGGCCCGCCCCTTCTACCTGGCCACCGGCCACACCCCGATGGGGCTGCGCAGGCGCCGGCACCTCACCACCGAGGGCCGCCGGGTCACCGCCCTGCACGACGAGATCCTCGACATCGGCGACGCCACCCGCACCGGCCACGAGGACCCGACCGGCGACGCCGTGCTCCTCGCCGCGATCGACTCCGCGCGCACCGGCCGGATGAGCGACATCGTGCAGACCATCCAGGCCGAGCAGGACGAGATCATCCGGGCGCCCCACCGGGGGGTGCTGGTGGTCGAGGGCGGCCCCGGCACCGGCAAGACCGCCGTCGCCCTGCACCGGGCCGCCTATCTCCTCTACGAACACCGCGAGCTGCTCGCCAAGCGGGCGGTCCTGATCGTCGGACCCAACCCCGCCTTCCTCGGCTACATCGGCGAGGTGCTGCCCTCGCTGGGCGAGACCGGTGTGCTGCTGGCGACGGTCGGCGAACTCTTCCCCGGCGTGAAGGCGACGGCGACCGACACCCGGGCGGCGGCGGCCGTCAAGGGCCGCGCCGACATGGCGGACGTCCTCGCCGACGTCGTACGCGACTGGCAGGCGCTGCCCGATCCGGTGATCGCGATCGGGCACGACCGCGAGATCCTGATGCTCGACGACGGCCTGGTGAACATGGCCCGCGAGCGCACCCGGGCCGCCCGGCTGCCGCACAACGCGGCCCGTGAGATCTTCGAGGGCCACATCCTCAACACGCTCACCGACATGGTCGCCGAACGCATCGGCACGGACCCCTACGACGGCTCGAACCTCCTCGACCCGAGCGACGTCACCCAGATCCGCGACGAACTCGCCGACAACCCCGAGGTCTGGGCCGCCATCGACCAGTTGTGGCCGCGCCTGACCCCGCAGCGCCTGGTCGCCGACTTCCTCGCCGACCCCGTGGGCTACGTCTCCGACGACGACGCGGCCGCCGTCCGGCGCCCGGTGACCCGGGCGTGGACCGTGGCGGACGTACCGCTGCTCGATGAGGCGGCCGAACTGCTCGGCGAGGACGACCGGTTGGCACGGGCCCGCGCGGACCGCGAGCGGGAGACCCAGGTCGCCTACGCGCAGGGCGTCCTGGACGTCTCGTACGCCTCCCGCACCTACGAGTTCGAGGACAAGGACGAGGAGGACTCCGAGGTCCTGTCCGCGCACGACATCATCGACGCCGAACGCTTCGCCGAACGCCACGAGGAGGACGACCACCGCAGCGCCGCCGAACGCGCGGCCGCCGACCGCACCTGGGCGTTCGGGCACATCATCGTCGACGAGGCGCAGGAACTGTCGCCGATGGCCTGGCGGTTGCTGATGCGGCGCAGCCCGACCCGCTCGATGACGCTGGTCGGCGACCCGGCGCAGACCGCCGAGGCGGCGGGCGTCGGCTCCTGGGCCAAGATCCTCCAGCCCTATGTCGGGGACCGCTGGGAGCACACCCGGCTCGGCGTCAACTACCGCACCCCGGCGGAGATCATGGACGTGGCCGCGGCGGTGGTGCGCGCGGAGCACCCCGGCTTCGAGCCGCCGAGTTCGGTGCGGTCGACCGGCGTGCGTCCGTGGGCGCGGGCCACCGACGACCTCCCCGGCGCGGTCGCCGAGGCGGTCGCCGAGCTGACCCCCGCCGAGGGCCGGCTCGCCGTCATCGCCCCGCGCGACCTGCACCGGAAGCTGGCCGCCCGGCTGGACGGGGTGACCGCGGGCGCCGAGCCGGACCTGACCCGGAGCGTCGTCCTGCTGGACCCGCGCCAGTCCAAGGGCCTGGAGTTCGACTCCGTGCTGGTGGTGGAGCCGTCGCGGTACGGCACCAGCGACCTGTACGTGGCGCTGACCCGTGCCACGCAGCGACTGGGGGTGCTGCACAGCAGGACCCTCCCGAAGGCGCTGGCCGCGGCCCTCGGCGGACCTCCGGCCTGACGCGGCATCGGCGGGCGGGGCGCGACAACGGTTCGCGCCGTGATCGCTGCCGGGGAACGGCCGGTGCGGCCGGCGCGCGAGGCGGGGTTCCCCGCCCGTACGCCGACGCACCGGCCGGCGGTCCCGCACCGGCCGGCGGTCCCGCACCGGCCGGCGGTCCCGCACCGGGCAGCGGCCTTGGGCGGGGCAGCGGCCCGGGGCGAGGCGTGCGGCCTCAGGCGGGCCGCAGCCACACCGTCGCGAGCGGCGGCAGCGTCAGCCGCACGCTCGCCGGCCGGCCGTGACGGCCCTGCGGCTCCGGCTTGACCGGGTCGGCGTGGGCGACACCGCTGCCGCCGTACCCGGCCGCGTCGGTGTTGAGGACCTCGTGCCAGGCCGGGACGTCGTCGGGTGCGCCGAGGCGGTAGTCGTGACGGACGACCGGGGAGAGGTTGGAGACGGACAGCAGCGGCGCGCCCTCGGCGTCGAGACGCAGGAAGGCGAAGACGTTGTCCTCGGCCGCGTCGCCGACCACCCACTGGAAACCGGCGGGGTCGGTGTCCCGCTGCCAGAGGGCCGGCGCCGCGCGGTAGACGGTGTTCAGGTCGCGGACCAGGTCCCGGACACCGCGGTGGTCGGCCTCGGCGCCGTACGCCGGATCCAGCAGCCACCAGTCGGGGCCGTGGGCCTCGGACCACTCCGCGCCCTGGGCGAACTCCTGGCCCATGAAGAGGAGCTGCTTGCCGGGGTGGGCCCACATGAACGCCAGGTACGCCCGCAGGGCGGCGCGCTGCTGCCACCAGTCGCCGGGCATCTTCGACACCAGCGAGCGCTTCCCGTGCACCACCTCGTCATGGGAGATGGGCAGCACGTAGTTCTCGCTGTAGGCGTACACCATCGAGAAGGTCATCTCGTGGTGGTGGTACCTGCGGTGCACCGGCTCGTGGCTCATGTACCCCAGCGAGTCGTGCATCCAGCCCATGTTCCACTTCAGCCCGAATCCGAGCCCGCCGAAGCCGCTCGGGCCCGCGTGGTGCGTGGCCCGTGTGACACCGTCCCAGGCCGTGGACTCCTCCGCGATCGTGACGACCCCGGGGCTGCGGCGGTAGACCGTCGCGTTCATCTCCTGGAGGAACGCCACCGCGTCCAGGTTCTCCCGGCCCCCGTGCTCGTTCGGGGTCCACTGGCCCGGCTCGCGCGAGTAGTCGAGGTAGAGCATCGAGGCGACGGCGTCCACGCGCAGCCCGTCGATGTGGAACTCCTCGCACCAGTAGGTGGCGTTCGCCACCAGGAAGTTGCGCACCTCGCGCCGTCCGAAGTCGAACTCCAGCGTCCCCCAGTCGGGATGGGCGGCGCGCAGCGGGTCCTCGTGCTCGTACAGCGGACGCCCGTCGAACTCCGCGAGGGCCCACTCGTCACGGGGGAAGTGCGCGGGCACCCAGTCCATCAGGACGCCGACGCCGGCCCGGTGCAGCGCGTCCACCAGGTACTTGAAGTCGTCGGGTGTGCCGAGCCGGGCGGTGGGCGCGTAGAAACCGGTGACCTGGTAGCCCCACGAGCCGCCGAAGGGATGCTCGGCGACCGGCATCAGCTCGACATGGGTGAAGCCGAGGTCCCGGACGTACGCGGGCAGCTGATCGGCCAGTTGACGGTACGTCAGTCCCGGTCGCCAGGAGGCCAGATGGACCTCGTAGACGGAGAACGGGGCCTCGTGCACGGGTATCTCGGCCCGTCGGGCCAGCCACTCCTCGTCGCCCCACTCGTAGTGCGAGGCGTGCACGATCGACGAGGTCGCCGGCGGCACCTCGGTACGCCGGGCCATCGGGTCGGCGCGCAGGGTGTGCGAGCCGTCGGGGCGGGTGATGTCGAACTTGTACAGCTCGCCCTCGCCGACCCCGGGCACGAACAGCTCCCAGACGCCGGACGAGCCCAGCGACCGCATCGGGTACCCGGTGCCGTCCCAGAAGTTGAAGGTGCCGGCCAGCCGGACCCCGCGCGCGTTCGGCGCCCACACGGAGAAGGCGGTGCCGCTCACCCCCTGGTGGGTCGTCGGACGCGCGCCCAGCACCGTCCACAGCTGCTCGTGCCGGCCCTCGCCGATCAGGTGCAGGTCCAGGTCGCCCAGCGTCGGCAGGAAGCGGTAGGCGTCCTCGGTCTCCACGGTGGTGCTCTCGTACGCCACGAGGAGCCGGTGGACCGGGGCCTCCGTCAGGGGCAGCAGGCCGGAGAAGAAGCCGTCGCCGTCGTCGTGGAGTTCGGCGCGCAGGTCGCCCGAGAGCACCGTGACGGACCGCGCGTACGGGCGCAGCGCCCGGAAGACGATCCCGCCGGGCACCGGATGCGCGCCGAGCACGGAGTGCGGGTCGTGATGGGTGCCCTGCAGCAGGCGTTCCCGTTCGGCGGCGCCCAGGGCCGGGTCCACGGGGGCTTCCACGGGGGCCGCCCGC
This sequence comes from Streptomyces sp. NPDC002884, assembly GCF_040295245.1. Classification (NCBI taxonomy): domain Bacteria; kingdom Bacillati; phylum Actinomycetota; class Actinomycetes; order Kitasatosporales; family Streptomycetaceae; genus Streptomyces; species Streptomyces sp. NPDC002884. Next base: position 2,236 of record NZ_JBEOVB010000007.1, on the reverse strand, counting down.
GGGCCCTTCGCCTTCCCGGGCTTCTTCGCGGCGGCCTTCTCGGCGGCCGCTGCCGCCTGCTCGGCGGTCGCCTTCGGGCCCGCCGCCTTCGCACCGGCCGCTTTCCCGCCCGCCGCCTTCTTGCCCGTCGTCTTCCTGCCCGCCGCCTTCGCGGCCGCCGCCTTCTCGGTCACTGCTTTCTTCGCGGTGGCCTTCTTCTTCGGGGGAGTCACGTACGGAGCCTCCTCAAGGCAGATCGGGTGCGGCGAGGCGGTGTATCGCGGAAAGGGGCACGGGGAGCCAGTCGGGGCGGTGCCGGGCCTCGTAGACGACTTCGTAGACCGCCTTGTCCGTCTCGTGGGCCCGCAGCAGCACGGGGTCGGTGCGCGGGTCGACACCCGCCACCTCGGCGTACCCGGAACAGTAGGCCGCCCGGCAGGCGTGTGCCCAGGCCGGGGACGGCGGATCGGCGGAGTGGGCGGCGTAGTCGAAGGAACGCAGCATGCCCGCCACGTCCCGCACGGCCGGCTGGGGCATCCGCCGCTCGGCCAGCGGCCTGGCGGGCTCCCCCTCGAAGTCGATCAGCGCCCACCGCCCCGCGGCCGAGCGCAGACACTGCCCGAGGTGCAGATCGCCGTGGACGCGCTGGGCGGTCCAGGTGTGACCCTCGGCCGCGAGGTCGGCCAGCGCGGTGAAGGCGGTGCGCAGCGCGGGCGCGTACGGGCGCAGCACGGGCACCGCCTGCGCCGCGGCGTCCAGCCGCTCGGTCATGCCGTCCACCATCGGCCGTATCTGCGCCTGTCCCAGGGTCGCCGTGGGCAGTGCCCGGGCCAGCGCGCCGTGCACCTCGGCGGTGGCCCGCCCCAGCGCTCGCGCCTCGGCTGCGAAGTCCTCGCCCTTGGCCAGTTCCCGCAGCGCCAGCTCCCAGCCGTCCGCCGCGCCCTGCACATAGGGCTGGAGCACGGCCAGGACGTACGGCTCGCCCCCGCCCTCACCCGGGTCCCCGTACATCCACGCGGTCGGCGCGGGCACCCGGGGGCAGCCCTCGCGGGCCAGCGCCAGCGGCAGCTCCAGGTCGGGGTTGACGCCCGGCACGACCCGGCGCAGCAGCTTGAGAATGAACGTATCTCCATAGATGACGGACGAGTTCGACTGTTCGCCCGTCAGCCGGCGCGGGACCAGCCCCGACCGGATCTCCTGTCCGGGGTCCCGCTCGCAGCGCAGCCCGCCGATCCGGGCCCCGGTGCGCAGGGCCTCCAGCAGCACCTCGGCGGGCCGGGTGTCGTACAGGGCGTCGAACACGGTCCGCCCGGCCAGCGGACCCTGCGTCACATGGCCGATCAGCGCGGGCGCCAGCCGGGGTGGCAGGGCCTCGCGGGCGCCGATCAGGAGCTGGTAGCAGTCGCCGGGCACCGCCGGCTGATGGGCGCGTACCAGCAGGTGGTAGAGCGCCAGTCTGCCGCCGGCCGGCAGCAGCTCGGTGGCCGCCACCAGCGAGAACCCGGTGACCGGACGCCCCTTGCCGGCGAACCAGCGCTGCCGGGGCAGCCACTCCCGCAGCAAGGGGTCCAGCGAAGCGAGGAGGCCGGGGTCGGTCCGACCGGAACGTGTGACAGTCGCCGCCATAGGTGTCACATTCCTTTCCCCGGTGATCGGGGTCGGGGCGTTACTGATGCGTGCCCCGGGCGGGGCGGGGGAAACCGCCCCGCCCGGGGTTCTAGGCGTCCCTGCGCAGCCGGAACCAGTAGAAGCCGTGGCCCGCCATGGTGAGCAGGTACGGCAGGTCACCGACCGCCGGGAAGCGGACCCCGCCGAACAGCTCCACCGGGTACCGCCCCTTGAACCGGCTCAGGTCCAGTTCCGTGGGCTGCGCGAACCGCGAGAAGTTGTGCACGCACAGCACCAGGTCGTCCTCCCCGTCCTTGGTCAGCGGCGCCTCACGGAGGAACGCCAGGACGGCCGGGTTGGAGGACTGGAGTTCGGTGTAGGTGCCGAGGCCGAAGGCGGGGTTCTGCTTGCGGATCTCGATCATCCGGCGGGTCCAGTGCAGCAGCGAGGAGGGCGACGACATCGACGCCTCGACGTTGGTGACCTGGTAGCCGTAGACGGGATCCATGATGGTCGGCAGAACGAGCCGCCCGGGGTCACAGGACGAAAAACCTGCGTTGCGGTCGGGTGTCCACTGCATGGGGGTGCGGACGGCGTCGCGGTCGCCGAGCCAGATGTTGTCGCCCATGCCGATCTCGTCGCCGTAGTA